>JAFAGN010000047.1 GCA_023422695.1 Pseudomonadota bacterium
CGGAATGTGCGGCTCGATCGCCGCCCATTGTCCCTCGCTCAGCCAGAAATGATCCGCCATGATCCAAGCCTCCCTAGCAGCTTGAATCATAACAACGCCATCACGTCAATTGAGTACAGACCCTAGATCCGGCGCGTTGCTGCCTCATAGGCCTCATTGCGCTCGCGTTTGCCGATCGCAACGACCTGTACGACGATGCGGTCGTCGAAAACGCGATAGACGAGTCGGTATCCGGACTTGCGGAGTTTGATCTTGTAGCAATCGGGCATGTCGTGCAGCCTCGCCGAGGGTACGCGGGGATGGCCGAGCCGCTCGCGCAGCTTTTTCGCAAATTGCGTCTGGACTGTCTTGTCGAGCTTTTTCCATTCCTTCTCCGCATCGCGAAGGAAGGTCAGCTTATAGGTCGTCAATCGAGACCTCGATTTCCTCCTGGCCTGCGCGCTCGCGCACGATTTCGGCCAACCGCATATCGTCGAGCGCATCGACGATCGCCTCCCATGCCTCGGCAGGGACCAGATAGGCCTCCGGCGTGTTACGATTAAAGATCGCGACCGGTGCACCATCGGCGGCGCGGATGGCGGCAGACGGGTTCTTTTTGAGTTCCGAAATGCTGATGCCGTAGTCGGCGAGAAGCGGCTTTCCCATGACCTGTTAATAGGTCTTTTAAGTGGTCACGTCAAGGAGCGACCGCCGGTTTGACCGCTGCCGCGCCACCCGCCGCGGGCTGGCAGCGATAGACGAGCCGTTCGTTGGGACTGGCGGGCAGGGTGCTGCGGATGGCGTCCTGCTGCGCGGCGAGTCCGGCGAGCGCTTCGGGGTCTGCGGTGCAGCCCTTTACCGTCGCTGCGGCGCGGGTTTCGCGGGCCTTGGTCATCGCGTCGGCATCGAGCAGATAGCGTTCGACGCGGTAATCGCGCCCCGTCGAATCGATCGACGCGACGGTGACGGTTGCCTCGTCGTTCGGGACCAGTATGCGCTGCCAGCGGTCGTCGGCGCCCATCGTATATTGGGTGCGATCGTTGACGCAGCCCGACGCACCGATGGTCAGTGGTACGTCGGTCGTCGCCGACACGGTGATGCGGCTGCGGTCCGAACGGATCGTGCAGACAAAATTGCCCGCCGCCAGTTTCGGCGCCGTCGCGGCGGGCGCGGCGGCTGTTTCGGCGGCGATTTCGGCGCGCGCGTCGGGGCGGGTGACGAACAGGATCGCGGCGCCGATGATCAGCGCCGCGCCGACGCCGCCCGCGATCTTGGCATTGCGGATATTCTTCTGGCCATAGAACATCAGCCCGGCGCCCGCCGACAGCGCGCCGATCACGAATAACACCCCGGCCAGCGCGATGCGGTTTTCGCGCGCGGCGAGCGCTTCCTCTTCGGCGCGCGCCTGTTTCAGGTCGCGGTCGAGCTTTGCGGCGGCGTCCTTGGCGGCATTGGCCTCGGCGCTCGCGCGCGCTTCGGCATCCATCGCGGCACGGTCGCGCGCGTCGGCCTCGGCGAGCGACAGGCACGGCGTGCCGACGCTGGCATATTGCTGGTTCGCGTCGGTCAGAAAGCGGGTCAGCTCGCGCGCCGAAATCGCAAAGGCAAAGGGCGAATCGCCGTCGTCGGCGCGGGTGATCGCGGTGTTGATGCCGGTGATGCGCCCGCACCCGTCGACCAGCGGCCCGCCCGAATTGCCACGCGAAATCTTGGCGGTGTGGATCAGCATCGCGACCCCGTCGACGCTTTGGGTGTTCGAAAAATTGCCTTCGCTGCGCGTCGGGGTGCGCGGGGTGATATAGTCGTTGGCGCTGCGCGCGGTGGCGAGATCGACATTGCCCGGATAGCCGAGCGCGACGACGTCGCTGCCCGATTCGAGCGGGCCGGTATAGACCGCGGCGGCGGGCAGCCGCGCTTCGGTGATTTCGAGCAGGGCCAGGTCGCGCGCGGTGTCGATCGCGATCAGCTTGGCCGCATAGCTTTTCTTGCCCTCCGACGGGACGACCCCCAGCGCGACATTGTTCGGATATTGCACCGCCGATTCGACGACATGCGCGTTGGTGACGATCCGCGTCGGCGAAATCGCGATGCCGCTGCCATGGCCGAAACCGACGACTTCGCCATCAACCATCGCGACGGTGACAACGCGCACAACACTGCGCGACGCGGCGCTGATGTCGTCGGCGGCGCGGGCCGGAACGGTGAAGGTCAGAAGGGCGAGCAGCAACGCAAGGAGGCGGGTCATGGCGCGCACCCTAGCCCCGCCAACTTTGAACGCAAGCATCGGGACGCACCGGTCGGCACGCTCGTGGCAGGAGTGCGGCAGCCAAGAAAGAAGGAAAGACCCGATGACCTATTCGATCCAGGGACTCCGTCCCGACCGCTTCGCTCCCCTGTTCGCGATGGACGACACCGAACTTGCAGCCATCAACGCGCGCCGCGTCACCGCGGCCGCCGACCATGGCTTTCCCTGCCGGATCAGTCTGCAGGATGCGCGCGCCGGCGAGGAGCTGATCCTGCTCCACCACGTCAGCCACGATGTCGCGACGCCCTATCGCAGCGCCTATGCCATTTATGTGCGGTCGGGGGTTGCCGCGGCGACCTATCGCGACGCCGTGCCGCCGGTGTTTCATGGTCGCCCGATTGCGCTGCGCGGCTTCGACGCCGCTGGGATGCTGCAAGGCGCGCGGCTCGCGGGGCCGGGCGAGGCAGACGCGGCGATCCGCGACCTGTTCGCCGACGCCGGCATCGCCTATATCGACGCCCACAATGCCGCGCATGGCTGTTTCGCGGCGCGGATTGAAAGGGATGGGGTATGAGCGCCGCCGACACCATGACCGACGACGCGCGCTGGGCGGCAGTGCTGCGCCGCGACCGCGCGCTCGACGGGCGCTTCGTGACCGGGGTGCTGACGACGGGCATCTATTGCCGACCCAGTTGTGCGGCGCGGCACCCCTTGCGCGACAATGTCCGCTTCTTTGCCGATGGCGCCGCGGCACGCGAAACGGGACTGCGTCCGTGCAAACGCTGCCTCCCCGACGATGTCGCGCGCGACGAGGGCGCGGTGCTCGCGGCGATCCAGGCGATCAAGGCGAGCGAGGAGCCGCTGGCGCTCGCTGATCTGGCGGGCCGAACCGGCTATTCGCCGACGCATTTCCAGCGTGTCTTCACGCGCCACACCGGCCTGTCGCCCGCCGCCTATGCCCGCGCGCTGCGCGAGGAACGCGCGCGGCAAGCGCTGAGCGAAGGCGCGCGCGTGACCGATGCGATTTACGACGCGGGCTTTTCGGGGCCGTCGCGTTTCTATGATAATATGGAGGGACGCATGGGGATGACGGCTTCGGCGTGGGTCAATGGCGGCAAGGGGGTGACGATCCACTGGGCGGTGGTGCCGACCAGTCTTGGCGCCATGCTGGTGGCCGCAACCGAAAAAGGGGTATGCCGCCTGAGCTTCGCCGAGGGACGCGAGGCGCTGGAGGCGCGGTTTCCGGCCGCCGAACTGGTCGAAGGCGGCGCCGATTTTACGGCGCTGCTATCGCAGGTCGTCGAAGCGGTCGAGGCGCCGACGCAGGGTTTCGACCATATCCCGATCGATGTGAAAGGGACCGCGTTTCAGGAAGCGGTGTGGCGCGAACTACGCCGGATTCCGGCGGGCGAAACGCGCAGCTATGCCGACATCGCTGCCGCGGTGGGTAAACCCAAGGCGGTGCGTGCCGCGGGCAGCGCCAATGGCGCGAACAATGTCGCGGTGCTGATTCCGTGCCACCGGGTGGTGCGCAGCGACGGGACGCTCGGCGGCTATGCCTATGGCCTGCCGATCAAGGAAGAATTGCTCAAGCGGGAGAGTTTCTGATGTCGGATAAAGTCGCTGAATTTCGCGCGTTGCATGTTCCCGGCGACCCGCTGATCCTCGTCAATATCTGGGATTCGGGGAGTGCGAAAGCGGTCGCCGCGGCGGGCGCGAAGGCGATTGCGACGGGCAGCTTTGGCGTCGCGGGCGCGCAGGGCCGCGCCGATGGCGAGGATTTCCCGCTCGAGGATGTGTTCGAAAATCTAGCGCGCATCCTGGCGGTCACCGACCTGCCGGTCACGATCGACATGGAATCGGGCTATGGCGCCGATCCGGCGGCGGTCGGGGTTTCGGTCGAGCACGCGATGACGGCGGGTGCAGCGGGGATCAATATGGAGGACCGGCTGCCGGGCCAGAGCGCGCTGCTGACGATTCCCGATGCGGCGGCGCGGTACCGCGCCGCGGCCGACACCGGCATCTTCGTCAACGCGCGCTGCGATACCTTCCGCGGCGCTGATGTCGCGCAGGACGGCGGGGCGCTGGTCGCCGCGACGCTCGAACGCGCGCGCGCCTATGCTGACGCGGGGGCGGGATCGCTGTTCGTGCCCTTCCTGCTCGATCCCCAATGCATCGGCGCGATCTGCGACGCCTCGCCGCTGCCGGTGAACATTCTGCGCGGCAAGGGCGGGCCGACGCACCGGGAACTGGCGGAACTGGGTGTCGCGCGCATCAGCCATGGGCACCAGCCCTGGGCGGCGGCGATGGCGTGGCTCACCGCGCAGGCGGCGCAGGTGCTGGACGGCGCCGAGCCCGACTATTGACGCGCGTCAGTCGCCGCCGTCCTCGTCCAGGGACGCGGCGGCGGCCGCGCCGCGGTCGCGCATCGTTTCGATCCGCTTGAGCAACGCGTCGCCGCGGCCATTGTCGTGCGGATCGAAGGCGACGGTCTTGGCCAGATTGATCGCGGGTTCGAAGCGGCCGAGGTGCGCGAGCGACACTGCATAGGCGCTGCGCAGGTTGAGATTTTCGGGGGTCAGCGCAAAGGCGCGCTCCAGCCCCTTGATCGCCATGTCGCTCGGCCGCTGTCCTTCGGTCAGAAAGCTCTGGAAATAGGCGTGCAGCGGGATCGGGTCGTTGGGGTCGGCGCGGTTGGCGATCTGGATCGGCCGCCGCGCCGCCTTCCACGCCGCCGGATCGGTCTCGCCCTTCTTGCGCAGTTCGGCCAGCTGCAACTGGCCCAGCAGGACGTTGGCGCGCACATGCTCGGGCTTCGCCGCCAGCACCTTGTCGAGTGCGGCGCGGATGGCCGCGACGTCGCGCGTGGCGGGCGCAATGTCCCACTCGGCGGCGGCCAGTTCGTATTGCAGGTCGGCATTTGTCGGCATTTTTTCCGCCGCCGCGCGCAGCGCATCGCGTGCCTTCATCAGCCGCGCTTGATCACCGCGCGCGTTGAGCCGCTCGAGCCGCAGCAATATCACCGCATCCTCGTCGGCCGTCAGCGGCGTGATCTTGATCGCCGTCGATACCGGCACGGGATCACGCGTCGTGCGATAGGACAACCGCCCCTCGACATAGCGGTTGAGGTCCTTGTCGAGCTGCGCGAGGTCGCCGAACGCATCGGTCGCCGCCTGGCGCGGCTCGGTTCCGGCGTTGATCGCGTTGGTATAGGCGTTGATCTGGTTGGCGCGCGCCGGATCGTGGAACAGCATGTGGGTGAGCAGCCACGACCGTCCGTAATAGACGTCGGTCTGGCCGCGGCTGCGCATCGCGCTCGGCGGTTCGAACAGGATGCGCTCGGCGGGTATCTTGGGCAGCATCAACAGGCCATAGGCGCGGCGATGCGCCGGTTGGCCGACCGTGGCGCGGCCTTCCTTGTCGAAGTCGACCGTCGAATAATATTCGGCAAAGCCTTCGATGAACCAGCCGGGAAAGGCGGCGCGCAAATGCCGCTTCATGAAATGATGGCTATATTCGTGGAACAGCACCTGCTGCGCCGGCGACGTGCCGGGCAGGGCGCCGTCGTTCTGACGATGCGACAGCGCAAAGCTGCCATCGCGGTCTTGGCGGTAAAAGCCCGCAATTGGGGCGCTGCGCGACCCCGTCGCTAGCCGCGCCACATCGTCGCGGCCGGGCAGCAGATAGATGGGCAGGCGGCTTTCCTCGCCCTTCGGGGCGACGTTGAAAACGACGCGTAACGTCGTGTCGAAGCGCTGCAGATTGGCGGCAAATTCGCGCAGCTGCTTTTCGTTGCTCTCGCTGTAGATGATGAAGCTCTCGGTGTCGGCGCGCAGCCATTTGGCGTGCGCCGGGGTGGCGATGACGGCCAAAATGGCCGCGACCATCGTCACGCGAATCCTGATCATGCTATTGCTCCCGGCTGGCATTTCCGGCCGTGCTGCCAGTCCCGGTGGCGGCTGTAAAGCGCTCTATCCGCTCGACAATCAGCGCCGGTCTTTGCCGTCGCGCGCGTCCTTCATCTTCTTGAAGATCTCGGCCATTTTGGTCCGTGCCTCATCCATATTCTTGGCGTCGATCGCGGTGATAACGGCCTGCAGCGGATTTTCCTCGTCGCTGCTGTGCGATCCGAAAGCGATCGGCGCGAGCACGCTGCGCGCCAGATCGCCCTTTTTTTCGTCGATCAGCTGGCGGCCCAGCAGCAGGCGATAGGTGGGATCATAGGACGCATAGGGAAACACTTCTTCCAGCGCGATGATCGCCGGTTCGGGCACCGCTTCGCCCGCGTCATAGAAGGATTGATAATAGGCGATGGCCGGGCGCGGATCCTTGGGGTCGATCCGCCGCGCCTTTACCAGATGCGGCCGCGCTGCGGCATAGGCCGCCTTGTCCTTTTCGCCGCGCCCCATCGCCACCATGCCCTTCCAATAATGGCCGAGCGGCGATTGGGCGTCGATCGCGATCGCGCGATCGGCGGCGGCATCGGCGGCGTCGAAATTCTGCGCGTCGATCTCGGCCTCGGCCAGTGCCAGCTGAGCGAACAGGCTGTCGGGATAGGGCGCCGCCTTGCCGCGCAGGTCGCCCGCGACATCCTTGGCCTGCGAGCGCGTCACCCCGCGCACCGAGCGCATATGCGCCTGCATCACCGCTTCTTCGGCCGCGGTCATCCGGCGCATCGTCACGGCGGGTTCGACGTAGTTGGCGGGCTTGATGTCGTAACCCAGGAACGGACCGCTCTTGTATCGGCGCACTTCACGTTGCAGCGCGTCGAGGTCGCCGAACGCAGCCTTGGCGGCGGCGAGCGAATCTTCGCCGCGGTTCACCGCCGACAGATAGGTCTGGATCTGGCCTTTGCGCGCCGGGTGGAAGTTCAGGTAATGGGCGAGCAGCCAGCCAAAGCTGTACGACTGATAATATTCCAGCCCGTTGAGCTTGACCTTGGTGTCGAGCAGGCGCGACAATTTGGTGTCCGACAGCTGCTTGAGCATCTCGCCGCGATGCTGCGGCACGTCGCCGACATGAAAGCTGCCGTCGGGATTGAAGCGGATCGTGCTGTACAGTTCGGCAAACCCTTCGGTGTACCAATGCGGATAGGCGGTGCTGAAATTGGTCAGCATGAAATGGTGGGTATATTCGTGGAACAGCGTCGAGCGGATATCGAGCTGTGGCCCGCTGGTGTCGATGCCGCGCGACAGCGATCGTTTCTCACGCGCTGGAACGAACGAGCTCGGATTGCCGGCGCGGCCAAAATAGATGCCGCCGATCCCGGCGCCCGAAGCGTTCAGGATATAGCCGAGCCGGTCGGTGTCGCCGGTGCGATAGACTTTCAGGCGGTTGGCGTCGCCGACGTCGGGACCGGGGACGGGCATGTTTTGCATCGTGCGCAGCGCATTGTCGAAGCGTTCGAGGTCGCGCGCGAACGCTTCGGCATCCTCGCGCTTGGTTTCGGAATAGATGATGAAATGGCTGGTGCGCGCTTCCCACCATTCGGCGCGCGCCGTCGTGGCGGTCGCGGCCAGGGTCAGGGTTACGATCGTGCAGATGATCCGCGCGGCAATTTTCAACATGACAGTCCCGTTCCTCTTTCCGCGTCGATCGATCCCATGGCCGATCGCGGTTCGTTCAATCTTCGGTCGCGCCGACATCGGCAGTGGTCACCGCGCCATCTTTGCCGCGATCGCGCATGGCCTCGATCTGGTCGAGCAGATTCTGTCCATTGCCGCGATCGTGCGGATCGAACGCGATCGTCTTGGCCAGGTTCGTCGCGGCGTCGAATTTGCCCGCATTGGCCAGCGCAAAGGCGTGGTTCATCCGGATCGTGACATTTTCCGGTTCCAGCGAAAAGGCCTGCTCCAGACCCTGCAAGGCGATGGCCGGCGGGCGCTGGCCCTGATCGACATAGGATTGGAAAAATTCGAACAGCGGCAGCGGGTCGTCGGGGTTGGTGCGGTTGGCCAGCGCGATCGGCTTGCGCACCGCGCGCCACGCGGCGTCGCTATAGTCGCCCTTGGCGTCCATCTCTTTCGACAGCAGCCGCCCGAGCAGGACGTTGGCGCGAACATGGTCGGCCTTCAGCGCCAGCGCCTTGTCGACCGCCGCGCGCGCGGCGGCCAGATCGCGGTGTTCGTCGTCCTTGTCCCATTCGCTGGCCGCCAGTTCGAACCAGACGCCCGCATCGCCGGGATATTGCGCCGCCAGTTTCTGAAGGTCGGCGGAGAGCTTGGCCAGCCGCTCCTGCTCGCCGCTCGCGCTCAATCGCGCCATGCGCAGCGGCAACAGCGCGTCTTCGGCCGCGGACAGGGGCGTTATGCTGATCTCGCCCTCGACCACCATCGCCTTGTGGAGCAGCGTGTAGTTGAGGCGGCGGTTCATATAGGCGTTGAGGTCCTTGTCGAGCTGCGCCAGATCGCCGAATGCCGCGGGTCCGGCCTTGGCCGGATCGTCGCCGCGGTTGATCGCCTGCATATAGGTCAGCAATTGCCCCGAGCGTGCCTGATCGGAATAGAGCATGTGCGTCAGCAGCCAGGCGCGCCCATAATAGGCATCCTGCTGCGCCGTCGTCTTCATCGCGGTCGGGCGTTCGGACAGCAGCCGTTCGGCGGGAATTTTCGGCAATGCGAGCAAGCCATAGGCGCGGCTGTACACGGGCATGCCGACCGCGGGACGGCCGTCCTTTTCGAAATCGACCGTCGACAGATATTCGGCAAACCCTTCGATAAACCAGGCCGGAAACGCAACCGGCATATAGCGTTTCATGAAGTGATGGCTGTATTCGTGAAACAATATCTGCTGCGACGCCGGGGTGCCGCGCCCGGGGTTGTCGTCATTCTCGCGGTTCGACACGGCAAAGCTGCCGTCGGTGGTGACGCTGTAGAATCCGGCGGTACCCGGCCCCAGCCGCCCGCCCGACAGCCGGTTGACGTCCGCCGCCTCGCGCAACAGGTAAATGGTCAGCCGGTTGGGTTCGAACCCGCCGGGAACATTGAAACGGTGGCGCAGCGTCGCATCGAACAGCTGGAGGTTTTCGGCAAAGCGGCGCAGCGATTTTTCGTCGCCTTCGCTATAGATGATGAAATTATTGGTGTCCGCGCGCAGCCAGCGCGCGGCTGCGGGCTGCGCCGCGCAGCAATACAATAGTGCCAGCGCCGCGCCCAGCCGCCCGATGATGCCGAATGTCATGCGATCCCCCCGGATTGTCTATGCGCGCATGCTGCCAAGGCGGCCGCCGCCTGTAAAGCCTTGTGCGCTCAGACGAAACTATAGGGATCGATGTCGATCGCGAGGCGCGCCTTGCTGGGCCAGTCGATGCTGGCGACCCAGTCGCGGATCGTACCCTGCAGGTCGAAACTGCGCGGGGCGTGGAGCAAGAGGCGGAAGCGGTGGCGGCCGCGCAGCATCGCCAGCGGGGCGGGGGCTGGGCCATAGATGGCGAGGCCGTCGGCGACCGGCGCTTTGGCGCCCAGCCGCTGCGCGACGCCGCGCGCGACGTCGATGTCCTCCGACGAGATGACCAGCGCCGCGAAGCGGCCATAGGGCGGGGCGCCCGCCTGTTTGCGCGCCGCGGCCTCGGCGGCGTAGAAACCGTCGCGGTCATTGGCGACCAGCGCCGCCATCACCGGGGCGTCGGGGACGCGGGTCTGGATCAGCACCTCGCCGGGCTTCACCCCGCGCCCCGCGCGCCCGGCGACCTGCGCGATCTGCTGGAAGGTGCGCTCGGACGCGCGCAGATCGCCGCCGTCGAGGCCAAGGTCGGCATCGACCACCCCGACGAGCGTCAAATTGGGGAAATGATAGCCCTTGGTGACCAGCTGCGTGCCGATGATGATGTCGACCAGCCCGCCCTCGACATTGTCGACGAACTCGGCGGCTTTCGCGGGCGACCATAAGGTATCGCTGGTGACGATGGCGACGCGCGCTTCGGGAAAGCGCAGCGCAACCTCGTCGGCGACGCGCTCGACCCCGGGGCCGCAGGCGACCAGGCTGTCTTCATCCTCGCATTCGGGGCACAGCCGCGGCGGCGGCATCACATGACCGCAATGGTGGCAGGCAAGGCGATGGACCAGCCGGTGCTCGACCATCCACGCGGTGCAGTTCGGGCACTGGATGCGGTGGCCGCAGGTACGACAGAGAGTCAGCGGCGCAAAGCCGCGACGGTTGAGGAACAGCAGGCTCTGCTCGCCCTTGGCGAGCCGGTCAGCGAGCGCATCGACGAGCGGCGGCGCGAGCCAGCGGCCGCGATCGGGCGGGTCCTGCCGCATGTCGATTGCGGCGAGGTCCGGCAGCGTCGCGCCGCCGAAGCGCGCGGGCAGCTGGACATGGCGATACCGCCCCGCCTCGACCATCGCTAGGCTTTCGAGCGCCGGGGTCGCGCTGGCGAGGACGACCGGCAGCCCTTCGAAATGCCCGCGCATCACCGCGACATCGCGCGCGTGATAATGGACGCCGTCCTCCTGCTTGAAGCTCGTTTCATGCGCCTCGTCGACGACGATCACGCCGAGCTTCGCATAGGGCAGGAACAGCGCCGAGCGCGCCCCGACGACGATCTTCGCCTCGCCCGCGGCTATCGCATGCCAGGCGCGGCGGCGCTCGGTCGAGCGCAGGCCCGAATGCCACGCCACCGGCTCGCATCCGAAGCGTGCGGCAAAGCGCGTCAGCATCGGTTCGGTCAGCGCGATTTCGGGGAGCAGGACGAGTGCCTGTTTCCCCGCGTCGATCGCGGCGGCGATCGCCTCCATATAGACTTCGGTCTTGCCCGATCCGGTGACGCCGTCGAGCAGCAGCGTCTCGAACTTCGCGGCGGCGACCGCGGCGGTGAGCTGCGCGGCGGCGGCACTCTGTTCGGCGGACAGGTCGGGCGGGGCGAAGGCGGGGTTGGGTTCGGGGTAGGGCTGGTCGGCCGAGACGGTCACCGCTTCGAGCGCTCCAGTCTGGACCAGCCCGCGGATCACCGCCTCGCTCACCTCGGCCAGCGCGGCGAGTTCGCGCACCATACCCTGCCGGTCGCCGATCTTCTCCAGCGCGACGACGCGCTGCGGGGTCATGCGCGCCGGTAGTTCGCCCGTGGCGCGATATTCGACGATCGGGCGCTTCGCATCGGCAAAGGCCACCCCCGGCAGCACCATGCGCAGCACCGATCCGGGGGGGCTAAGATAATAGTCGCTCGTCCATTCGACCAAGCGGCGCAGCGGCGCGGCGATCGGCGGCACCGCGACGACTTCGTACAGATTACGCAGGCGATTGTCGCCGACCGCCTCGGGCGCGCCAAAGCTGCTGTCTTCCCACACCACCCCGCCCATCCGCCGCGGCCCGAGCGGCGCGATGACGACGCTGCCCAGCGGCGCCTCGCTGCCGTGCGGGACGCGGTAGTCGAGCGGACCGAGGGCGGCAGTTAGCAGGAGGACGCGGGTGCGGGTCATGGGCTGGGCAGGATATAGGGCGGCGGGTAAAATAGGAAAGCGCGCTATGCCTCGCCAAGCCGGTAACCGATGCCGGGTTCGTTGCGGATCAGCAGCGGTGCCGACGGATCCGCCTCGAGCTTCAACCGCAATGCCCGGACGACCACGCGCAGATAATCGCTGTCGCCGACATGCGCCGGACCCCACACGCGGCCGAGCAGGTCGGCGTGGGTGACGAGCCGCCCGCCCGCACCGATCAGCACCTCCATTACCGCAAATTCGCGCGGCGTCAGCGCCACCCGCTCACCCCCGAGCCGCAATTCGTGCCGCGCCGGGTCGATTTCGATCGCGCCGTGGCGCAGGATGCCGTCGGCGGCGATCGTGCGTCCGGCGCGGCGGAGCGCGGCGCGCAGCCGGGCGAGCAGTTCGTCGCCGTCAAAAGGCTTGGTGACATAATCGTCGGCGCCGAGGTCAAGCGCGGCAATCTTGTCACTGGTCGCATTGCGTGCGGTCAGCACGATCAGCGGTCCGTTCATCCGCTGGCGCAGCGTCGCCACCAGCTCGATACCGTCCATGTCGGGCAGGCCAAGGTCGATCACGGCGGCGTCGGGCGTCATATGATCGACCTCGGTGATCGCTGCCCGCGCGGTCGGCGCCGCGACCGGGGCGAAGCCGCCGCGTTCGAGGACGGCCGACACCAGCCGCAGGATGGCGGCCTCGTCATCGACGATCAGCACCCGGGTCATGCGGTCGCCACCCGTCGCTCGGGCAGGTCGAGCGTGAAACGTGCGCCGCCGTCTGGCGCACCGTGCGCAGCGACCCCCAATGCCATCGCGTCGGCAAAGCCCTTGACGATGGCGAGGCCCAGCCCGCTGCCGCCGTCGCGGTCGCTGCCCGCCGCGCGCGCGAAACGGTCGAAAACCCGGTCATGCAAATCTTCGGCGATGCCGGGACCATCGTCGTCGATATGCAGCAATATCCGGCCTTTTTCGGTGGTGGCCGAAATACTGATTCGCGCGCTGGCGTGGCGTGCTGCATTGCCGATCAGATTGACGAGGATGTGGGTCAGCAGCACGGGATCGGCGGCAACCAGCGGCAGGTCGACAGGCAGCGACCGTTCGACGTGCCGCCCGGCGAGCGCGCTCGCCAGCCGGTCGCACGCCGCGTCGATGCAATCGATCAGGTCGACCGCTTCGATTTGCGGATCGATCGCGCCGCCTTCGATCCGCGCCGCGCCGACCAGATCGTCCATCATCGCGCCAAGCCGGTGAACCGCTGCCAGCGCGCGATCCTTGGCCACCGGGTCGCCCTCCAGCGCCGCAACCTCGCCCGCCAGCACGGTTAGCGGGGTGCGAAAATCATGCGCCATCGCCGCGAGCAATGTTCGTCGCAGCGCATCGCGATCCTCCAGCCGTTCGCGGTCATGCCGTTCGTCGGCGAGCGCCAGCCGGTCGCGTGCCTGCCCGATCAGTCGCGCGAGCGCCTGGGCCTGTGCCAGCTCCGCCGCGGTTCTGGTCGTCCCGTGCATCGGCCGCGCCACGGCAAGCAGACCGCTGCCGCCCGGATGTCCGGGCGCCAGGGGCAGAAAGGTCCAGTCGGATGCGGGCATGGTGTCGCTGCCATGGCCCGCCACCTCGGCACCTTGAATGGCCCAGCCCGCCGCCGACAGGTCGAGGCTCGACAGGGCGGTATCGGCGGCCGGGAGTACGTCGCGGTCGATCAGCCGCGCGGCACCGTGGCGCGCTTCGATCCACGTCAGGGCGCGGGTCAGCACGTCGGGCGCATCGCCCGCCAGCAGCGCGGCGAATTCGGCCTGTTCGGCGCTGGCGGCGGCGCGGGCGTTGGCTTCCCCTTCGCGCGCGCGCAGCGCCGCCGCCAGTCGGCTTGTCACCAGTGCGACGGCCAGAAATACGGCCACAGTGACGACATGGTCGAAACTGTCGATGCGAAAGGTGAAGCGCGGCGGCAGCAGGAAAAAATTGAAGGCGAGGGCGCCGCCGCCCGCCGCGACCAGCGCCGGGCCGCTGCCAAAGCGCACCGATGCCGCGAGCACGGGCAACAGAAACAGGAGCGCCGCCGACGCGAGGCCAAGGTGGGGCAGCGCTGCGTGGGTGACCAGCGCGACCAGCGCGACCCCGACAAGGGCGATCAGATAACCGGCGGGGCTGGCGCGCATGGCCCGTTATAGCTCGATTTGCGAGCCGAGTTCCACCACCCGGTTCGCCGGAATGCCGAAATAGGCGGTGGGATCGGCGGCGTTGCGGTGGAGGAAGCGAAAGATCAGCAGCGGGATCAGCGGCATGCCCGGGCGGGTCGCGGCGCGGATGGCGTTGCGGCCGACAAAGAAGGACGCGCCGCCTGTCCCGGCAAGCAATCCCGCGGCGCCAAGATCGCTCGGCACGTCGATGCGGTCCATATAGCCATAGGTGAGCCGGGCGGCGACGAACCGTTCGGTCAGCGGTCGCTGCTCGAGCCGCGCGGCTGGCGGTACGTGCGGATCCTGCGCCGTCGTCACCGTCAGCAGGATGTTGCGGGCGTGCAGCACCTTGTTGTGCTTGAGATTGTGAAGCAACGCAGAGGGCGCCTGATCCTTGTCCTGCGTCAGATAGATGGCCGTACCTTCGACCGCCTGCGGCGGACGCTTGGCGAGTGCGGGGGCAAGGTCGGCCATCACGATGCCCTGTTCGCCGCTGCGCCGCTGCGCCACCGCGCGCCCGCGCCGCCATGTCGCGATCAGCGCGATGATCGCGATCCCGATCAGCAGCGGCACCCAGCCGCCCTCGATCACCCGCAGGATATTGGCGCCAAAGAAGATCAGGTCGATGGCAAAGAAGGGCAGGAACAGCAGCGCGGTCCACACCGGTTCCCATTTCCAGCCGCGCCATGCGACGATGAAGGCCAGCATCGTCGTGACCACCATCGTTCCCGTCACCGCAATGCCGTAGGCGGCGGCCATCCGGCTGCTGCTTTGAAAACCAAAGACCAGCAGCAGCACCCCGGCGAGCAACAGCCAGTTGATGACGGGCATATAGATTTGCCCGCGCTGGTCGGCCGATGTCTGGCGGATCGTCATGCGCGGGAACAGGCCAAGCGCGATCCCCTGCTGCGCCAGCGAGAAGGCCCCGGTGATGACGGCTTGGCTCGCGATAATGGTCGCCAGCGTGGCGAGGATCACAAGCGGCGCACGCAGGGCATCGGGCGCCATCAGGAAAAACCAGTCGGCATTGGCAAAGGGCTGTCCGGCGGCTTCGGCCGCAGCCAGCGTTTTGAGCGCCAGCGCGCCTTGGCCAAGATAGTTGAGGGTCAGCGAAGGCCAGACGAAGCCCAGCCAGCCGAGCTGGATAGGCTTTCGTCCAAAATGCCCCATGTCGGCGATCAGCGCCTCGGTGCCGGTCACCGTCAGAAAGACCGCGCCCAGCACAAAGAGACCGGTGGTGCCGTGACCGGCCAGATATTGCGCGGCATAAAAGGGGTTGAACGCCAGCAGGATCTGCGGCGCATCGGCGATGTGATAAAGCCCGAGCGCGGCGAGCGACACGAACCACAAGGCGCACACGGGACCGAATAGTCCGGCAACGCGTGCGGTGCCGCGCGACTGGATGGCGAACAGCGCGATCAGGATTGCAAGCGCCAGTCCCAGAATGACCGGCAGGGTCATGAAGGGTCCGGCTCCCGGTACCGTCTTCAGCCCCTCGACCGCCGACAACACCGACAGCGCGGGGGTGATGATCGCGTCGCCAAAGAACAACGCCGCGCCGATCGCACCCAATATCAGCACGATCGGCCAGCGGCCTTCGGTTGCGCGGTGCGCCAGCGCCATCAGCGAAAGCACGCCGCCCTCGCCATGATTGTCGGCGCGGGTCAGGAACAGAACATATTTCAGCGTGACGACGATGATCAGCGCCCACAGCGCCAGCGACAGCACCCCGATGATGTCGCTGGCGCCGATGGCGCTGCCGCTCTGCGCCAGTGCCTCGCGAAAGGCGTAGAGCGGGCTGGTGCCGATATCGCCATAAACGACCCCCAGCGCGCCAAGGGTCAGCGCGGCAAGGGTGGCGTTCTTTGCGGTGGGTGCAGTCATGCGAAAGATCCTGTGACGAGAAAGGATCCGGCATGTGGGATGGCGGCGCGTTAAGGCGCCACGGCGATCGGGGGTCGGCGGCGTTAAATCGGCGTTAAATTCGCGGCGTCAGGTCGCTGCCAGCGCTGCGGTCTTGGTCGCTCGCTTCACCGGCTTCGGCCGCCGGAACCAGAAGGTCCACACCGTGAGGCTGCCGAGCAGCGCCAGCGCCAGCCCCGACACGGTCATCAGCAGGCGATAGGGCAGCCCGCCGACCTTCGCCGCGTGCAGTGGGTACGCCATATTGAACGCCTGCGCCCCGGCGGGCATGGCCAGCGCGTCGCGCGATCCGAGCAATTCGCCCGTCGCGGCATCGAACCACAAAGTCGAGCGCCCGTTGGGCAGCCATTCGCCCGGCTGTTTCATGCGCAGGCTGATCGGGTCACCGGGCTGGCGCGGTTTGCTGAGGATACGGAATTCGGCATCGGGAAAGCGTGCGCGGGCGGTGGTCAGCATCGCGGTCCAGTCGGGATCGGCGGCCAGCGGTCCGCCCTTATACTTCGGCGGCTCGAGCGCTTTCGCGGTTTCGGAAACCGGGCCGAAGGGCGCGACGACGATCGCGGCAAAGGGGCGAAAGATCATCATCGTGCCGGTGACGACCGACAGCAGTAACAGCGGCGCGACCACGACGCCGAGGTCGCGGTGCTGAGTGACGATCGCGGGGCGGCTCATGCGTTTCGGCCACAGACGCAGCTTGAACGTCTTGCGGGTGCGCCACCACAGGATGACGCCAGAGATGACGAAGAACAGGCCCGCGAGGCCCGCGATCCCGATCACCCATTCGCCCGCGTCGCCGGTGAACAGATGATGGTGGAAATCGAACAGCCAGATTTCGGGACGTTCCCACTGACTAGCCCAGCGCGCGACCACCTCGCCCGACTGGTTCGCATAAAGCCCCGCGCCCTCGTCGAACCGCATTTGGTGCAGCCCGAGGCGCTGGCTGGCGTAGATGATCCCCTGCGGATCGCCGGGCATCGCCATCAGCTTTTCGGTCGTCGCCGCCACGGTGGCGAGGTCGCTAACCTGCGTGTCGCCCGCGTGCGGCAGGCCGATCCATTCTTCCTTGTGAACCAGAATCGCGCCCGACAGCCCGAGCAGCGCGAGCACGAGGCCGATCAGCCCTCCCGTCCAGCGGTGCAGCGTGTCGAGGAGTTTCATCATCGGGAGTTCGCCTCAAAACTATCGTCATTGCGAGCGAAGCGAAGCAATCCAGAGCTGCGCAA
>JAFAGN010000077.1 GCA_023422695.1 Pseudomonadota bacterium
GTCGAGACACGCCGAGTTCGTGCACGGCTTCACGTGTCTCGACTTCGCTCGACACGAACGGGGTAAGAGGCAGGTTGAACCCTCAAATCATTTCGTTCTCACAATTTCGTTCTGAAAGGACACTCCCATGGCCGAAGCCTATATCATCGACGCCGTTCGCACCCCGCGCGGGGTCGGCAAGCCCGGCAAGGGCGCGCTGTCGCACCTCCATCCGCAGCATCTGGCCGCCACCGTTCTGAAGGCGATCAAGGATCGCAACAATCTCGACACCGCGACGGTCGACGACATCATCTGGTCGACGTCGAGCCAGAACGGCAAGCAGGGCGGCGACCTTGGCCGCATGGCCGCACTGTCGGCGGGCTATGACACCAAGGCCAGCGGCACCACGCTCGACCGTTTCTGCGGCGGTGGCATCACCTCGGTCAACCTCGCCGCTGCGACCGTCATGAGCGGCATGGAAGATTGCGTCATCGCGGGCGGCACCGAGATGATGAGCTATACGACCGCCTATGCCGCCGAGCAGGCGAACGCGGGATTGCCCCAGCGCCTGATGGGGTCGGGTCACAAAGCGCTCGACGAGCTCCACCCGCAATCGCATCAGGGCGTGTGCGGCGACGCGATCGCCACGATCGAAGGGATCAGCCGCGAAGACCTCGACGCATTGGCGCTGGTAAGCCAGCAGCGCGCCGACCGCGCGATCAAGGAAGGCCGTTTTGCCAAATCGGTCGTCCCCGTGCTCAACCCCGACGGCAGCGTTGCGCTCGACCATGAGGAATTTCCGCGCCCCGAAACGACGGCCGAAGGGCTCGCATCGCTCAAGCCCGCCTTCACCGGCCTTGCCGATTTCGACCTCGGCGGCGGCTTCACCTTCCGCAAGCAGATTAATCGCCGCTATCCCGATGTCGAGATCCAGCACTTCCATCATGCGGGCAACTCGTCGGGCGTCGTCGACGGTGCTGCCGCGATCCTGCTCGCGTCGAAAGACTATGCCGACAAGCATGGCCTGAAGCCCCGCGCCCGCGTCGTTGCCTATGCCAATATCGGCGACGATCCGACGCTGATGCTCAACGCGCCGGTTCCTGCGGCGAAAAAAGTGCTCGAAAAAGCTGGCCTGACCAAGGACGAAATCGACGTCTGGGAAATCAACGAAGCCTTTGCCGTCGTCGCCGAAAAGTTCATCCGCGATCTCGATCTCGACCGCGAGAAGGTAAATATCAACGGCGGCGCGATGGCGCTTGGCCATCCGATCGGCGCGACGGGTTCGATCCTGATCGGTACCGCGCTCGACGAGCTTGAACGCTCGGGCGGGCGTTATGGCCTGGTGACCATGTGCGCCGCGGGCGGCATGGCTCCCGCAATCATCATCGAGCGGATGTAAGTCATGACGGGACCGCTCCAAGGTATCCGGATCATCGAATTCGCCGGGATCGGTCCCGGTCCCTTTTGCGGCATGATGCTCGCCGACCATGGCGCCGAGGTGATCCGCATCGATCGCCCCGGCGGCTTCATGGACCCGCGCGATCCACTCAGTCGCAACCGGACCTCGATCGCGCTCGATATGAAAAACCCCGATGCGGTCCAGGTAGCGCGCGACCTATGCAAAAGCGCCGACGGGATTATCGAGGGCTATCGCCCCGGGGTGATGGAGCGCCTCGGCCTCGGTCCCGACGTTCTCCTCGCCGACAATCCAAAGCTTGTTTACGGGCGCATGACCGGTTGGGGCCAGTTCGGCCCCTATGCCCATGCGGCAGGTCACGACATCAACTATATCTCGCTGTCGGGGGTGCTCCACGGCATCGGCCGCGCGGGCGAAAAGCCCGTTCCACCGGTCAATTATGTGGGCGATTTCGGCGGCGGTGGCATGATGCTCGCCTTCGGCATGACAAGCGCACTTGTCCACGCGGCCAAGACCGGCGAGGGGCAGGTGATCGACTGCGCGATGACCGACGGTTCGGCGTTGCTTGCCGGGATGACTTGGGGCTTCAACGCTGCGGGTCGGCTCAAGGACGAGGCCGGGGTCAACATGCTCGACGGGGGCGCGCATTTCTACGACAGCTATGTCTGCGCCGACGGCAAGTTCATCTCGATCGGATCGATCGAACCGCAATTCTATGCGTTGCTGCGCGAAAAGACCGGACTGACCGACGATCCGGCATTCGATGCCCAGATGGACCCGTCGCAATGGGGCGCACTGAAGGACAAGCTAACCGCGCTGTTCCTGACCAAGACCCGCGACGAATGGTGCGCAATCATGGAGATGACCGACGTCTGCTTCGCACCGATCCTGTCGCTGGCCGAAGCGCCGCAGCATCCGCATAACGTGGCGCGCGAGACGTTTGTGGAGGTCGGCGGCGCCGTGCAACCCGCCCCCGCGCCACGCTACTCGGCGACGATCACCGACACGCCGCGTCCGGCGCCTGCCGTGGGCGGCGACGGCGATGCGGTGCTGGCAGGTCTGGGCTATGATGCGAACAAGATCGCGGCGCTGCGCGATGGCGGCGCGGTGCGGTAGGACAACCCGTCAATTTGAACCGTAGCCCTGAGCTTGTCGAAGGGCGC
>JAFAGN010000081.1 GCA_023422695.1 Pseudomonadota bacterium
GCGCCCTTCGACAAGCTCAGGGCTACCGTGTTGGCAGTCGTGCGGTATTTGGTTGCGCTAGCGGCAGAGCCCGAGCGCCGCATAAGCGGCGTCGATCGTGGGCCGCGCGAGCGCCGTGGCGCGCGCCGCGCCGTCCTCCAGCGCGGCGTCGATCGCCGCCGGATCGGCCTTGAGCTGGTTCAGCCGCGTCGCGATCGGGCGCAATGTTTCGACGAGCAGCTCGCCGAGCGCGGGCTTGAACGCGCCGAACCCCTGTCCGGCAAAGCGCGCGAGCACCTGATCGACATTTTCGTCGGCCATCGCGGCATAGATTGACACGAGGTTCTTCGCCTCGGCGCGCCCCTCCAGCCCCGCGGCCTCCGACGGCAAGGGTTCGGCGTCGGTCCTGGCCTTGCGGATCTTGGCCATGATCGTGTCGGCATCATCGACCAGGTTGATGCGGCTGGCGTCGCTCGGGTCGGACTTCGACATCTTCGCCGATCCGTCGCGCAGGCTCATGATCCGCGCCGCGGCGGCCGGAATCGTCGGTTCGGGCAGGGTGAAGGTCTCGGTGCCGGTATCGAGGTTGAACTTGGTCGCGATGTCGCGCGCCAGCTCCAGATGCTGTTTCTGATCGTCGCCGACCGGGACGTGCGTCGTCTGGTACAGCAGCACGTCGGCGGCCTGCAGCACCGGATAGGCATAGAGGCCGACACTCGCGCCCTCGCGGTTCTTGCCCGACTTTTCCTTGAACTGCGTCATCCGGTTCAGCCATCCGATACGCGCGGTGCAGAACAGCAGCCAGCCGAGCTCGGCGTGCGCGGGAACGCGCGCCTGGTTGAACAAAATCGCTTTTGCGGGGTCGATCCCCGCCGCCATCAGCGCCGCCGCCATTTCGCGCGTGTTTGCGGTCAGCTCGGCGGGGTCGTTGTGAACGGTGATCGCGTGCAGGTCGGCGAGGAAATAGAGCTTCTCGCCCGGCATCTCGTCCTGCATCCGCACCCAGTTGCGGATCGCGCCCAGATAATTGCCCAGGTGCAAGTTTCCGGTGGGCTGAATGCCCGATAGCGTCCGCATGATATCTGTCCCGTTAGAATTTGCGTCGGCGCAGCTGGCCGATGGTGTCGCGATTGACCACGCCGAACAGGAAGGCGCAACCAAAGAATAGGGCTGCGCCCAGCCCGACGATCGCGCCCAGCGCGACGATGCGCTCGAACACCCCGCCGACAAAGGCGTCGCCCGCCATCGGGATGGCGACATAAAGCCCCGCCGCCATCGCTGCGGCGGCCAGGATGATGCGCAGGATGCGGCCCGTGACATGCGCGGTCAGCCTGAACAGCCCGCGGCGGTGCAGGATCGCATAGAGCATGACGACGTTGCACCACGCGGCGATCGAGCCCGCGAGCGCCAGCCCGACGATGCCGAGCGAGGGGATCAGCGCAAAGTTGAGGCCGATGTTGATGACCAGCGAGATCGCCGCGGTCCACACCGGCGTGCGCGTATCCTTGCGGGCAAAGAAATTGGGGACCAGCACCTTGACCAGCACATAGGCGGGCAAGCCGACGACCAGCCCGCCAACGACGGCGCCGGTCGCCAGGCCGTCGGCGATGCTGTACTGGCCGCCGACGTAGAAGGCGCTGGTGATTGCCGGCCCGGCGACGAACAGCGCGACCGCGGCGGGGACGGTCAGCAGCATCGCCAGTTCGACCGCATTGCTTTGCAGGCGCGACGCGCCATCGCGGTCATCCTGCGCCACAAAGCGCGACAGCGCGGGCAGAATCGCGGTGCCGAGCGCGATGCCGATGATCCCGAGCGGCAGCTGGTTCAACCGGTCGGCCATCGCCAGATAGGTGATGCTCTTGTCGGGCAGCGAGGCGATGAAGAACAGGTCGACGAAGCGGCTGATCTGATACACCCCGGCGCCGAACACCGCGGGCAGGATCAGCACCCCCATCTCGCGCACCCCCGGCGTCAGCCGCGGGCGGTGCAGCGCGGGGCGGAACCCCGATTTGCGCACCCAATAATAAAGCCAGACCAGCTGGAACAGCCCTGACAGCGAAACCGAAATCGCCAGATAAAGCCCGGTCGCCGCCTTTGCCGCTTCGCCGCCGTCGCCGGTCACCATGCCGAGCAGCAAGGCGGCGACCAGACAGATGTTGAGCAGGATCGGCGCCGCCGCCGCCGCCGCGAAGCGCGACAGGCTGTTCAATATCGCCGCGAACAAGGTCGCGACGCTCATGAACGCCAGATAGGGAAAGGCGATGCGCGCCATCGTGACCGTCAGGTCGAATTTTTCGCCGTCGGCGCGCAGCGCCTCGCTGGCGAACAGATGCATGATCCACGGCATGACGATCAGCAACAGGGCCGAAAACACGATCAGGATCGGGATCAGCACCGCGAGCACGGCGTCGGCAAAGGCGCGCGCCTCGCTATGGTCGCCGTCCTTGGTCATCCGCTGGTTGAACAGCGGGACAAAGGCGGCGGCAAAGGCGCCCTCGGCAAACAGGCGGCGAAAGATATTGGGCAGCTGGAACGCCAGCTGCCACGCGTCGGCAACCCCGCCCGCGCCGAGGATGCGGCTCAGCAGCATGTCGCGCGCAAATCCGAAGATGCGGCTGACCAGGGTCAGTCCGCCGATCGTGCCGACGCTTTTGACCAGGCTGCTCACCCCGTCAGCCCGCCCCGCCGATGATGATTAGGCCTGGCCAGCCGGTACGGCGTCACCGAGTTCGCCGGCTTCGGTCTGCGCCTGGACCTGCTGCATGAACAGGCCGTGGAAATCGATCGGTTCCAGCAGCAGCGGCGCGAAACCGCCATCGCGCACGGCATCGGCGACGACGCGGCGGGCAAAGGGGAACAGAATGCGCGGCGCTTCGGCCAGGAAAAACGGCTGCAACTGGTCTTCGGGGACGTTGCGGACACCGAACAGGCCGGCATATTTCAGCTCGATCACGAACATCGTACCGGCATCGACCTTCGACGTGACGTCGATCTTCAACGACACTTCGAACAGATTGTCGCCGACGCCTTCGGCGGCGATGTTGAACTGGACGTCGATCTGCGGCGCGTCCTGCCACTGATAGACGGCGGGCGCGTTCGGGTTTTCGAACGACAGGTCCTTCACATATTGCGAAATCAGGCCGATCGCCGGGCTGGTGTCTTCGCCGTTGGGCTGCAGGGCGGGGTTGTTGATGTCGGCGCTGGTCTCGTCAGCCATGGTGATATGCTCTCGCTCGAAAAGATGAAACGGGTTCCGTGCCGGATCGCGGCGGACGGTTGCGGCGGCGCTTAGCAGCGCGCGCCAGCCAGCACAATGGCCGCGCGGCGACGCTTTGGGCGGGGTAATCGTTGACCTGCCGCACCGCTGCGCCCATGGCGTTTGAAACTTGGCCATGCATCGCCTATGTATGAACCGATATGTTTCCATTGCCCGCATTGGACTTTTGCCCGTGACTGCTTTTTCGATCGTCTTGCTCGCCATGATTGCCGCCTTCCTCGGCATGCGGCTGTACTCGGTGCTCGGCAAGCGCACCGGGCATGAGCAGGAACCCGTGCTCCCGCGCCGCGACGAGCGCACTGCGCCGTCGCCGGTGCGTCTGGAGGATGGCGAAGCGCCTGCCCCGTCGATCGGGGCGCCCGACGCCTCGGGCCTCGTTTACGAGCCTGCCGCCGAAATCGGCCTGCGCCAGTTGCTGGCGAGCGACCGCAGCTTTGACGCCGGTCGCTTCATGGAGGGCGCCGAAGCGGCGTACCGAATGATTTCGGAGGCCTATTGGGCGGGCGACCGCGAAACGCTGCGCGACCTGTGCGACGACGACAGCTATGAAGCGTTCGTCGAAGCGATCGAAGCCCGCGCGGCACGCGGCGAAACGCTCGACAACCGGCTGGTCGGCATCGATTCGGCGAAGATCGTCGCGGTCGAAATGGATCGCAAGGAAGCGCGCATCACCGTGCGATACCAGGCCGACATCAGCGCCGTCACCCGCGACGCCGACGGCAAGATGATCGCCGGATCGATGAGCGACGCGTCGCGCACCGACGATCTGTGGACTTTCCGCCGCGCGATCGGCAGCAACGATCCCAACTGGCTGCTCGACGAAATCGAAGCAGCCTGACCGCGGTGTCCGCGCTTGGCTCGTCCGGGATGGGCCGGACACGCGTTTTCGGATTTTCGCTGATCGCCGCGCTGCCCTTACTTGCGGGATGCGCATCGGTGATCCCCGATACGGGTAGCCGCCCGGTCGCCAGCACCCCCGCGCCGCGCCCTGCTGCAGCCACCCCCGCTGCGGGTACTCCGCGCCCCTATCAGCCGCGTCCGTCCGAAAGCGGCGGCGTGGCGGCCAAGCCGATCCCCGCGACGCCGCGCGCGGCGCTGCCTGCACCGCCTGTTCCCGCTGATGCGGCGACCGCTGCCGCTAGCGGCGTCATCGCCGGTCCCGACTTCGCCAGCCTAGGCGTCACTGCCGAACAGGCCGCGACCGCGCTTGCCGCGTTCCGGATCAGCTGCCCCTCGGTCCAGCGCCGCGCCGACGTCAGCGGGCTGACACAGGGCGCCGACTGGACCGAAAGCTGCAATGCCGCGAAAAGCTGGAAAGACAGCGATGCGGCAGCGTTTTTCGCGCGCTATTTCGGCACGGTGCAGATCGGTGCCGGAACGGCGTTCGTCACCGGCTATTACGAACCCGAAATCGCCGGGTCGCGTACAAAGCGCGCAGGTTACGATGTTCCGATCTATCGCCGCCCCGCGGATCTGGTCGACGTCGACCTCGGGCAATTCTCCGACGATCTGAAGGGCAAGACGATCCGCGGCCGCGTCGATGGCAGCAAGCTCGTCCAATATTACGACCGCGCCGCGATCGAGAGCGGCGCGCTCGAGGGACGCGGGCTCGAAATCGCTTATGCCGCCGACGCCGCCGAATTCTTTTTCCTGCAAGTCCAGGGCTCGGGCCGCCTGCGCCTGCCCGACGGCGGTATCATGCGGATCGGTTACGACACGCAGAACGGCCGCGGCTATGTCGGCATCGGCAAGCTGCTGCTCGACCGCGGCGAACTCCAGCGCGGGCAGGCGTCGATGCAGGGCATCCTCGACTATCTGCGCGCCGATCCGAAACGCGGCGCCGCGGTGATGAACGAGAACCCCAGCTGGGTGTTCTTTCGCGAGCTGACCGGTCCCGGCCCGCTCGGCGCGATGGGCCTGCCGGTGACCGGGCGCGCGAGCGTCGCCGCCGATCCCAAATATGTGCCGCTTGGCGCCCCCATCTTCCTCTCGCTCGACCGCGCCGAACCGAACGGCCTGTGGATCGCGCAGGATACCGGCGGTGCGATCAAGGGCGCCAACCGCTTCGACAGCTTCTGGGGCGCCGGCGAAGAGGCGCGCGCGATTGCCGGCGGCATGGCGGCGCGCGGTTCGGCGCTGCTGCTGCTCCCGCGCGCCAGCATCGCGCGGCTGATCCCGGCGCGCTGACGCCGCCATGGCGCGGCGGCTCGATCCCGACGAAAACGCGCTGTGGAAAAAGGTCGCGGCGACGGTGAAGCCGCTCACGAAGGCGCCCGCGCCGCTCGCGCCGGTGGCTCCGCCGACGATCCGCCCGCCGCAGCCGACCCCGCGTAGCACTGCCGTTCCCGCGGCGCCCGTCCGCCCTCCGGCCAAGCTCCCGCCGCCGCGCCGTACCCATGGCGCCGCGACGCTTGACGGCCATTGGGACCGGCGGCTGCGCAAGGGGCATGTCCGCCCCGACCTCAGCATCGACCTTCACGGCCATACGCTGGCATCGGCGCAGGCGCTGCTCGACGACGCGATCGCCCGCGCGCTGATCCGCGGCGCGCGCGTGCTGCTCGTCGTCGCGGGCCGCCTCCGCCCCGGCGCCGATCGCCTGCCGGTGATGCACGGCGACCCGCGCCCCCGCGGCGCAATCCGCGCGTCGCTCCCCGACTGGCTCGCCCATTCGCCCCACGCCGACCAGATCGTCGCGCTCCGCCCGGCGCATGTGAGCCATGGCGGGGCGGGGGCGGTTTATGTGATCCTCAGGCGTTCAAGAGAAGATTGATCTCACGCAAAGGCGCGAAGGCGCAAAGAAGAATGATCTCACACAAAGACACAAAGACACGAAGAGGGCGTAGCAGGTAGCGGCCGCGACCCGTCGCCGCAGGCGTCCTTCTTACAATGCGCTTCGCGCGATCCTGGGGCAGCGGCGCAGGAAAATGCTGCCCTCTTTGTGTCTTTGTGTGAGATTCTCTTTCTACTTTCTTTGCGCCTTCGCGCCTTTGCGTGAGATCATTTTAATCCAGCAAAGCCCGCATCAATATCCCGCGATAAATCGCGGTCAGCTTGTGCAGATCCTCCACCGCTACCGCCTCGTCCAGCTTGTGCATCGTCGCATTGGTCAGTCCGAATTCGACCACCGGACACAGCGCGTGCAGGAACCGCGCATCCGACGTGCCGCCGGTCGTCGACATCTCCGCCACCACATCGGTCTCGGCATGGATCGCCTCGGCGACCAGCCCCGACAATTCGCCCGGCGGGGTCAGGAACGCCTCGCCCGAAATCTTGCCGAGCACCTTCGCGGCAGGCTCTACCCCGTGCGCGATGCGTTCGATCATCGCCACCAGATCGGCGCCGCGATGCTGGTCGTTGAAACGGATCGACAGCCGCGCGCGCGCCGATGCCGGGATGACGTTGGTCGCGCCATTGCCGACCTCGATGTCGGTAAATTCGATGTTCGACGGCTGGAACCAGTCATTGCCCGCGTCCAGCGCCACCGCGTCGATCGCCGCCATGATCCGCACCAGCTTGGGGATCGGATTGTCGGCGAGGTGCGGATAGGCGACATGCCCCTGCGTCCCCGGCACGTCGATCCAGATATTGACCGACCCGCGCCGCCCGATCTTCACCATGTCGCCGAGCCTGTTGACCGACGTCGGTTCGCCGACGACGATCATGTCGGGGACGATTCCGCGCCCCGCCATATGCTCCATCAGCGCGCGGGTGCCAAAGATCGCCGGGCCTTCCTCGTCGCCGGTGATGATCAGGCTGATCGTTCCGGCATCGACCGGCGTCGCGGCGGCGGCGGCGACAAAGGCCGCGATCGACCCCTTCATGTCGACCGCGCCGCGCCCATACAGCAGCTCGCCGCGCACTTCGGGGGCGAAGGCGTCGCCGGTCCATCCGACGCCGGGTGGCACGACGTCGAGATGCCCGGCAAAGCCGAAATGGACGGGACCGCTACCCCGCCGCACCGCGAGCAGATTTTCGACCGGCCCGTCGGGCTCGATCCCGTCGATAAAGCGCTCGACGGTAAAGCCCAGCGGCACCAGCGCCGCCTCCAGCACATCGAACACCGCGCCGGTCGCGGGGGTGACGGAGGGCGCGGCGATCAGCGCCTGCGCGAGGGTGACGGGGTCGATATGCATGGTCATGCCCGCCCTTTACCCGCTGACGCCGCGCCAAGTCGAGCCGATAGAAAAGGGGTTCGCACGAAGACACGAAGACGCGAAGAGGCCGGGCAGTAACGCGGCCCTCGCTTTCTTCTTTGGCGCGCAGCGCCTTTCTTTAAATCGTCTGCGACGACAAACGATGATCAACGATCTTCGACTGCCCTCTTCGTGTCTTCGCGTCTTTGTGCGAAACAACAGATGCTGGGTTCGCATCCATGCGCGCCGCAACAGGAACGGACCCGATGCCCAAACTCGACCTCGACGCCATCCCGCAAACCAACACCACCGGCTATCCCGCGCCCTATGACGCCCCGGTCCAGGGCCGCTGGTACCGCCGCCTCGCCCCCGCGACGGGCCTCAGCGATTTCGCCGCCAGCCATGTCGTGCTGAAACCCGGCGCCTGGTCGTCGCAGCGTCACTGGCACGACGGCGAGGACGAGATGCTGGTGATGATTTCGGGCGAGGCGGTGCTGATCGAGGACGACGGCCGCCATGTGATGCGCCCTGGCGATATCGCGGTGTGGCCGAAGGGCAGCACCAACGGCCACCATCTGGTCAATGAATCGGACGCCGACTGCGTGTTCGTCGCGCTGGGGGGCGGCAAGAAATATGACACCGGCGGCGGCTATTCGGACATCGACATGCTGTTCGGGCCGGACGGCTATTTCCATAAGGACGGGACGCCCTATCCGACAAAGCGGATTCCGTGAGCGGGGCGGCGTCGGCTTTGGGGTGGGGAGCAGACCTCAGCGATCCTCCCCGGAACGGGGAGGGGGACCAGCGAAGCTGGTGGAGGGGCACCATCGGTTTGCCTTGCCGCTAGGATAGTGCACCGCCGAACGGTCGCCGTTGAAGGAGTGCTTTTTTCCGGCGCCACGTAAACCGCCTGTGCCCCTCCACCACCCTTCGGGTGGTCCCCCTCCCCCGGTGGGGGAGGATCGCTTGGGTCCACAACCGGTCGCAACCAGACGTCGGCTACCCCTCCACCGGCCCCTCAAACTTCTCGATCACCCAGTCCTCGGCCTGTGCACCGCCGATCCATTCCTGCATGCACGGGTGGCTGATCACCGCCTGCATATAGGCCAGCGCAAAGGGTGGCAGCGGGATCGAGTAAGTGATGAAGCGCGAGACGGCGGGGGCGAACATCATGTCGGCGGCCGACCAGTCGCCGAACAGATAATCGCCTTCGCTGCCGAACCGCGCCCGCGCCTCGGCCCAGATCTGCAGGATGCGCACGACATCGGCCTGCACTTCGGGGAGCAGCGGCGCAGCGGGATAGATGCGGCGGATATTCATGCTGTGCTCGCGGCGGAGCGCGGCGAAGCCCGAGTGCATTTCGGCCGCCATCGACCGCGCCATCGCCCTCGCCGCCATATCATCGGGCCAATAGCCCTTGGTGCCGCCGGTCTTTTCGTTGAGGTAATCGACGATCGCCAGGCTGTCCCACACGACGATGTCGTCGCCGTCCCACAATATCGGCACCTTGCCGCCTGACGGCGCGAACTCGTCACCCTCGCGGCGCTGGCTCCAGGCTTCGTCGTAGAGCGGGACGGTGATCTCTTCGAACGGCAGGCCGCTATGCTTGGCGGCGAGCCAGCCGCGCAGGCTCCAGCTGGAATAGGCTTTGTTGCCGATGAACAGTTTCATATTGGACGCAAACTCCTGAAATCCGTTCGCATCGAGCGAAGTCGAGATGCTCTTCGGCCTTGCTCCACGTCGATGGGTGTCTCGACTACGCTCGACACGAACGGACAGCGAGTCAAGCGACAGGCTCGTCAAACCTCCACCGCCTCCAGCACCGCGGTGCGCAGCTCGGCGATGCCCATGCCCTTTTCGCTGCTCGTGACGATGACTTCGGGGTGGGCGGCGGGGTGTTTGCGTGCCTCGACCGCGGTCGCGGCCAGCGTCGCGGCCAGCTCGCTCGCCTTCACCTTGTCGGCCTTGGTCAGCACGATGCGGTAGCTGACCGCCGCGGTATCGAGCATTTCCAGGAACTCGCGGTCGACATCCTTCAGCCCGTGACGGCTGTCGATCAGCACCAGGGTGCGCTTCAGCACCTGCCGTCCGCGCAGATAATCGTTCACCAGGAAACGCCATTTCTTGACGACATCCTTTGGCGCCTTGGCAAAGCCATAGCCGGGCATGTCGACCAGCCGGAACACCAATGGCTCGCCGACGTCGAAATAGTTGAGTTCCTGCGTCCGTCCCGGCGTCACCGACGTGCGCGCCAAGCCATTGCGGTTGGTCAGCGCGTTGAGCAGCGACGATTTGCCGACGTTCGAGCGGCCCGCAAAGGCGATCTCGGGCATCGTCGGGTCGGGCAGATGCTGGAGCGCCGGGGCCGATTTCAGGAACGTAATCGGCCCCGAAAACAGCTTGCGCGCCCGCTCCGCCCGTTCGGGGTCAGCGCCGGGGGCAATATCCTCGCTCTCGCTCACGTCGTCGCCTGCGCCTTCAGCGCCGGGAACTTCTGGTACATCCACTGCTGCTGCGCGATCGACAGGATGTTGTTGGTGATCCAGTACAGCAGCAGGCCTGCCGCGAACGGCGCCATGATGAACATGAACAGCCACGGCATGATCTTGAACACCTGTTGCTGCACCGGGTCGGCCGGGGCGGGGTTCAGGCGGAACTGGAGCCACATCGTCACGCCCAGAATGACCGCCAGCACACCGATCGCCAGGATCGACGGGGGGGTGAAGGGCAGCAGGCCGAACAGGTTCAGGATGTGCAGCGGGTCGGGCGCCGACAGATCCTTGATCCACAGGATGAACGGCTGGTGCCGCATTTCGATCGCCAGCATCAGCACCTTGTACAGCGCGTAAAAGATCGGGATCTGGATCAGGATCGGCAGGCAGCCCGCGAGCGGATTGATCTTTTCATCCTTGTAGAGCTTCATCAGCTCCTGCTGCATCTTGGGCTTGTCGTCCTTGAAGCGTTCCTGCAGCGCCTTCATCTTCGGCTGGACGACGCGCATCTGCGCCATCGACGAGAATTGGCGGTTGGCGATCGGGAACATCAGCAGGCGGATGATCAGCGTCAGCGCCATGATCGCAACGCCGAAATTGCCGACCTGCAGGAACAGCCAATGGAGCAGCTTGAAGATCGGCACCGCGAAAAATTCGAACCAGCCCCAATCGATCGCGTTCGACAGGCGGGTGATGCCGAGCTTGTCCTGATAATTTTCCAGGATCTCGACCTCTTTCGCACCGGCAAAGATACGGCTGGTCGTCGTGATCTGCTGGCCCGGGCCGACCTCAGCAAAATCGCGCGCGAACAGGGTCTGATAATTGTTGGCGGCGGGCGAGCTGATCGCCGCGGTCACGCGCTCGCCTTTGGCCGGGACGACCGCCGCGAGCCAATATTTGTCGGTAAAGCCCAGCCAGCCCGCCGAACTATAGCGCACCGCGCGGTTCGGCGCTTCCTCGACATCGTCATAATCGACGTCGAACACCGACTTGCCGTCCAGATAGCCGGTTGGGCCGACATGGATCGTCCAGCTGTCGACCTCATGCGGGTCGGTCGGCTTGCCGAGGCGATCGATCAGCGCAAAGCTGCTCGCGCTGACCGGCGCGGTGCCGGTGTTGGCGATCGTCTGTTTGGCGGTGATCAGATAATTGGCGTCGATGCTATATTCGATGCGGAACGTCTGGCCGGTCGTGTTGGCCCAGCTCAGCGTCACCGGGGTCGTCGGGGTCAGCTTGCTGCCGCTCGCGGTCCACAGCGTCGTCGGCCCCGGCACCTGGATGCCCTGCGCCGCCCATCCGATGCTGGCGAAATAGGCGGCCTTGGTGCCGCCCGGCGCGAACAGGCGCACCGGCGGCGAATCCTTTTTGATCGTCTGGCGATATTTGGTCAGCGTGATGTCGTCGATGCGCGCGCCGACCAGATTGATCGATCCCGCCAGCGCCGGGGTTGCGATCGGCACGCGGTTGCCTTCGGCGAGCGCGGCCTCGACGGGGCGGATCGCCTGCGTCGCGGGGGCAGCGGGGGCGGTCGCCGTGGGCAGTGCGCTCGGCTGACCCTGCTCCGCCGGGGTGGTGGCGGGGGTGCCATTGGCGCCCGCGACGGTCGTCGTCACGTCGGGCTTGGCCGGGGTCGGGAAGAACTGCGCAGAGACGAAGTTCCAGCCCAGCAGGATGGCCACCGACAACAAAATTGCCGCGATCAGGTTACGCTTGTCGTCCACGCTGGTTGGTCTCTCTTCGTCTCAAATGTCGGGGGATGGTGCTTCGGTCCGAACCTATGGCACCGGGTCGTGGCCGTGGCCGCCCCAAGGATGGCAGCGCAATAGCCGCTTTGTCGCGAGCCAGCCACCCTTGATCGCACCATAGCGCGACAGCGCCGTGATGGCGTAGGCGCTGCACGAGGGCGAGTAGCGGCAAGTCGGCGGCAGCAGGCGCGAGGGGCCGAGCTGCCACCCGCGCGCGATCAGGATGAGCAGGCGGGCGATCATCGGGAAAGACCGGAAAACGGCGCAACTTCATTCGCGATCGATGTTGTTTCCTCTTCGTCACCCCGGACTTGATCCGGGGTCCCGCTCAGCGACGTCGCAAAGCGGGACCCCGGATCAAGTCCGGGGTGACGATGGGAGAGATCGACGACCTTCATCGCGCCAATTTCTTCGCCGCGCGCGTCAGCGCCGAATCGAGCTGCTCGCCGAGCTCGGCAAAGAGGATGTCGTTGGCGCCGGGCCGTCCGATCAGCACATGGTCGGCGCCCGCAATCCCCGATTCGGGCAGCGCGGCGCGGGTGAGTTCGCGCAGTCGGCGTTTCATCCGGTTGCGGGTGACGGCGTTGCCGACTTTCTTGCTGACGGTATAGCCAATGCCCATTGCGTCATCATCGTCGGCGCGCGCGCGGACGAGCAGGACAAAGCCGGGCATGGGAAAGCGAAGGCCGCGATTGGCGGCCAGAAATTCGCTGCGTTTTGAAAGCGTTCGCACCAGTTTCACTGGCGCAGAAGCGTCAGCGGTCAGGCCGACAGCTTCTTGCGGCCCTGGGCGCGGCGGTTCGCCAGCACCTTGCGGCCGCCGACGGTTGCCTTGCGCGCGCGGAAGCCGTGGCGACGGGCGCGCACGAGGTTGCTGGGTTGAAAGGTGCGCTTCATCGCGGTTGTCCCTAAATCTCTTGCAAGGCTCTAACAGAAAAGGGCCGCCAAACGTGGGCGGCCACTGATGGAGGCGCGGATAAGCGAGAGTCGGCGCAAAGTCAATCGGCATTGGCACGGATTTCCGGCGTTTCGCCCGTGGCCGTCGTCAGCGCGTCGCGCTCGCGCCGCCGCGCTGCGCTGGTCCGCCGCATCACCCGGTCGGTCCAGGCGGCATAGCGCGGGTGGCGGCGCTTGAACCGCACATAGATCCGCTTCGCCCACGCGCTGTTCTGGAGGCAGAGCATGAGGCCGATCGGGAACAGGATCAGAAAGCCGGGGCCGGGGAGGATGCCGACGATCGGCGAAATCACGATCAGCAGCACGCCGAGCACGAACAGCGCCAGCCGCACCTGCGCGGTCGATCGCAATCGCTGGTAAAGGCTGCGCTTTGCCATGGGGGCGATGTGGGTAGCACAGCGCCGTATCGCAAGACTAAAACAGTCGGGGCGAGGCAGCGACACACCCCGCGTTCGCCCCGGCCCAGCGGTCTTTTGGAACGCTTCGGCCAGCGCGCCACCGACACAAAGGAACGATCCTTTCACCCCACCGTTGCCGAAAATATCGAAACTGGTGGGCGGTTGGCCCTTGTGTCGGAGAGAGAGAATGAAAAAGCTTCTGACGATTTTTGCGATCAGCGGGTCGATGTTGTTCCTGTCGGCGTGCAATACCGTGGACGGTGCAGCAAAGGACGTTGAATCGGTCGGCGACTGTGCCGATGGTGTCCGGGGCAACTGCTAGGCGCTGCGAGCTCCCGACCAACGATGATCAGTTGAGCGCGACGAACCGCGCCATATCGTCGCGGGTCAAATAGCGCACCTCGTCGAACGGCGTGCTGTTGGTAAGCGCGTAAAAGGCGCGCGCTTTGGCGTCGTCCATTCCCATTTCGCGGTAGTAACCGAGGTATTCGGCGTGGACCGGGTCGCTGGGAGCATAGTCGTTGGCTTCGCGCCCGGTGTCGTCGGCCCAGCTGTGCACCCCGAACTCGGCGTCGGGCGCGGCGCGGCGCGTGGTGCCTGCAAGCCACAGCTCGACCGCGCCTGAGCGCACCGAACCGCCGCTCGGCACGATGGTTTCCATCCCGGCGCGGCGGATCGCGCGCGCCAATATCAGATTGGCTTCCTCGTCGAGACTGCCGGGACAGTCGATCATTTCCAGCTGCTTCAGCCCCGGAAACGCGGCAAGCATCGCCGCAAACTGGCGCGGCGTGGCCGACGTGACGTCGCCCGCCATACGTACCGTCGTTCCGTCGACAACCGCAAAGGGGCCAAATTGCGCCTTGGCGCGGCCCTGCGTCGCCAGCGCCGCGCTCGGGGCATAACGCCGCGTCGCGGCCATATCGGCGTCGTTGGCCAGCCCGTCGTCGTCGAGCAGCGCCGCATCGTCGTCGATCGCGGCGTCATCGTCAGCGGCGTCGTCGTCAGCGGCTTCGATGTCGCTGCCGTCGTCCCATGTCCAGCTGACCGTCGTGGTGACGGTCCAGCCCTGCTGCGCCTGCGCCTGCGCGGGCGCGAACGCCAGCACCGCGGCGCAAAGCGCGACGAACAGGGTGCGGACGAGGGCGACGGGCGACATCATGCCCCCGCTCTCGCGCCCGCGCGCTTGCCAAATGGCAAAGCACCAGCGTCAGCGCCGCGTTAACCCCGTTGCGGGACGTTTATCCGATCAATCGCGGTCGGGCGCGCCGCCGGGAAAATAATGGCGATACGGCCGCGCGCCATCGACCGCGCGCGCGACCGACGGATGCGCGAGCAGGCGCGCACGATAGCCGCGCAGATTGGCAAACTGCGCCGGGATTTCGTGCACCCAGTCGGCGTAGAACAGCGACGGCGCCGCGGCGCAGTCGGCCAGCGTGAAGTCGTCGGGCGTCGCCCAGCCGCCCCCCGCCAATTGGGTGTCGAGCCAGCGATAGATGGTGTCGAGCGACGCGCGCGCCTTGTCGACGATCATCGGCGCATGGCCTTCCGGTCCGCGAATCCGGTCGTTCACGATGTCCTGCATCACCGCCATCACATGCAGGTCGAACACGCGGTCCATCTGCCGCACCCGCAGCGCCGCGTCGGGATCTTCGGGGATCAGCCGCGGGTGAGGCTGCACGCGGTCGAGATATTCGACGATGATCGACGTTTCGAACAAGGTCCGGTCGCCATCGACCAGCAGCGGAAATTTACCGATCGGCCACAGCGCGCGCAATTGCTCGCCATGCTGCGGAAATTCGGGGTCGACGTTGCGATAGTCGAAATCGATCCCTTTTTCATGCAGCGCGATCAACGCCTTCCAGGTGTAGGACGAAAAGGGGTGGCCATAGAAAATCAGCATCGTCTCAGCCCTTTACCGCGGCTTCGATCGCCGCAATGTCGATCTTTTTCATCGTCATCATCGCTGCGAACGCGCGCTGCGCCACCGCCTTGTCGGGGCTCGTCGTCGCTTCGAGCAGGACGCGCGGGGTGATTTGCCAGTTCAGCCCCCATTTGTCCTTGCACCAGCCGCAGGCGCTTTCCTGTCCACCATTGCCGACAATCGCGTTCCAGTAGCGGTCGGTTTCTTCCTGCGTGTCGGTATGCACCATGAACGAAAAGGCTTCGCTGTGCGGAAAGATCGGGCCGCCGTTGAGGCCGACGCAAGCTATTCCCAGCACGGTGAATTCGACGGTCAGCGCGTCGCCCGCGTTGCCGCCGGGGAAATCGGTCGGCGCATAATGGACCGCGCCGACATGGCTGTCGGGAAAGGTCGCGGCATAGAAGTTCGCTGCGTCCTCGGCATCCTTGTCGTACCACAGGCACAGCGCCAGGGGGGTTTTGGTCATCCTGTCTCTCCTCGGAATGATCGGGACTATGCCTTGCGCGGCCCGACGAACCCAACCGCCGCGCCCTGCGGGTCGATCGCGTTCATCGCGAACTCGCCGCCGGGGATTTCCATCGGCTCGTTGGTAATCGTGCCGCCGTTGGCTGCGATCGCAGCGTGGGCGCGGTCGATATCGTCGACCCCGATGTAGAAGGTCCAGACCGGCGCCGGATACCCCGCCATCAGCGGCATGATCGCGCCGATGCCGACGTCGCCGCGCTGGATGAAGCGATACGCGCCCAGCTCGCCCATCGGCATTTCGCCCTCCTGTCCCCAGCCGAAGTGCCTTGTGTAGAAAGCCACGGCGGCGTCGGGGTCCGACGTTGCCAGCTCGTTCCAGCGGATGTGCTGCGGTTCGGTGACCGAAAACACGTCGCTTGCCATGCCTTCCATGCCCGGCGGCGCGATCGGCGCCATGACATAGAAGGGCGCGCCCTGCGGGTCGGTCACCATCGCGATGCGCCCCACCGGCAGGTCGGTCGCGGGCATATGCACCGCGCCGCCGTCGGCGGTGATCGCGGCCACGGCGGCATCGACATCGGCGACGTCCAGATAGCCGAACCAGCCGGGGCGGGCGCCGCCCGCCAGCATGTCGGCATTCAGCGCCAGCACGCCGCCCGCATGGCCGCCGTCGGCGCGGCCGATCATCCGATAATCCATGGCGCCCGCCGCGGGGTCGGCGTGGCTCGCTATCGTCCAGCCGACTACCGCGCCATAAAAGGACGCGGCCCCGGCGGGATCGCTGGTCATCAGTTCGTACCAGATGAAGTTGGCAGGGTTGCTCATCGTCTCTCTCCTCTCAGTCCTCCCTGTCGCGAAGCGATGGGGAGGGG
>JAFAGN010000084.1 GCA_023422695.1 Pseudomonadota bacterium
GTTGGCCTCGATCGATGGCTGGCTGACCCGGAACGCAACGCGCCGGCCATCGGGGGAAAGGGTGGGGCCGCTGATCTCCGCCACCTGGGCGAGATCGGTGGCCGTCACCGGCTCCCGAGCCGCCCCCCCCCGCGCCGCGCCCCTGCCCGCCCCCGCCGCCCCCGCGGCGGCGGCTCGGGAGCCGGTGACGGCCACCGATCTCGCCCAGGTGGCGGAGATCAGCGGCCCCACCCTTTCCCCCGATGGCCGGCGCGTTGCGTTCCGGGTCAGCCAGCCATCGATCGAGGCCAACCGGATCACGCTCGATTGGTATGTGGGCGATGTAGACGGAGATCCGCCGGTGCATGCGGCAAGCGGCGGCGACGCGCGCATCGACGGGGCGGGTCTTATCGCCGACCAGACGCCGATCTGGGACCAGGACAGCCGCGGCTTTCGGTTTCTCGCACTGAACGAAGGCGAAGTGACCCTCTGGCACTGGCGCGATGGCCAAGGCGCCCGCGAAGAGATCCGGAACGAGGCCGACCTCCTCGACTTCGCGGTGTCGGACGATGGAGAACTCATTCGCTACACGATCGGAGCCACACGGCGGATGATCGCGGACGCCCAGCTAGCGGCCTATGACGAAGGCGTATTGGTCGACGCCAGCGTCGATCTCAACCAGGCGATCGCTGGCGGGATCATCGAGAACGGCAAACGCTTCATGCAGCGATTCTCGGGGCCGTGGTTCGACCGCAAGCCGCTGCTCTGGGACGCGCCGCGCCGCGATATCGTAGTCGCGGCAGACAATTCTCCTCAACCTGCCGCCGCCGCCGAGGCCTTTCGCCCGCGACAGATTTCGGCAGCGCAAGGCGCTTCGGTGACCTCGGCAGATGGCAGCCGTGCCGACATCGAGAGGGAGAATGGCGACACTCGGCTGGTTGTCACCCGCCCCGATGGTCGCCGGACCATGTGCAACGCGCCGACATGCGGCTCACCCAGGCTGCTCGCGGTCGCGTGGCGGCCCGGCCATGACACGCTGCTCTTGTTCGTCGCCGAAGGCAGCGCCCGGGAAGGCGTGTGGCTCTGGCGGGTGGGCGCAGCCCGGGCCCGCAAACTCGCAGTGACCGACGGCGCCCTCCGCCTTGCCGACCGACCGCTCCGGTGCGCCGTGTCGGCAAGCGCCCTGACCTGCGCCGAGAGCACGCCGCTTGTCCCGCCGCGGCTCGTCTCAATCAATCTCGAGAGCGGGAAGCGGCGGGCGACCTTCGAGCCGAATGCTGCGCTGGCCGCCCGGATCGATGCTGAGGCGACGCCGCTCGAACTCTCGGGTGGCTATTCTGCTGTCCTGCTGAGGCCTCAGGGCGCGAAGGTGCCGCCGCCAGTCGTCGTCCAGAATTACCATTGCGCCGGCTTCCTGAAGGGCGGCACCGGTGAAGAGTTGCCGATGCTACCGCTTGCGGAGCATGGCATCGCGGTGCTCTGCATAGATCCGTTTCGCGGACCGCCTGGCAGCGGGACCGACGGGACCTATGTCCACCATCGCCTGCATGGCGCGAAACTGGTCGAGGGGATGCAACGCCTCGCGCATCGCGTTTTCGGCGTAGCTGTCGTCCTCGGCGAGGATGTCATCGTTTGCGGCGCGGACAACGCAGGGGATCGGCGCGTCCCTCGCGAGAAGCTTCCGCTTCACGAGCAGGCCGAGCGCGCGGTAGCGCCGCCCACCGGCCGGTATCTCATACCGGCCGGTTTCCTCCCCCGTCTCGTCGAGAATGGGTCTCACATTGAGGCCATGGAGCAACCCGCGACGCGCAATATCATCGGCGAGGGCTTCGATGGAAACGCCGGCCTTGATGCGCCGGACATTGGATTGGGAAAGTTCCAGCCGGTCGAGCGGGATGTCGCGCGAGGGGCTGAGGGTGAGTTTCGGTGCCGATTTGGCCATGCCATTTCTCCGCGGCAGGCCGCCGGAAGACTCTCTCCCGGCCCCTTGTCCTGCCACGGGAATGGCCTCCCCCTCTTCCTCTATCGCGGCGGCCAGCCTGCGAGGCACTGCCCCCCGTGCGAGGGCATCCGCTGCGCTCGGGGCCAGCGCCACGACGGGCGGCTGGGTCAGGGGGCCGCCGCGTCGGAATCGGGAGAAGAATCGACCACAATAGAGGCAAATGAAGCGGAGACGCGGCTTTGCGAATAAGGGAACATGCGCTGTCCGAAATCGCGCCGAGGGGGCGCCGAGCTTTTTTCAGCCATGCCTCGCCGGACGACGGACCCAAAGCAAAAGGCGCGCAGGCGCGCTGCATCGAGGGAGAGGGGCATGTATCCCGGAGCGTTCGCGCAGGCGAATCCCGATCGCCCGGCGGTCATCATGACCGGATCGGGGAAATCGTCACCTATTCCGAACTGGAAGAACATTCGCGCCGCGTGGCGAACTGGCTTTATGACGCCGGTCTTCGCCCGGGCGATACCGTCGCACTGATGTCGGACAACAGTCCCCGGATGTTCGATACCTATTGGGCAAGCCAGCGAAGCGGACTTTATCTCGTTCCCATCAACTATCGCCTGACCACGAAAAAACGGAACCGCGCATTGGCTCTGCCCGCCTGGGATGATCGGATCGAGGCGACTCGCCAAATTCCGATCCCGCGGTCGAACCGCAACCGCATGAGCGATCCGTCAGCCGATATACCGCTCCACGATCCGGGCCTCGTCCTGCAAGACTGCCGCGCGCGCCTCCTGCCCCGCAGCCAGCATGGCCTTTGCGGCAGCAAGCCGCTCGGCGCATTCACGTCGCAACAATGCAGCGAGCGTTTCCGCCGTGAGTTCGAGCCGCGGTATCTCGACCCCGGCATCCCCGAAAGATCGAACCACATAGGTTTCGTGGCGATCCCCGACGGGAACGGCCTGGGCATTGTCGATCGCGGCAAGGAGCGTGCGCAGGGTCCGAACCTCGGCACCCCTCCGGCCTTGCATTGCGGACTTGAGGTCGGCCCGGATCCGGGCCTGGAGAGAAGGGGCACTGTCCATCGGGTCACCTAGAGGGCACACGCGCCGCCCGGCAAGAGGTCGCAATCGTCAGGAGAGCAGAAAAAATGACCCCCGACCGGTCGAAACCGGAAGGGGGCCAGATGAAGAGATCGGTCCTCGAAGAGGACGAGCCCTCCTGGGTCGCCCGGCGCGCATAGGGCAGCGTGCGGTCTGCGGATTGGACGGAAACGACAAAAATCATCGGCGGTTGTCGGTGGCGCCTCGACGCGCTCGCCTCTGGCTCGCCGGCGGCCGGATCGAGCATCGCCCGCGTCCTTCGATCATTGGAGGGAGTTTTCGCTCGCCGGACCCTCAATGGGCAATTGCAGTACAGGCTCGCAGTAAAGCGCCCAGTCCTCCATCATCACCCGGCGCTTGGCCAGCAGCTTGCCGCGACGATAAGCGGCCTCGGTCTTGTCCGCGACAAGGTGAGCGAGCGCCGCCTCGGCGATGTCGCTTTGGTAATTTGTCTCTTCGCTGACCCAATCACGGAACGAGGACCGGAACCCGTGGGGCGTGTAGGGCTGCTTCATTTCCTTCATGAGCTTGCTGAGCGTCATGTCGGACAGCGGGAGCCCCTTCTTCGTCCCGGAGAAGACAAGGCTGCTTCCCGGCTTCCTGAGCTCGGCGCAGCGCCGGACGATAGCGACGGCGCGGTCGCAGAGCGGAACGACATGCTCGCGGTTCGCCTTCATCCGGTGCGGCGGAATCGTCCAGAGACGCAGCTCGAGATCAAATTCTTCCCAGGTCGCGCCGCGGACCTCGCCCGACCGGCTCGCCGTCAGGATCGCAAATTCGAGGGCCAGCCGGCTGAAGGTCTCCCTTGCCCTCAGCTTGCGGACATAAAGTGCGACACGGTCATAGGGCATCGCGGCATGGTGGCCATCCTGCCTCGGCTGCCGCGGAAGGCCCTTCGTGATCGCACGCATCGGCGCCTCGCTCTCCCGGAAACCGCAGGAGTAGGACCAGTCGAGGACATTCCCGATCCGCTGACGCACCCGGCGGGCGGTCTCGGGCTTGGCAAGCCAGATCTTGGCGAGCAGGTCCCGGACCATCGGGCCGGTGATCTCGTTGACGCGCTCCTTCCCGATGTAGGGGAAGGCATAGGCTTCCATCGTGTTGAGCCATTGCTGCGCGTGCTTCTGGTTACGCCAGGTCTGCCGCACCTCTTCGAGAACCTGCATGGCCGCTTCGCGGAAGGTCGGATTCTTCGCCGGCGCCTGCCGCTCGAGGACAGGATCGACCCCCATGTCCATGAGCCGGTGGGTATCGCGAGCGAGCTCGCGCGCCTCGGCGAGGTTTACGTCGACGAGACTGCCGAGCCCGACGTCCCGCCGGCGCCCGTCGCGCTGGATTCGGCAAACCCAGCTCTTCGCGCCGCTGGGCTTGACCACGAGGTAAAGACCGGCTCCGTCACCGTAGCGGCCGGGGCGCGATGCGTGCCTCACCGAATATACCGAAAGCCTGTTCATGCCCATTTTTTGTGCAACTCCGTTCCCACATTTGCAAATTGTCGGGTCCGGACTTCTGGGGATGCACAGGGATACGAATCATCCTGTAAGCCGCAGAAATGCTTTGGCTTTCTCAGGACGGTTCTGGACGGGCGTGAACGAAAAGGTGGCGGAGACGGAGGGATTCGAACCCTCGGTGCCGCATTCACAGCACGACGGTTTAGCAAACCGTTGGTTTCAGCCACTCACCCACGTCTCCGCATGGTCTGTCGCGCTAACGACAGGCTGGCCTAGTCGGGTCGCTATAGCCATGCACTTCGCGCCCCGCAACGCCAAAGATTGTGCAAAATTTCGCCGCAACCGGTCATTTCGACGCGCAATCGATTCGGTCTGGCGCAAATTCGACTCGGGTCATCGCCGGTTCATTGCCCAGCGGCCAAACCGAGTCATGATTAACATCGATTTCGCCGCGCATGTGCCGGTCGAATTTTGGGGGTCCGTTATGCGAAAGACATTCACTAGCCTTGCCCTGGCGGCCATGGCATCGCTCGGTCTGGCGCTGTCGCCGCTGCCCGCGGCGGCACAGATGCGCGAGATCGATCCGAACACGACGATCGACGCCGACATCGACAACCCTTCCCCCCCGGCACCGACCGACGAAGTGATCGACTATGACAGCGATCTGGCGACGGGCGACCAGCAGACGAGCGATGTGGCGGCGGGCAGCACCGCAACAAGCGGTGACGTCGGCGCCACCACGGTCGCCGCCAATGACGGCTCGACCTACAAACAGGATGATCTCATCGGCGCGGCCGAGGGTGTGTTCGGCAAGGGCGCGCAGGGACTGGCCGGGCTGATCGAGGATATTCTCAAGAAGCAGGGTGAACCGAATGCCTATATCGTTGGCCGCGAGGCCGGCGGCGCGCTCGTGCTCGGCGTGCGCTATGGATCGGGAACGCTGCATCACAAGATCGAGGGCGAACTGCCCGCTTACTGGACCGGACCGTCGGTGGGCTTCGACGCGGGCGCCAATGCGGGCAACACCTTTGTCCTCGTCTATAACCTGTTCGACAGCGAAGACCTCTACAAGCGCTTTCCGGCGGGCGAAGGCGCCGCCTATCTGCTAGGCGGTTTCAACGCCAGCTACCTGCGCCGCGGCGACGTCGTGCTGATCCCGATCCGCGTCGGTGTCGGCGCGCGGTTGGGTGCCAATGTCGGTTATATGAAGTTCCGCAAGAAGCAGAATTGGGTGCCGTTCTGACGGCGCGTGACGATGTGACCGCAAAAAGGCCCGCGCTTCGGCACGGGCCTTTTTTTCGTTCACGGCGCGATATGGCGTCTGTCCGCAAACGTTGAGAGTTTCGGACGCCGCCAGGCGTCAGAAAGTCTTCGGTGCCCGAACCGCGGTGGTCATGGGCTGAGCTATGGGGAAAGCTGTTTTGCTCTGATTGTGGGGAAGCCAGGTGCTGCCGAAAAG
>JAFAGN010000110.1 GCA_023422695.1 Pseudomonadota bacterium
ATGTACATCAACTCGCCGGGCGGCGTCGTCACGGCGGGCATGGCGATCCATGACACGATGCAATATATCCGCCCGCGCGTCGGCACGGTGTGCATCGGCCAGGCCGCGTCGATGGGCAGCTTCCTGCTCGCCGCGGGCGAGCCCGGCATGCGCGTCGCGCTGACCAACGCCCGCGTGATGGTCCACCAGCCGTCGGGCGGTGCGCGCGGCATGGCGTCGGACATCGAAATCCAGGCCAAGGAAATCCTGCGCATCCGCAAGCGGATGAACGACCTTTATGTGAAATATACCGGCAAATCGCTGAAAGACATTGAAAAGGCGATGGACCGCGACACCTTCCTCGAAGCCGATGAAGCCAAGGCGTTCGGCATCGTCGATCATGTGTACGACCGCCGCCCGGGCCTGCCCGGCGACGAAGCCCCCAAGGATGTCAGCGAAGGCCCCACGCCCTGATCGGACGCGCCTTGCCGGCTTCCGGTAACTGCGTTTGTTGACATCCGCTTGGCGCCTTGGCGCTAAGCGAAACATTGAACCCATGTCACCCAATTGCCATATTGTAATTGGGTGACCGCGGACTAGGATAAAGACGGCGGCGCCCTTTTGGCGCTGCCAGAGGACTATATATGACGAAATTGAGCGGCTCCGACAGCAAGAGCACCCTCTATTGCTCCTTTTGCGGCAAGTCGCAGCACGAAGTCCGCAAGCTGATTGCGGGACCGACCGTGTTCATCTGCGACGAATGCGTCGAGCTGTGCAACGACATCATCCGTGAAGAAATCAAGGGTGGGGTCGCCGCGCGCAAGGATGGCGCGGTGCCGACGCCGCTGGAAATCTGCCAGCACCTCGATTCCTATGTGATCGGCCAGAACAAAGCCAAGCGCGTCCTGTCGGTCGCGGTGCACAATCACTACAAGCGGCTCGCGAACAGCGGCCGCGGCGAAGATGTCGAACTGGCAAAGTCGAACATCCTGCTCGTCGGCCCGACCGGCAGCGGCAAGACGTTGCTCGCACAGACGCTCGCGCGCTTCCTCGACGTGCCCTTCACCATGGCCGATGCGACGACGCTGACCGAAGCCGGCTATGTCGGCGAGGATGTCGAAAACATCATCCTGAAGCTGCTCCAGGCCAGCGACTATAATGTCGAAAAGGCGCAGCGCGGCATCGTCTATATCGACGAGATCGACAAGATCAGCCGCAAGGCCGAGAATCCGTCGATCACCCGCGACGTATCGGGCGAAGGCGTGCAGCAGGCGCTGCTGAAGCTGATGGAAGGCACGACCGCGAGCGTTCCGCCGCAGGGCGGCCGCAAGCATCCGCAGCAGGAATTCCTGCAGGTCGACACGACGAACATCCTGTTCATCGCCGGCGGCGCATTTTCGGGCCTCGAAAAGATCATCGGCGACCGCCTGCAAGGCAAGTCGATCGGTTTCGGCGCGCATGTCGCCGGGCCGGACGAACGCCGCATGGGCGAAGTGCTGAAGAATATCGAGCCCGAGGATCTGCTGAAATTCGGCCTGATCCCCGAATTCGTCGGCCGTCTGCCGGTGATCGCGACGCTCGAGGATCTCGACATCGACGCGCTGGTCAAGATCTTGGGCGAGCCCAAGAACGCGCTGGTGAAGCAGTATCGCAAGCTGTTCGATCTGGAAGAGGTCGTGCTGACCTTTACCGACGATGCGCTGGTCGCGGTTGCCAAGAAAGCGATCGAACGCAAGACCGGCGCGCGCGGGCTGCGCTCGATCGTCGAGGCGATCCTGCTCGACACGATGTTCGACCTGCCCGACCTGACCGATGTGGTCGAGATCGTCGTCGACAAGGATGTCGTCGAAGGCCGCAAGGACCCGATCCGCGTCTATGCCGACAAGGCGAAAGAGGCAGCGGGCGACGCCGCCTGAGTCGCGGCGGGTGTAATCCCGCCGCAAATTTCTCGACTCGGCGCCAGCAACGCGCAAAAATTGTTGCAATGCAGCAACAGTTGCCAGAAAAAACGCATCTGCGCCTGTGGATAATTCCGCGGCGGTGACGGAAATCGGGGCTTTTTGATCCTTTTCCGTTCAGCCGCGCCGCACATGGCTTGCACTGTCACAATTGCTGTCACAATCGTGCCACATGCGGGCTTCAGGGGCGCTCGCAGGACTTGCGCGCCCCAATTTCGCGCGCCTGCCGAACGACACCACACCAAGGGGACATCCTGACATGAATTTCCGTCACACGCTTGCCGCCAGCTGCGCGCTGATCCCGGTTGCGCTGCTTTCCACGCCCGCCTTTGCCCAGTCGACGGGTTCGGTCGATTTCGACGAAGAAATCGTCGTTACCGGCGTTTCGGCAACCGATGTTGTCGGCATCTCGGTCCCCGACACGTCGAAGGCGAAAGCCGTTCTGGGTCAGGAAGTCATCGAACGCCAGAACCCCGGCCAGACGATTCTCGACACCATCAACCTGCTGCCCGGCGTCAACTTCACCAATAACGATGCCTATGGTTCGGCCGGTGGTCAGCTCACGATCCGCGGCTTTTCGGCTGACCGCATCAGCCTGACCTTCGACGGTGTGCCGCTGAACGATTCGGGCAACTATGCGATCTATTCGAACCAGCAGCTCGACCCCGAGCTGATCGAGCAGGTCAACGTCAACCTCGGTTCGACCGACGTCGACAGCCCGACCGCCGCCGCGACCGGTTCGACCGTCAACTATCGCACCCTCACCCCGACCGAAGAATTCGGTATGCGGGTGTCGGGTTCGGCCGGCGAATATGAATTCATGCGCATTTTCGGCCTGGTGAACATCGGCGAATTTACGCCGTGGGGTACGCGCGCGTTCGTGTCGGCATCGACCGCATCGAACAACAACCCGTTCAACAATTATGGCCGTCTGCGCAAAAAGCAGTTCAACGGTCGCGTGTGGCAGCCGCTGGGCGACAACGGTGACTTCATCTCGGTCGCTGGCCACTACAACGTCAACCGCAACAACTTCTTCGGCTCGGTGCCGCTGCGCCTCGACGCCAACCGCGTCGTCGGTTCGGGTTCGGGCAACCGCTTCCCGCTCGACAAGGACGAGCGCGAATATGACATCGCCGCGCCCTGCACCACCACCGCCACCGTTCGCCCGGGCGTCGCTGATACGCAGTCGAGCTGCGGGACCGAATTCGACCGTCGCTATAACCCGTCCAACACGGGTAACATCCGCGGCGCATCGAAGTTCACCCTGACCGAAGGCCTCGTCCTGACCGTCGACCCGAGCTATCAGTATGTGAAGGCCAATGGCGGCGGCACCGTGACCGCCAACGAAGGCTTCCGCGACATCAATCCTGGCGCTGGTGTTACCAACTCGACCGGTTACCTGGGCGGCCAGCCCTATTTCGGCCGTGACCTCAACGGCGACGGTGACATCCTCGACCGCGTGTCGATGCTGGCACCGAGCCAGACGCAGACGCACCGTTATGGCGTGATCGCCAACCTGCGCTGGGACATCAACGATAGCCACACCGTTCGCGCTGGCTTCACCTATGACCGCGCACGCCACCGCCAGACCGGCGAAGTGGGCCTGTTGCAGTTCAACGGCGAGCCGTTCAGCGTCTTCCCCGTGACCGACAATCCGCAGGCCGATGCCACCGGCGTCATCCTGCAAAAGCGTGACCGCCTCTCCTATGCGATCCTGACCCAGGTTTCGGGCGAGTATCGCGGTGAATGGGCCGATGGCCGCATCATCACCACGGCCGGCATCCGTGCGCCGTTCTTCAAGCGCGACCTGAACAACAATTGCTTCACGTCGAGCGACACGGGCTTCCTCGAGTGTTTCGGCAGCGCCACCGATCCGCGCAATGCGACCTACGCCACGCTGAATCCGACGATCCAGGGTCCGCAGCAGCGCGTACTGAAGTATGACGACATCCTTCCCAACGTCGGCTTGATGTTCAAGCCGAACAGCCAGATGTCGGTGTTCGCCAACTACTCGAAGGGTCTGCAGGTTCCGGGCACCGACGCGCTGTACAACGCGTTCTTCTTTGCCCCGAACACGGCTTCGGCGCGCCCGTCGCCCGAAACGAGCGACAACTTCGACCTCGGCTTCCGCTATCGCACCAGCAAGGTGCAGGCGCAGATTTCGGGTTGGTTCACCAAGTATAACGATCGTCTGGCCTCGGCCTTCGATCCGGAAACCGACCGCAACCTGTATCGCAACCTGGGCCGCGTCGACAAATATGGCATCGACGGCAGCATCGCATACCAGCCGGTTCCCGAACTGGCGCTGTATGTCTTTGGTTCGTGGATGAAGTCGGAAATCAAGGACAACGTCCAGTCGGGCGAATGCACCGCGGCGCAGGTCACCGGCGCGATCGCCGGTTGCACCACCGTCGGTCAGCCGATCTTTGTCGCAACCGCCGGTAACCGGGAATCGGGCGCACCCGAATACAGCTTCGGCGGCACCGTCCGCGGGACGCTGGGTCCGGTCGAACTCGGTATCACCGGCAAGCGCACCGGCGGCCGGTTCATCTATGACACCAACCTGCCGGTCTATGCGCAGACGACACCTGCCCCGGCTGCACCGACTGCGGTCTATCCGGCCAAGACCAACGCCTATTGGCTGGTCAATCTGGACGCGCGGCTCGGTCTGGAATGGGCGGGTCTGAACGACAAGACCTTCCTCCAGCTGAACGTCTATAACCTGTTCGACTCGCTGTATGTCGGCAACTACACGCCTGGTCTGAACCAGGGTGGTGTGCTTGGCCCGAACGTGTATGCCGGTTCGCTGGCGTCGGCGCCCAACGCTCAGATCGGCGCGCCGCGCACGATCAGCGCGACGCTGACCGTCGGCTTCTAAGCCGCACGGACAGACCAAGAAAACAGGGCGCGGGAGGCAACTCCCGCGCCCTTTTTCGTGGTAGTTGGGGCGGCGGCGCGGCGGCGCGCGCCCTGTGGGTGCGTCAGCCCGCGGCGATGCGCCTTGCGGTGTCCTGGACCAGCGCGATCATGTTGGGGACGCCCTGGGTACGGTTCGACGACAGCTGGCGCGTGAGGTCGAACGGGGCGAGCGCGGCGGCGATGTCCATCGCGGCAACGTCCGCAGCGGGCTTGTCCTGCACCGCGGCGAGGACGAGCGCGACGATGCCCTTGGTGATCGCGGCGTTGCTGTCGGCCAGGAAATGCAGGCGGCCATCGGCCTGCGGCACCGGATAGACCCAGACGCTGGCGCTGCACCCGCGCACCAGCGTCGCGTCGGTCTTGAGCGCGCCCGGCATCGGATCGAGTTCGCGGCCGAGTTCGATCAGCAGCCGATAGCGATCGTCGCCGTCGAGGAAGTCATATTCGTCGTGGATGTCGGTCAGGCTGCGCATGGCGGCGGCACTGGCAGATTTGCGGCGGCGGGGGAAGGGGGCGCCGTCACGCAGCTAAGTCGCCGCCGCGAAGGCCGGGGCAGATAGCGACGGCTCGCGGCGCGGCCCAGCTTGAAACGATGAAACCGTAGCCCTGAGCCTGTCGAAGGGCGCTTCTCGGA
>JAFAGN010000124.1 GCA_023422695.1 Pseudomonadota bacterium
ATCCAGCGACGCGCAGCTTCTCGGTTGTATATTTGAAGGCCGGCAAGGTCATCGCCCTCGACTGCGTCAATGCGACCAAGGATTATGTGCAGGGCCGGATGATCGTGACCGCCGGTCTTCACGCCACTCCCGAGCAGCTGGCCGACAGCGAAAAGCCACTCAAGCAACTGTTACCGAGCTGATTCTGCACGAACTCGGATGGGGTTAGTCCGCGCCGCCTCAGGCGGAAGGCATCAGCGGATAATCGATATAGCCACGCGCCTCGCCGGTGTAAATATGGTCCCGGTCCACGCGTGCGAGATCAGCACCCGCCCGCAGGCGCTCAACAAGATCGGGATTGCTGATGAAGGCGCGTCCGAAGGATATTGCCTCGGCCTCACCCGCCGCGAGCAGGGCCGCTGCCGTTTCGGCTTTCAGCCCGTTGTTCGCAATCAGATTTCCGCTCCAGTTTGCGCGAACCCACTCGCGGGTCCCGCCAACGTCCACGAGATGGACATAGGCAAGCCCGAGCGGATTCGCAGCCCGCAGCAGCGGAATAAAGGTCGCCTTAGGATCGTCGTCCGCCATGTCGTTGTAAGGATTGCCGGGCGATATGCGAAATCCCACGCGGCCGGCGCCGATCGTGTCCGCCATCGCCTTGAGAATCTCCACCGCGAAGCGGATACGGTTCTCGGCCGATCCGCCGTAGCGGTCCGTCCGCCGGTTGCTGCCGGGATTGAGAAACTGGTTGGGGAGATAGCCGCTCGCACAGTGCAATTCGACGCCGTCGAGCCCGGCATCGCGGGCATTGGCGGCGGCCGAAGCAAACTCGTCGACCACACGCCGCACTTCGGCGGTCGTCAGCGGTTCGGGCATTTCAGTTGCCACCGGCACGCCGTCGGGCCCCGGCACGAGATCGGCGCACGCTATCGCAGAGGGAGCGATCGTCCGGCTCGTGTCGCCCTTGTTCGCCCGCACGCAGACGCGCCCGCAATGCATCAGCTGCATGACGATGCGTCCGCCTTCGCGGTGCACGGCGTCCGCGACCTTCGACCAGCCCGCGATCTGCTCGTCGGACCAGATCCCGGGTGTACGCCAGTAGCCCTTTCCGTCGGCGCTCGGCTGAACGCCCTCGGTGACGATCAGTCCGGCCGAAGCCCGCTGGCGGTAATATTCGACCATCAGATCGCCCGGGACATCGCGCTCCGAAGCTCGGTCGCGGGTCATGGGCGCCATGACGATCGAGTTGGACAAGGCTATGCTGCCCAGCATTCGCGACTCAAAAAGCGGTGACAACATCCGACATTTGCTCGTTTTAGGTTGGAGTTTTCATTAATTGCGTTACATATAATCCAATTTCCTACGCAAATGGAGAAAAAATGATCATGTCATATGATTTTTCCGGCAAGGTGGCGCTCGTCACCGGTGCAAGTGGCGGAATCGGAAGGGCAACGGCCTTGCTCTTTGCCCGCGCCGGCGCCTCGGTGGTCGTGAGCGACGTGAACAGCGAGGGCGGCGAGGAGACCGTAGCACTTATCGGGTCGGCAGGCGGCGAGGCGATATTCCAGGTCTGCGACGTGGCCGACGCCGAGTCTGTCAGGCAACTCGTCCAGCGCGCGCTCGACAGCTATGGCCGTCTTGATTTCGGTCACAACAATGCGGGTATCGCCAATATGGGCGCCGACGAATGGGACGACGAGATCTGGCGCCGCTCGGTGTCAATCAATCTCGACGGCGTTATGCATTGCATGCGCGAGGAAGCTGCGGCGATGCTCGCAACCGGCGGCGGAGCGATCGTCAACACGTCGTCGATCAATGGCTTCACCGGCAATGGCCGGCAACCTGGCTATGTCGCCACTAAGCATGGCGTCATCGGCCTCACCCGCCACGGCGCCCTGAAATGGGCGCGCAGCAACATCCGGGTAAACGCCGTGTGCCCGGGCGTGATCGAGACTCCGATGACCGACAGCGTGGCGCGCAACCCCGAGCTTCGCAAGACGATGGAAGCAATGACCCCGATGGGCCGGATGGGTCAGCCCGAGGAGGTCGCCAATGCGGTTCTCTGGCTCTGCAGCGACCAGGCCAGCTTCGTGACCGGCCACCCGCTGGTGATCGACGGCGGTGCCACAATCGCCTGATCCCTCGGCGCGCTGCGGGCAGTAGCCGGCTCCGGGAGCCTGAATTCGACGATGCTTCAATCCATGGCCGAAATCAGCATCTCGGCGGTCAAGCGGTTCGGGCAATGTCCCGTGCTTCAGGCGGACGCCGGCGACTTACCCGCGATATCATCCGCGTGGAAAGGCTGGGGGGCCGCTCAGACGGGGCTAAGCATCTAGCCGCGCAATTCGGTCTTCAGGACCTTTCCCGACGCGTTGGTCGGCAGCTGGTCCACGAAAATGATGCTCCGCGGAACCTTGTAGTTCGCCATCGTCTCTCGCGCCCATGCAAGGATTTCCGTCTCGCCGGCTCGGTATCCCGCCCGCCGGACCACGAAGGCGCGACCCACCTCGCCCATTCGGTCGTCGGGAACCCCCACCACCGCAATACTGGCGATCGCGGGATGGTCGGCCATGAGCTTCTCGACCTCTGCCGGATAGCAATTGAAACCGCCCGAAATATACATGTCCTTCTTGCGATCGGTGATCCGCAGATAGCCTGCCTCATCCATGACGCCCACATCGCCGGTGTGAAGCCAGCCATCGTGATCGATCGCCTCCGCGGTCGCCGCTTCGTCGTCGAGATATCCCGCCATCACGGCATAGCCCCGGACGCATATCTCGCCGGTCTCGCCCGGCGGCAGCGCGCGCCCCGAAGAATCGGCGATCTTGAGCTCGAGACCAGGGATGACCTTGCCGCAGCTTCGCGCCACGAGCTCGGGCGCGTCGCCGGCCAGACATGAGGTGATCGTCGTGCATTCGGTCATGCCGTAGGCTGTGAGCACACGATCGAAACCAAGCTCGTCATACATTCGGCGGATCAGCGCCGGGGGAACGGTTGCCGCACCTGTCATGGCGCTCTTGAGCGACGAGGAGTCGAAACGCCGACCCTCGAGCTCGCCGAGGAGCGACTGATAAATGGTGGGAGCGCCCGGTATGAAGGCGATCCGGTCATGTTCGATATGATGAATGGCCTTCTTCACGTCGAACACCGCCATCGGCACCACGACGGCCCCGGCGAGCATCGCGGCGACCCATCCCGCCTTATAGCCGAAGCTGTGGAAGAAGGGATTGATTATGAGATAGGGATCGCCCGCTTCGAGCCCGACGTTCGCGATCCAGTGCGCGAACATCGGGATGATCCGTCCGTGCGTTGTAATCACGCCCTTGGGTCGGCCGGTGGTCCCGCTGGTGAACATGATGTCGCTGACATGATCGGGCGTCAGCGCGGCGAGCGCCGTATCGACAGATGCGTCGTCGACGCGCCCGGAAGCATGAAATTCGTCCCACTCGGTGTCGAGCCGGACAACCTCGGAGAGATCGGGGAGGTCGGCATCGGCGATCAGCCCGGCATAATCGGTTCCAAGGAAGCTCTCGACCGTGAAGAGAAGCGAAGCGCGCGTGCGGCGCAGAATGTCGGTGGCCTCCACCGCCTTCAGGCGCGTGTTGAGGGGAACGATCGCGGCTCCGGTCATTTGCACGGCGATCGCTGCTACGATCCATTCGCGGCAGTTCGGGGCCCAGATGGCGATCCGGCTCCCCGCACACACGCCACGTCCGATCAGCGCGGAGGCGGCAACGCGCACTTCGTCAAGCAGCCGGACGTAGCTCCACTGCTGCCCTTGATCGAGGATCGCCGGAGCATCGCCGAAGCGCTCGGCAGCCCAAACGGCGAGGTGCGGAATGGTAGCCGGCAGCACGGGCGGGTCGGCGCGCATCTCAGATCGTCCCGAAATTGTCCGGGCCGAAAAAGGCGCGCATCTCGCGTACCTTGCCCGCGGTATCGAACGCAAAGACGTCGATTACCTCGATCCGCGTCTTGCGGCCCTCGATCGCTAGTGTGACCTCGAAAGGAAAGGCGGCGTAATCGCCGGCGCAGCGCACCGGACCTTGGAGCGAGAGCCTCGCTCCCATTCCGATGCCGACCGCCATGAATGCGCGGATCGCCTCCTTGCCCACAAGCGGCTTCGATCCCACCGGATCCTCGACGATAGCATCGTCGGCGAACACCGCCACCACACCATCGAGATCGCCCGCTCCATAAGCTGCGATATAGGCCTCCACGGCGTTGATCTTCTGCCCAGGACTGATCGTCATGACTTGTTTTCCGGATAGTAGCGGCTGATCGTGTCAATCACGCAGGCGGGCTTGTCCTCTCCGCTGATCTCGATCGTCACGCGGACGACCGACTGTATCGCGCCTTTGATCTCCTCGACCGCCATGATTTCGCCGACACCTCGAATTTCGCTGCCGACGCGTACCGGCGAGAGAAACCGAAGACGATCGGCGCCAACATTGACGGCGTGGGTGAAGCCGCGCACCTCAATGAGCGAAGGCAGGAAGAAATTGGCGAGGCTGAGGGTCAAATAGCCATGCGCGATCGTGCCACCAAACGGTCCCTCGCGCGCTCGCTCCACGTCCACATGGATCCACTGGTGATCACCGGTCACAGCCGCGAAGCCGTCCACCCGCTCCTGCTCGACAGCGAGCCAATCCGTAGGGCCCAGCAGCGTTCCTTCGGCACCGAGAAGCGCGGCCGGGTTCTTGAAAATCCGTACCACCGTCACGCCCGCTGGCTCGAGACCGAGACGATCTCGCCGGTCATATAGGAGGATAGATCGCTTGCCAGAAACAGCATGACGTTCGCGACTTCCCAGACCTCGGCGGGACGGCCGAAGGCCTCGCGCGCCGAAAGGTCGGCGAGCATCTCGTCGGTCGTGACCTTGGCAAGAAAGGCGTGCATCGCGATGCTGGGCGCCACCGCGTTGATGCGCACGCCATGTTCTGCCGCCTCGAGGGCCGAGCAACGCGTAAAGGCCATCACGCCCGCCTTTGCCGCAGCGTAGTGCGCTTGCCCCTTCTGGGCGCGCCAGCCAAGCACCGAGGCATTGTTGACGATTGCACCCTCGCCGCGTCCCTGCATGTGGGGGAGGAAGGCGCGCGTCATGCGAAAGACACTGGTGAGCGTGACATCGAGAACGCGGTGCCACTGCTCGTCGCTCATCTCGGTCACCAGCACTTCGCCGCCTAGGCCCGCATTGTTGATGAGAATATCGACATGGCCGAGCGCTGCAAGCGCCGCTTCGCGCAGCGCGTCCACCTGCGCCTCGTCGGTCACGTCGCAGATCGCGGTGGCTGGGCGATGTCCGGTTTCGGCGGCAATCCGTTCAGCCGCCTCGGCGAGACGCCGCTCGTGGAAATCGCTGATCAGCAGACGCGCGCCTTCCTCGGCGGCTCGTTTTGCCACCGAGAAACCTATGCCGGTGCCGGCGGCCGCGGTGATCACCACGGTGCGGTCCTTGAGCAGGCCGCGCGGAAGCGGATAGGCGGGCAGGCGGCTCATGCGGTCCCCCGGGGCTCGCGCGGCATGCCGAGACCGCGTTCGGCGATCAGGTTGCGCTGGATCTGGTTGGTCCCGCCGTAGATGGTGTCGGACCGGGAGAAGAGGAACAGATTGGGCAGCATCTCCCATTCATATTCCGGGTTGTGGGTAACCTCGCCTGCCTGCCCGAGCACGTCCATCGCAAGTTCCCCTAGCGCCCGTCGCCAGCTCGCCCACTGGATCTTGTAGGTGAGGGCGGCGCCGTCCACCTTCGAATGGTCGGCATTGGAGAGCATGCGCAGTGCGCCGTAGCGCATGAACCTCAGACCGAACTCGGCCTTGGCGATACGCTGGCGGATAAGCGGGTCCGCCGCGTTGCCGTTTGCCTTGGCGGCGGCGATGATCGCGTCGAGTTCGTTGCGAAACCCCATTTGCTGGCCGAGCGTCGACACGCCACGCTCGAAGGCAAGCAGCCCCATCGCGATCTTCCAGCCGTCTCCGGGGGCACCGATCAGACTGTCGGCAGCGCAGCGAGCGTCCGTGAAAAAGGTCTCGTTGAATTCGGCATCGCCATTGATCTGCCGGATCGGGCGAATCTCGATCCCGGGCTGGTCGATCGGCATCATGAGGAAGGTGAGCCCCTTGGGTCCCTGCGATCCTTCCTCGCTGCGTGCAATGACGAAGATCCAGTCCGAGATATGAGCGAGGCTCGTCCATATCTTTTGGCCGTTCACCACCCATTCGTTGCCCTCGATCCTGGCCTTTGTCCGCACGCTAGCGAGATCGGAGCCGGCGTTCGGTTCGGAGAAGCCTTGGCAAAAAATCGTCTCGCCCGCCGCGATCCCGGGCAGGAAGCGCTGCTTCTGCTCTTCGGTTCCAAAGGTGAGGATCGTTGGCCCCGCGAGCTCGATGCCGATATGATTGACCCGCCCCGGCACTCCGGCACGGGCATATTCCTCGGCGAAGATTACCTGCTCGGCGAGCGTCGCGTCGCGCCCGCCCCACGCCGCGGGCCAGCCGATGCACGACCATTTATGGGCGGCGAGTTGCTGCTCCCATTCCTTGCGCCGCTCGGACTTTGCGGTGAGGGTATTGATCCCCCGAATATCCTTGAATTCGCCAGCCATCTGACCATTCAGCCAGTCGGCGCATTCGGCGCGAAACGCCTCTTCTGCCGGAGAAAAGCCGAGTTTCATGCCATATCTCCCAAAATCATCTTGGCCACTTCCTCGCGGTGCCACGCGCCGGTCCCGAGCAGCGTCTGGATCGATCGCGCCCGTTTGAAGAAGAGATGCGCGTCATGTTCCCAGGTGAAGCCAATTCCGCCGTGCAGCTGGATCATGTCGGCCGCGCAGCGGAAAAAGGTATCCGCGCAGAAGCTCTTCGCTGCGTGCAGGGCAAGGTCGGGATCGTCGGTCCCCTCGTCTACCGCGCAGGCCGCCCAATAAAGCGCGGAGCGCGCCTGCTCGATTTCGATCATCATGTCAGCGAGCCGGTGCTTGTAAGCCTGGAAACTGCCGATGGGTCGTCCGAACTGAACGCGTTCCCGTGCATAAACCACGGTGCGGTCAAGACAGGCCTGCGCGCCGCCGAGCGCCTCGGCGGCGAGGCAAATCCAGCCGCTCTGCAGGGCCGCCGCAGCAGCCGCGGCGGCATCGGCGAGCGGAACTGCAGTCGCTCCCTCGATCCGGAGGCCGGCGAGCGGACGGGTCTGGTCCATGCTAGTATGCGCGGTAACGGTCACCCCGGCGGCGGCCGTCTCCACGATCCAGGCGTTCCGCGCCCCAAGAACGAGAATAAGATCGGCGACCGCGCCATGCGGTATATGCTCGAGCTCCGCGGTGAGTCGCTCACCGTCGCAGGCCGCCGAGCCTGCCTCGGCAACCACCGCCACCATCTCGCCGCTCGCGATCGGAGCCAGCCAGCGTTCCTTCTGCGCCGTATCGCCGCCAGCCAGAATTGCGGCGATCGCCATCGCCTGGCCGAGAAGCGGGATCGCGGCCACTTGCGCGCCCGCTGCCTCGGCGACGGATGCAAACTCGACCATGCCGAGACCGGCACCGCCGAAGGCCTCGGGTATACCGAGCCCGCCGAACCCGAGCTCTTCGCAGTAGGCGCGCCAGGTGGCGGCATCGAGTCCCCCAGATGCCATTGCCGCGCGCGTTCGCTCGCTCGTCGCGTTCTCGGTGAAAAAATCGCGCGCCGTGTCGGCGATCATTTTCTGTTCTTCGGTGAGCGCGAAATCCATTATGCTGTGCCCCAAACCTTGCGCGGCGGCACCCGCTCGGCAAGCAGCCGAGCTACCGCATCGCCCACGTGCGCGGGTTCCCAGCGCGCGCCGGCATCGACAGACGGCCCTTCGCGCCATCCGTCCTCGATCATGATCTTGCCGCCTTCGAGCTCGAATACACAGCCCGTGACATGGGCACTTTCAGTGCTTCCGAGCCAGACCACGGCGGGCGCAATGTTCGCGGGATCCATGACGTCAAACGCGTTTTCCTGCGTCGCCATCTTGTCGGCGAAGGCCTGCTCGGTCATCCGCGTGCGGGCCGAGGGTGCCAGGGCGTTGGCGGTGATGCCGTAGCGGCCGAGTTCAGCCGCCTGCACGAGCGTGAGCGAGGCAATTCCGCCCTTGGCGGTGGCATAGGCAGCCTGCGCGATCGAACCCTGGAGTCCCGCCCCCGAGGTCGTATTGATGATCCGGGCGTCGACCGGCATGCCTTCCTTCTGCCGAGCGCGCCAATAGTCGACGGCATGGCGGGAAAGGCAGAAGTGGCCACGCAGATGAACATGCATCGTGGCATCCCATTCCTCGAGCGTCGCCGACACGAACATGCGATCGCGCACGATCCCGGCATTGTTCACGACAACGTGAAGATCGCCGAATTCCGCGATCGCGGTTGCGACGATCCGCCCGGCAGCATCCCAGTCGGTAATGTCCTCATAGCTTGCCACCGCCCGTCCATGGCCCGCGGCATTGATCTCGGCCACCACCGCATCCGCTGCCGAGGTGTCGCGGCCTTCGCCCGCCAGGCTCGCACCGATGTCGTTGACCACGACATTCGCTCCCTCGGCTGCAAAAGCGAGCGCATATGCCTTACCGAGCCCGCGCGCCGCGCCGGTGATGATGACGGTCCGTCCCGCGCAAATAGTCATGAAAGCCTCTCGATAATCGTCACATTGGCCTGTCCGCCGCCTTCGCACATCGTCTGCAGTCCGAAGCGGCCGCCGGTACGCTCAAGGGCGTTCAGCATCGTGGTCATCAGTCGCGCCCCACTGGCGCCGAGCGGATGGCCAAGCGCGATCGCGCCGCCGTTCACATTGACCTTCTCGTGCGGGATGCCGAGTTCCTTCATCCATGCCATCGGCACGCTTGCGAATGCCTCGTTGCATTCGAATAGGTCGATATCGTCGACCGTCATCCCGGCCCGCTCGAGCGCATGCCGGGTAGCGGGGATGGGCGCGGTCAGCATCCACACCGGGTCATCCGCGCGCACGGTGAGGTGGTGGATGCGCGCGCGGGGCGTCAGGCCATGATCCTTCACCGCCTGCTCGGACGCGATAAGTAGCGCCGCGGCTCCGTCGCAATTCTGGCTCGCTACACCTGCGGTGATCCGTCCGCCCTCCTCGATCTCGCGGAGCCCCGCGAGACCCTCGATGGTCGTCCCGGGCCGGATCGTTTCATCCCGCGACAATCCGCCGAGCGGAGCGATCTCGCCAGAAAACCAGCCCGCATCCGTCGCGGCCTGCGCCCGCTGATGCGAGGCCAGCGCGAACGCCTCCATCTCGGCGCGGCTGATGTCCCACTTCTCGGCGATCATCTCGGCAGACCCGATCTGGTTGAGGACCCCGCCGCCGTAACGCTCCACCCATCCCGGAGACCCGTTGAACGGATTGGAAAATCCATAGGCTTCGCCCGCAAGCATCGCGGCGCTGATCGGGATAGCGTTCATTGCCTGCGACCCTCCGGCCACCACCAGGTCCTGCGTTCCGCTCATCACCCCCTGGGCGGCGAAATGGATCGCCTGCTGTGACGATCCGCACTGGCGATCGACGGTCGTACCGGGCACATGCTGCGGCAGACCAGCGACGAGCCAGACGGTCCGCCCGATGTCGCCAGCCTGCGGGCCGATCGTATCGCAGCAGCCCCAGACGACATCGTCGACCGCGCCGGCGTCGATACCGGTGCGCCTCATGAGCTCCTTCAGCGGATGGGCGCCGAGATCGGCGGGATGAAGCGCGGCAAGGCTGCCCTTCTTGCGACCTACAGGCGTGCGAACAGCATCGATGATATAGGCTTCGGCCATCAGATATTCCTCATGCGAATGTGTGATCGGGTCCGATCGGGTGGCTGCCCCCCACAATTGCCGCTTCGAGGCGGCGGATATGCCAGGCGCGGCTGCCCCACGCACCGGCGAGAGCCCAACTCCGCTTCATCCAGAAGTGGAGATCGACCTCGTAGGTGTAGCCCATCGCGCCATGTATCTGGATCGCGGTCTCGGCCATGGCGATGGCGGCATCGCCAGCCGCCACCTTGGCATGGCTCACGTGTATCCCAGCGCTCGGCAGCCGGTCGGCGAGCGCCTGCGCCGCGCGCCAGAGCACGGGCCGTGCAAACTCGATGCCCACAGTCGCGGTGGCAAGTTGGTGCTTTACGGCCTGAAATGCACCAATCGGCTGCCCGAATTGTGTACGAACCTTGGCATATTCGACCGACTGGTGGAGCATTGCCTCGGCAGCGCCCACGAGCTGCGCCGCAGCCATCAGCGCGCCGAGATCGAGAAGATAGGGATCGTCGCTGCCAGCAGTCGCCGGCGCAGCGAGGCGTCGCAGCGGATCGACGCTTTCGAGTGGTGCCCCTTCACCATCGGCGACCCAGGGATTGATCGCATGCGCGGCCGCCGGCCGCACCGCACCGGCCACGATTGCCTCCATGTCGGCCGTCTCGCCATTCGCGAGCATCCAAGGTACCGCCACGAAGGCTGCGTCGACGAGAGGCTCGGCGAGCGCGGCACGGCCGCATTCGCGGGCCACCAGCGCTGCGTCGAGGAGCGTAAGGCCAAGTCCGCCATGTTCGTGAGGAACGAGCAGCCCCGTCAGACCCATGTCGACAAGCCCCTGCCAGATGGCGGGATCGCGAGGCCCAGTCTCATCGAGCCGGCGCAGCACCTCGGGTCCGTGGGTCCCTGCGAGATAATCACGAACTGTTTCAGCCAGCGCGAGCTGGTCTTCGCTGAGAAGGAATTCCATCAGCCCGCTCCCACCCGTGGCAATTCGAGCAGGCGCTCCGCCGTAATGTTGCGCTGGATCTCGTTCGATCCCGCGTAAATGGGGCCCGAGAGCGAGAAGATATATCCCTCGAGCCACTGGTTGATTCTTCCATCGTCGAAGCGCCTGAGCTCGGCCGCGGCCCCGAGCAGCTCCATCGCTGTACGGTGCATCGCGCGATCGAGTTCAGACCAGAAGATCTTGTTGAGGCTGGCCTCGGCACCTATCGAGCCACCGGCCATTATCTTCGCGGCAACGGCATAGGTGTTGTAGGCATATGCCTGCGCCTGCATCCATGCGGCGGTGACCGCCTCGCGCGCGGCCGGCGCGGCATCGGCCTCGTGCATGCGGTAGAGTTCGACGAGGCGCCGCGCTGTTGCCTGAAAACGGCCTGGCGAGCGCAGCATCAGTCCGCGCTCGAAACCTGCCGTGGCCATCGCCACTTTCCAGCCTTGGCCTTCGTCCGCGATCCGGTTTTCGACCGGAACCCGCACTTCGTCGAAGAAAAGCTCCGCGAAACCCGTATCGCCGTGCAGCTGGCGGATCGGCCGCCTGGTAATGCCCGGACTGTTGAGGTCGAAGAGGAGAAAGCTCAGTCCCTTGTGGCGTCGGCTGTCGGCTTCGGTCCGAAAGAGACCGAATCCCCAGTCAGCAAAGGCTGCGCGGCTCGACCAGGTCTTCTGGCCGGTCAGTACATAATGATCGCCATCGCGAACCGCCTTGCTGGTAATCGCCGCCATGTCGGAGCCGGCACCGGGTTCGGACCAGGCCTGCGCCCACATGATCTCCCCATTGGCCATCGGCGGCAGGAAGCGTTCCTTCTGCTCGGCAGTGCCGAACTCCATGACCGTGGGTCCGAGCAGAAAGATGCCGTTCTGATTGGCCCGGTTCGGAGCGCCGGCGCGGAAATATTCCTCCTCGAAAATCAGCCATTGAACGAGATCAAGACCCCGTCCACCATAAGGTTCCGGCCAGGTGACCATCCCCCAGTTGCCAGCGGCAAGCGTGCGCTCCCAGGCGACATGCTGATCGAAGCCTTCCCGGCATTCAAGCGTGACGAGCGGCTCGCGCGGGACATGCGCTTCCATCCAGGTGCGCACCTCGGCGCGGAAACGCTGCTGTTCTGCAGTGTAGAGAAGGTCCATCAGAAATCCGCCGCCTTGCCCGTCGTCGCGAACGCGTCACGCGATTTCTGACTATCCTCATGCATGTACATCTCGAGCGTGAAACCTTGCTCCCAGCGGTAGCCGCGGTCGACATCGCGCTCCTCGAGACCATTGAGGGCTTCCTTGGCGATGACGAGCGCCTTGCGCGACTTCGAGGCGACGACCGCGCAGAACGCGCGCGCCTCGGCCACGAGTTCGGCACGGGGTACCACCTTCTCGACGGCACCGAGACGAAAGGCTTCTTCGGCCGCTATGGTGCCGCCGGTGAAGAAAGCCGCGCGCACCTTGTGGAGTGGCAGCATGCGCGAGAGATGGCTTGCGCCTCCCATCGCGCCGCGATCGACCTCGGGCAAAGAGAAATATGCGTCGTCGGCCGCAATGATCGTGTCGCTGGCGCCGCAGATGCCGATACCGCCACCAATCACGAATTTGTGAACCGCGGTTATCACGGGTATCTCGGCGTTCCGAATCGCCTTGAACGTCAGGTAGTTGCCGCGGTTCAGGGCCGTGATCCGATCGGGATGCGCCTGCATTTCCTTGATGTCCACGCCGCCGCAAAACCCACGTCCCTCTGCGCGGATCAGCACGCAGTGGACCGCAGGATTGCTGGATGCCGCGGTGATGATTGCGGGAAGCGAGAGCCAGGTCTCGCTGTCGAAGGCGTTGACCGGCGGCACGTCGAAGACGATTTCTGCGATCCGGTCCTTGATCGAGCTGGTGATGGGCATGTCTATTCCAGTCCTTGGAAGGCCGCGATGCGCGCGCGCGCGTCGCGTTCGATGGATGTGAGGAGTTCGGCGCAGGTCGGCAGATCGTCGAGCCGACCGCCCACGAGCCCGGTCGCCATCAGGCCGTTCTCGGTGTCGCCTTCCACCACACCCTTCTGGATGAGCATCGGCGCCGCGGCAGCCATCATCGCCTGCGGGAACGAGAGTTCGCCATGGCCCGTCATGCCGCGAGCGGCGTGAAGAAGGTCTATAAGGCTGGCACCGCTTTGCCGCTTCATCTCGAGCGCCGCCTCGAATGCCCGCTTCCACATGCGAAGCCGCCCCGAGGCCTCGATACGTTTCATCGCCGGAGTCAGGATCATGCGTTGCGGGATGCCGTCGATCCGGGTCGAGACCACGATGTCGCCGGTGCTCGCCCGCAAATAGACGAATTTTGACTGGTCGGGGACGGGGCTTTCGCGCGTCATCAAAAAGCGCGTTCCCATCGCAATGCCCGCAGCGCCGTAGGCAAGTGCGGCAGCAAGCCCGCGACCGTCGGCGAACCCGCCCGCAGCCACCACCGGCACGTCCACCGCGTCGAGCACCTGCGGGAGCAGAACCGTCGTGGCGACAGCTCCGGTGTGTCCTCCGCCCTCGCCGCCCTGGACCGTGATCATCTCGCAGCCGAGCGACACCATCTTTTCGGCATGCTTTACGGCGCCAACGGTCGGAATGCACAAAATGCCCGCATCACGGAATCGACCGATCATCCGCGCGTCCGGGCCGCGCCCGAAACTCACCGCTCCCACCCGATCACCATTGGCTACGATGAGGTCCACGATTTCGGCAGCGCCAGGCTGGAAGCTGTGAAAATTGACCCCAAAGCGATGCGGGGTCAGATCGCGTAGCCGCGCGATCGCCTCGCGCAGTTCGCCAGGCTTCATCACCGCGCCGGCCAGGAAGCCGAAGGCGCCCGCATTGCTCGATGCTGCCACGAGTTCGGGCGAGGCGATCCAGCCCATCGCGGTCTGAATAACCGGCAGGCGGCAGCCGAGAGCGCGCGTGAGCGGTGTGGAGATCGGGTCGCTCACCGGATCAGTCCTCGCCCGCGGCCTTCTTGTTGGCAGCCGCCATTCCCTTGCCGTCTAGTCCACCGAGCGAATTGCCGCTCACCAGGTCGTTCTGGGCGTGCGCGAAATGGTGCATGTGGAAAACTGCATCCATTGCCGTGCGCTTGCCCCGCAGGTCCTCGACATGATTGATCGCCTGCTTGGTCAGCCAGTTGCCGAGCCTCGGTCGCGACGCGAGTTCAAGTGCCATCGCGGCGACGCGGTCGCGTAGCTCCGCGCGCGGAACCATCTCGTTGATCATCCCGAACTGGTAGGCGCGCGCGGCGGGCATACGTTCGCCGAGCAGGAGAAAGCCCTTGGCGATGCGCGGTGGCAGCTCGAAGCCGTGCGCGAAATACTCGACACCCGGTATCCCCATCCGGTTGACCGGATCCTGGAAGAAGGCGTCGTCACTTGCCACGATAAGATCGCACACCCAGGCGAGCATGAGTCCGCCCGCAATACAGGCCCCCTGGACCATTGCGATCGTCGGCTTCGGCACGTCGCGCCAGCGGCGGCACATTCCAAGATAGACTTCCTGCTCGCGCGTGTAGAGCAGTTCGGCGCCGGGCTTGTTGACGTGGTCGGGGTAGAGAAGTTTGCGCTCGAAGCTGCGATGGAGATCGCGTCCCGGCGTCCCGATGTCGTGACCCGCGCTGAAGTGCTTCCCCTCGCCTGCGAGCACGATCACCTTGACAGCATCGTCATCGGTTGCCGCGCGGAAGGCGGCGTCAAGCGCATAGGTCATCTGCGAGTTCTGCGCATTGTTAAACTGCGGGCGGTCCATGATGATCCACGCCACCGGTCCCTCGACCTCGTAGCGGACGGGGGTATCGGTTTCGTAGGTCACCTCGACCTGCTGCGGCTCTACCAGTTTGTCGGTCATGTCAGCCTCTCTTTGCCGGCGGATTGTCCTTGATGACACTCGCGCGGATATTGTGCGGATCGAGGCGGGCGATGAGGGCGAGCGCCTCCTCGTCCGGAAGCGGCGTCTCGGCAAGATCGCCCTCAACGAGTTCGAAGCCGGTGGCCGCCTGAACCGATGGGAAATCCACGCCGGGATGCAGGGAGATCACGCGGATCGCATGATCGGGACCGCCGAAATCCATTACGCAAAGATCGGTGACGATGCGGACGAGATCGATGCCGCCGTAATTTCCGCCGACGATACGCTTGGCGGGATTATATCCCGCGCTCGAGACCATATCGACTTCGCCGGCCACGAAGGTACGCGCCGAATGCGCAGGAATGAACATCGAGTTGGCATGATAGATGCTATTGCCGGGGAAACCGCGGACGCCGAGCATCTGTGTCTTGGGTTGCTCGTGCGTGCCGCCGAGGCGCGAGAGATTGGTCTGACCGAAGCGGTCGATCTGGGTCGGTGTCACCATCGCGTGACGCCGTCCGGTCCAGACCGCGCTGTCGAAGAAGCGCGAGAAGGGAAGATGGCCGGTGTGGCGCGGCACATAATCGCCGCGCGGTCCGATGGGCACTGGATCCTCGACCAGGAAAGCCTCGCCGTCGGTCATGAGCAGACCGGGCGAATGCGTCAGCTTGGCCAGACCCGCGGCAACCCGCGGTATCGGCCCTACGCCGGTTCCGATGATCTCGCGATCAGTCCGGAAAGCCTCTGAGCAGGCGAAAATGCAGAGTTCTGCAAGCGTGACATCGACCATCAGAATATCGGCAGCGGCAAAGCCGTCACCGCCTCCTTTCCACCTACGGATTTCAGATACGCAGCCTCGTCCGCACCCACGAGCTTGTCGCGAACCGCAGTCCAGGTTCCGGGCTCCTTGGCGAGCGCACAATAGGTCTTGAGCCATCCCATGTCCCAGCCGTAGGCCGGCGGCATCGAGGTCGGATGCGCCCCGCAGGGGATTTCGGTAACACCGCTGATGAAGCAGCGCTCGATCACATTGGCTTTGGCGTCGCCGGCATAGTCATCCTCGATCCGGTCCACGAGGAGTTCGGTCGAGACGAAGCATTGTGCCGCTGCCTTTGCAAACCATTCGTCATAGTAGAAATCGGGACCGAGAAGCTGGACGTTGCCGCGCCGGTCCGAGCGGTTGACGTGAAGCAGCGCGGCGTCGAGCTTCAGCGCCGGCATCGCGATCAAAGTCTCGCCATCGGGGTAGGGCGATGTCACGGTCGAAAGGCCTCCGAGTTCCGCAAGATCGGTGCCGAGACCCACGCGCGTGGGCAGGAAAGGAAGTCCGAAGGCCGCCGCCTTGAGACCCCACTGGAACATGCCCTCGTCAAGCTCCAGCACCTCGATCGCTCCCGCCTCGCGGGCCTTGCGGAACCAGGGTTCGAGCGGAATCGCATCGAGCGACACGAAGGCGAAAACGAGCTTGCGCACCTTGCCCGCCGCGCAGAGCATGCCCACGTCGGCGCCACCATAGGCGACTATGGTGAGGTCCTTGAGATCGGAGCGCAGGATTTCGCGAACGAGCGCCATCGGCTTGCGCCTCGGCCCCCAGCCGCCAATGCCGATGGTCATGCCGTCGCGAAGACAGCCCACCATTTCGGCTGGTGTCATCGCCTTGTCGAGCGTCATTCCGCTGCCTCCGTCATTGCCTTTTGCCACGCCCAGACATGGCCCCATTCACTGACCTGCTGATGGGCGGTCGGTACCCATGTCGCCGGATCGATTACGAGCGGGTCGCAGCCGATCTCGAGATCGAATCCGGCGGGCGTCTGCATGTAGAAACTCGTCATCTGATCGTTGACATGCATGCCCAGCGACGCGGATTCGGGGACGTTGGCGAGCCGCATCCGGTCGTAGCAGCGGCCCACGTCGAGCAGATCCTGCATCTCAAGCATCAGATGGATACAACGCGACGGTGGAACCTCGCCTTGGCCAATCGCCACCGAATGGTGTCGGCCATTATCGGCATGCATGAAGGCGAAGCCCATGCCGGGATCGGCAGGGTCGGGCGAGAAATGGAAGCGCGGAATATCGGTGTCGTGGAAACCGACCACATCGATGTAAAAGGCGTGAACCTCGTCGAAATTGGGTGCGGCAAAAACGGCATGCCCCATGCCCATGTCGCCGGTCACAAAGCCCTTTACGCCCACCGGCGACACGAAAGCTACATCGTCGCGGGTGTCGCCGGCGAAGAATTCGAGACCGTTGCCCGCAGGATCGCTGGTGCGAAAGAAACGATCCACGCCACGCAGCGCGGCTTCGGCTGCGCTGCCATCCGCAACGGGGCGGCCAGCCGTAACGATCCGTCCCTTCAAGGACTCCAGCGCGGCAGCGTCCGCGACTTCATAGGCTGCCGCCACCAGTTCATCGTGCGCGCCCGGTTCGACGCGAAACCGGAAGGGACGCGCATCGATGCGGTAATGCGCCGCGCCGTCGCCAGGATCTGCCGAGCGCATCACGCCGACTGTCTCGGCGAGATAGCGATCCCATTCCTGCATCTTCGTGGTCGCTATCACCACATAGCCGAGTGCCCTGATCGTCACCGCTCAGCCTCCTTTCACCAGATCTAGAAAATATGGCCGTTCACCGCCGCCATCCACGTTGAGCTGCGCGCCGCTCACATATCGGGCGAGCGGCGAGACTAGATAGGCCACCGCGTCCGCGACATCGCCGCCCTCGCACATCCGCCCGAGCGGCAACGAGGCGGCAACGCGCGCCTGCGCATCCTCATCGCCATAGGTCGCCTCGGCGGTTTCGGTCTTTGCCAGCCCCACGATAATTGCATTGACCCGGATCGCGGCGCTCCCCCATTCCTGCGCGAGCGAGCGCGTCAGGTTGAGAAGACCAGCCTTTGCGGCGCCATAGACGGCGGTTCCCGGGGAGGGCCGGATTCCTGATACACTCGCGATGTTCACAATCGATCCGCCGCGCCCGGACATATGCCGGTAGCTCGCCTGGGCAAGATAGAGCGGCGCTGAAAGATTTAGCTTTAGGATCGCGTCTACGAAACCCGGCGAAGCCTTCTCGGCAGGGCAGGGCGGCGAGCCGCCCGCGTTGTTGACGAGGATGTCGAAGCGGCCGCACTCGGCCGCGATGCCGTCCACGAGCGCTTCGGCCTGCATTGGATCGCGAATGTCGGCGGCCCGGAACGCGATATCGGACGGCAGCGCGTCGGGCGCGTTGCGGCCACAGACGAAGACGCGGCAGCCGGCGCCGGCAAGCCGTTCGGCCACGACGCGGCCAAGGCCCCGCGTCCCCCCGGTCACCAGCGCTACTTTTCCGCGCAACTCGAACATGTCCGCCGGATTCACTGCCCGCACCTTCCCAAACCGATTCCTTCTCTGCCGTGTCATTAAGCCGAAGCACTATCATGTTTGCAAGCAAAATCACATTATCGACGCTGGTTTGCGTATTAAATTGGCAGTTTTGTTACGAATTAGCCCGTTTTGGCGCGCGGCTCGGCATTTGGGCTGCGCAAGGTCCTGGTCGAAGGGACTCGCGGTGAACTGCGGCATCGCTGGCCTGCAAACTCCTTCTGTCTGGCAAAAGCGCAGCGCGCCGCCTCCCGCTCCGACAACGAAAAATCGCCATTATTCACGCAATGATCAGGATGATTTCAATTTATATTGACGATTTGCGTATTCTGTGTGAGATATTTTTACGAATTCGATCGAGCCGCGTGGCTCGGCGGGATGCAAATTGGAGATGGATTATGGCGACATTGGCGAGCGCGGCGGCGCAGGCCGCACCCCTTCCTTCTGCGGAAGTACTGGTGGAACGGGCGAAGGCGATGATCCCGGCGCTGAAGGCGCGGGCCAAGAAATGTACGGCCGACCGCAATGTGCCGGCCGAGACGATCGCAGAGATGCAGGCGGCCGGCTTCTTTCGCATCCTCCAGCCAAGGCGCTGGGGCGGGTACGAAATGCACCCCAACGTGTTTTTCGAGGTCCAGCGCGCACTCGCCGAGGGCTGCATGTCGACCGGCTGGATGTATGGCGTTCTCGGGTGCCATCCCTATGAACTCGCGCTCTTCGACGACACGGCGCAGGCTGAAGTGTGGGGCGAAGACAATGCGATGCTAGTCTCCTCCACTTACCAGCCGGTCGGCAAGGTGGAGCACGCCGAGGGCGGCTTCTATCTCAGCGGTCATTGGGGGTTCTCGACCGGGTCGCTGCACTGCGGCTGGGTCCTTCTCGGCGCGATTGTCCCGCCCGCTGCCGAAGGCGATGCCCCCGACATGCGTACCTTTCTCCTCCCCCGCAGCGACTATCGGATCGATCCCGAAAGCTGGCAGGTGTTCGGTCTTCAGGGCACCGGCAGCCACGACATCATCGTGGACCGCGTCTTCGTCCCCGAATATCGCACCCATCGCGCGGTGGAAGGCTTCCTGTGCGACAATCCGGGGCAGAAGCTGAACGATGGACCGCTCTATTCGCTGCCTTGGGCGCAGGTGTTCGTTCGCTCGGTTTCCACTGCGGCATTCGGGGGCGCCCGCGCCGCGATCAATGCGGCAATGGCGATCATGGAAAGCCGGATTTCGACCAACACGGGCAAGGCGAGCAAGGCCGACCCGATGCTCCACGCCGCGATCGCGGCCGCGCATGCGCAGGCGCTCGAGATGGAACGGACGCTGACCGCGAGCTTCGATGAACTGATGGCGTTTGCCGAGCAGCGAAAACCCGTGCCGATGGAAAGGCGCGCGCTCTTCGCCTACCAATCCTCAACCGTGGTTCGGCGGCTCGCCCGGCTCGTGGATGACATGGTCCAACTGCTCGGTGGACGCGCCGTGTATATGTCGAGCGACATCATCCAGCCTTGGCTCGACCTCAATGCGGCGCGCGCGCATGTCGCCAATGATCCGAATAATCGCACGGCCGACGTCGTCGGAACGATGCTGGGCCAACCCCCCGCATTTACCTTCCTCTGAGGAGCCGACCGATGAGCGATTTTGCGAGAGCAACCTATCAGATCGACGGCCACGACATTCACGTTCAGGAAAAGGGCGCCGGTCCCGCTGTCGTCTTCATTCACGGCAGCGGCCCTGGCGCGTCGGGCGCGTCGAACTTCCGTGACAATGTGGATGCCTTTGTCGACGCGGGCTACCGCGTCATCCTTCCCGACCTCATTGGCTATGGCGCCTCCTCAAAGCCTGAAGACATCGACTATACGCTGACCTTGTTCACCGAGACGCTCTATGGCGCGCTCAAGGCCCACGGCATTGAGCGCGCGACCCTCGTGGGCAATTCGCTTGGCGGGGGCGTGGCGATCCAGATGACGCTCGATCACCCCGAGTTGGTCGAACGTCTCGTGCTGATGGCACCCGGCTGCATCGAGGAACTGGACGTCTATTTTGCGATGCCCGGCATCGCCGATATGCGTTCCTCCTTCGGCAGTCCCGACTTCAGCCTTGCCGACCAGCGGCGGCTGATCGAAAATCTCGTTAATGATGCCAGCCAGGTTCCAGACGCACTAGTAGAGGAGCGCTATGCGGTCGCAAAGACACAGCCGAAGGACGTCATCACCCGTATGCGGACGCACAACGTGCGGCCGCGCCTTGGCGAACTCAAAGTGCCTATCCTGCTTTTCTGGGGCCAAAATGAACGGTTCATGCCGCTCAGCGGTATCGGCTATTTCTTCGATGCATGCGACGATGTGCGCTGCATGACCTTCAACAAGGTGGGTCACTGGGTGCAGGTGGAGCGCGCCCGCGAATTCAACCGCTACACGATCGAGTTCATCAATGAGCACCGCTGAAATCCACGGTGCCGAACTGCACGAAGCCCTGCGCGGCGGCCGTACGGTCGCGCCGCTGATCGCCCGCGAACCCTCACTGACGATCGACGATGCCTATACGATCAGTCTCGATTTTCTCTCCCGTCGCCTAGCCGAAGGCGAGCGCGTGATCGGCAAGAAGATCGGCGTGACCTCCAAGGCGGTGCAGGACATGCTCGGCGTGTTCCAGCCCGACTTCGGATTTCTCACCGACGCTATGCAGGTCGAGGGTGACATCGACTTCGCCGCCGAACGCCTCATACAGCCCCGGGCCGAGGCCGAGATAGCCTTCATTCTGAAGTCCGGTCTTGCCGGCCCCGGCGTGACGGTCGTCGATGTTATCGCGGCGACCGAGAGCATCGCTCCCTGTTTCGAGATCGTCGACAGCCGGATAGACGATTGGAAGATCGGTATCGTGGATACCGTCGCCGACAATGCGAGCTGCGGCGTCTTCGTTCTGGGCGAGGCGCGAGCGGATCCCCGTGCGCATGATCTGCCTGCGCTCCGGGTGACGGTCACCAAAAATGGCGCGCCGCTTTCCGAGGGAACGGGCGCGGCCGTCCAGGGCAATCCCGCCGAGGCGGTGGCGTGGCTCGCCAATACGCTGGGCGCTTATGGAGTGACCCTTGATGCAGGCGATATCATCCTGTCGGGATCGCTTGTGCCGCTCGAACCCGCAGCTGCGGGCGACATATTCGAGATGACGTTACACGGCGTAGGGACCTGCACCGCAAAATTTGTTTGAGGAAGAGCATGACCAAGGTGAAAGCTGCCATCATCGGTTCGGGCAATATCGGCACCGATCTCATGATGAAGATGATCAAGTATCCGCAAAATATGGAGCTTGCGGTGGTGGTGGGTATTGACCCCGCGAGCGAGGGCCTCGCCATGGCGCGCCAACATGGCATCGCGACCACCCATGAGGGCATCGACGGGCTGAAAGCCATGGAGGTTTATCCCGAGATCGGCATCGTCTTTGACGCGACTTCGGCTTATGCGCACAAGCTCCACGACGCGGCGCTCCGCGCCGACGGAATCCAGGTGGTGGACCTGACACCGGCAGCAATCGGCCCATTCACTGTTCCGCCAGTCAACATGGAGGCCCATCTCGATCAACCGAACGTCAACATGGTCACCTGCGGCGGTCAGGCGACGATCCCGATGGTGGCCGCGGTGAGCCAGGTCGCGAAAGTCCATTATGCCGAGATCGTGGCCTCAGTGTCGTCGCGTTCGGCCGGGCCCGGAACCCGGGCCAATATCGACGAGTTCACCCGCACGACGGCGCGGGCCATCGAGGAAGTCGGCGGCGCCGCCAAGGGCAAGGCAATCATTATCCTCAACCCCGCCGAGCCGCCGATGATCATGCGCGATACGGTCTTCACCCTTTCGGAAGGGGGCGATGAGGACGCGATCCGCGCATCGGTGGAAGCAATGGTAGCCAGGGTGCAGGCCTATGTGCCGGGCTACCGCCTGAAACAACAGGTGCAGTTCGAGCGCGTAGGCGACAACAGACCGCTTCATATCCCCGGACTCGGCGAATTTACCGGCATCAAGACCTCGATCTTTCTCGAGGTCGAGGGCGCCGGCGATTATTTGCCTTCCTATTCGGGCAACCTCGACATCATGACTGCGGCAGCAAAGGCCACCGGCGAATTGCTCGCCTCGCGGCGCACCGCAGCCGCGGCGACGGAGAACTGAAATGGCGGGCTTCGACGTAAATCACCAGAAACTCTACATTCAGGACGTGACACTGCGCGACGGCATGCACGCCATCCGGCATATGTACGGCATCGAGCATGTGCGGACGATCGCGAAGGCGCTCGACGACGCCGGTGTGGACGCGATTGAGGTAGCGCATGGCGACGGTCTCAACGGCTCCAGTTTCAACTATGGATTCGGCGCACACACCGATTGGGAATGGATCGAAGCGGTGGCGGAGGTTCTGAGCAACGCTGTGCTGACGACGCTCATTCTCCCGGGCGTCGGCACCGAGGAGGAACTGCGCCGCGCCTATGATCTTGGTGTGCGCTCGGTCCGCGTGGCAACCCATTGCACAGAGGCGGACGTGTCGAAGCAGCATATCGGGATCGCGCGTGACCTTGGGATGGACGTGTCGGGCTTTCTGATGATGAGCCATATGATCGATGCGGAGTCACTCGCCGCGCAGGCTCTGCTCATGGAAAGCTATGGCGCTCAATGCGTTTACGTGACCGACTCTGGCGGCGCGCTCGACATGGACGGTGTTCGAGATCGGCTCCAAGCCTACGACCGGGTACTGAAGCCGGAGACGCAGCGGGGTATGCACGCGCATCATAATCTTGCACTTGGCGTCGCCAATAGCATCGTGGCGGCGCAGGAAGGCGCGATCCGCATCGACGCCAGCCTCGCCGGGATGGGCGCTGGCGCCGGCAATGCGCCGCTCGAGGTGTTCATCGCCGCGGCGGACCGCAAAGGCTGGAACCACGGCTGCGACGTCATGGCACTCATGGATGCCGCCGAGGATCTTGTTCGTCCGCTGCAGGATCGACCTGTCCGGGTCGACCGCGAGACGCTCGCGCTTGGCTACGCCGGCGTCTATTCGAGCTTCCTTCGCCATGCCGAGAAGGCGGCGGCAGACTATGGCCTCGATACGCGCGCCATCCTCGTGGAACTCGGGCGTCGCAAGATGGTGGGCGGCCAGGAAGACATGATCGTGGACGTGGCGCTCGACATGGTGAAAGCCGCTTCTTGACGAAAGCGTCGCTGCACCGACCGCTGGCGGCCGCCGACGTCCCGGGCTGGGACCGCGAAACCGATGTCCTCATCCTCGGTTTCGGTGCGGCCGGCGCCTGCGCCGCGATCGAGGCCCGTGAGGCGGGGGCGGCAGTCACCTTGCTCGAGCGCAATTCGGGCAGCGGAGGCGCTTCCGGGCTTTCCGGCGGGGAAATCTATGTCGGCGGCGGCACCGAGGTGCAGCGCGCCGCCGGGTTCAATGACAGCGTCGAGGATTTTACCCGCTATCTCAAGATGGCCGGAGGCCCGTGCGCCGATGAAGCAAAGTGCGAAGCTTATGGCCGGGAAGCGCTCGCGCACTGGGAATGGCTGAAACGACAGAATATCCCCTATCGCGGCAATTATTTGCCGGGCAAGCATATCGAGCCGATAGGCGACGACACATTGATCTGGTCGGGGAGCGAAGCGGCCGAACCCTTCTGCAGCAAGGCGCGTCCGGCCCCGCGCGGCCATGTCATCCAGTTTACCGGATGGGGCGGCGGCCGGAAGCTAGTCGACATATTGGAAGAGCGTGTACGTGCGCTTGGCACCGACGTGATGACCGACGCGCGCGCCAACGGCCTTGTGGTGGAGGATGACCGCGTTATCGGGGCGGCGGCGCGCATCGACAACCGCGACTATTTCATCCGCGCGCGGCGCGGCGTGGTGCTGGCGACCGGCGGCTTCGTCATGAACGAGGACATGCGGCGGCGATATTGTCCGGAAACATTCCGGATCAACGATCCGATCGGCGACAAGGATGATGGCTCGGGGATCAATCTCGGCATGAGCGTGGGCGGCGATGCCATACATATGGAGCAATTCTTCACTACCTGCCCCTGGACAATCCCCGAGCCGCAGGCGAACGGCGTCTTCGTCAATATCCACGGCCAACGCTTCATCAATGAGGATTGCTATCATGGCCGAGTGTCGCGCGCGATGCTCGACCAGCCGGGTGACCGCGTCTACTTGCTTCTCGATAGCGCGCACTACAGCGAGCCGTTCGAATTCGCGCGCATGTCGATCGCGGGAACCGGTGCGGACTGGGAAGAAGTGGAACGCGAACTCGCCATGCCGCCGCACACGCTTGCAGCAACGATGGCCTTCTACAATCACCATGCGCGGCGCGGCAACGATCCCCTCTTCGGCAAGCGCGAACCGATTTTGACGCCGCTCGACCAAGGGCCGTTCATCGCCATCGAGCTTAATTTCGCGACAAGCTATTTCAGCTTCTTCACGTTGGGGGGACTGCGCACATCGGTCGAAGGCGAAGTGCTCGGCCGCGACGGAGCCGCGATTCCGGGCCTGTTCGCCGCTGGACGCTGCACCAGCGGCTTGCCGGCTTGGGGGCATGGCTACAGCTCGGGCCTCAGTCTCGCCGACTGCAGCTTTTTCGGCCGCCGTGCCGGCCGATCGGCAGCGCGTGACGGCTGATTTCGAGGAGCGGCTGACGCGCCTTGAGGATATCGAGGCGATCCGCAACCTCATCGCTAGCTATGGCCCCCTCGCCGACGCTGGCCATGCGGAGGGCGTGGCCGCCCTTTGGGAGGATGACGGCGAATATGACGTCGGCGGGTACGGCGCCGCGCAAGGAAGGGCCGCAATCGCCGCGCTCATCGACAGCGAAACGCATCGGCAGCTGATGGCCGAAGGCTGCGCCCATGTCCTCGCGCCGCATCGGATCGAGATCGACGGCAACAAGGCATTCGCCGAAGGTTACAGCATCGTTCTACACTGTGGCGGCGACGGCCTCGAGGTGTGGCGGGCTTCGGCGAACCACTGGTGGTTCGTCCGCCAGACCGACGGCGGCTGGCGGACGACGCGCCGGGTCAATCGGCCAATTGGCCCCCGTCGACCATAAACAATGCCCCGGTAATCTTGCGCGCCTGCGCACTCGCGAGAAAGGCGACCATTTCGGCAATATCCTCCGGCTCGCAGATCCCGTCGGCGAGTTTGGGCACATTGCGCATCATCAACGCCCAGTCGACATCGCCTTGCGGCGGCGGCCGGTTGGTCATGGGCGTGTTGACGTGGCCGGGACAAACTGCGTTGATCCGGACCCCGCGCGCCGCGAATTCGACGGCTAGGCTCTTGGTCAGGCCCACCACCCCATGCTTTGAGGCAGCATAGCCGATCGAAAAAGGTGTGCCTTGTACCCCCGCCGTTGACGCCATGTTGACGATCGTCCCCTGGCTTGCCACGAGATGCGGAAGCGCCGCGCGGCAGAGTGCGTAGACACTCGTGAGATTGACCGCGATCAGCCGCTCGAAGCGTGTCTCGTCGAAATCGAGCGTAGGACCCCAGTCGAGAAGGCCTGCAATATTGCAGAGAATGTCGAGACCGCCATCGGCGGTGGCGGCGGCCACCAGTGCCTTGCAGGAGTCGATGTCGAGTGCGTCATAGGGGATGGCCGTCATCGCGCCTGATCCTGCGACAGTTTCGCGAAGACCCTCCTGGTTGACGTCGGCTGCAAACACATGTCCGCCTTCATCAGCGATCCGCTGCGCGGTTGCACGGCCGATGCCCGAGGCCGCGCCGGTTACAAGCGCTCTCTTTCCGGCAAAACGCATAATCATTCTCCCCATTCGATCGGATGCGTAATATATTATGAAAAAAATTACGCAATATCGATATTTTATGAGAATTGAAGATCGGCAGCGGCAGCTTGGGTATGACAGGGCGCTACGTCAAAGTAACCGGCCCATAGATGCCCACGACATTTCCTCGCCGCGGCGATGAGCTTGTTCGACAGGCAGAAATTTCCGACTTGCGCCTGCCGGCTCGCTCAGTCGATGAGCTTTTGGGCCGCGTCAGTTCGCCGACGCGAGGCCGCGCGCCCCTAGCAGTCACCCTTGGTGGCCGCAGAACAATAGGAGGGAGGATAACCGTGACTGATTTGAACGAAAAGAGAGTCTTTCCGGATCCTGCGATGAATCTTCCAACTCACGCTCTTGGCCAGGACATGTCTCACGGCTAACCTCGGCGGGAGCGGTATGGGGAGAGGGCTGCAGCAACGTCGCAAACTGTTAAACGTCGCGCAAATGCACTGCATCTTCGATCCAACCGTGCGCAATGTCGTGGAGCCAGGGCTGGTGTATCGGGCTACTTTGAACAAGCTCATTCATCGGTCGATTTTTCGGTGGAAGGGATCGAAATTTGTCTGCCTATCGCGGCTGTGGTCAAATCGGGAGCGGCGCTCGCTGGACGGCTTGACAGCGTCAATCCGCGATAGCGCTTCGTATATCGGCCACATCCTGTCCTCCCGTCCCTGGGGGAATGGTCAGTTGGAACGAAGTCGAGCTAGGCGAGGACTGCGCGCCGTGAAATTAGGCACTTGAAGATTTCAGCCTGGTCGGCTCGAATGTGAACGGAACTTGGCGGCCTTTCGAGCGGCTTTGCGGGAGGGAAAGTTTATAATGACCGAGGGCGTCAATCTTGCTGCGATCGAGGAAATTCGGGCGCTGAAGGCACGTTATCTTCGCGCACTCGATACAAAGGATTGGCCCTTGTTGCGCACCCTGTTGACCGACGACATGGTCGGCGACTTCCGGGAAATGCCGGGCGGCCTGCCGGACGAGAAATTGCTGACGACCGGCGCTGATGCCTTCGTGGCGGGAGTCGCCGCAGAGCTCGATGAGGCCACGACTGTCCATCATGTCCACAGCTTCGAAATCCGCTTCACCGGCGCGCGGGACGCCGAGGGCATCTGGGCGATGGACGATCATTTTTGGGCGGGCGAGGGTAGCGATCTTGCCGGCCGGTCACGCCACGGCTTCGGGCATTATCATGACTGCTATCGTAAGGCGAGCGGGCGCTGGCTAATCGCCAAGACTCGGCTCAGCCGCATCCGCGTGGTGCGCGACTGATGCCTGGTGCGTGTGCGACTATTGGCGAATGGCTAGTGGAAAACACAATCTTAGGCGTCGGTGATTAGCCGGTTTTCCGCCAAGCCGAGCAGCTATCGAACGGGGTCAAAAAAAGACGCCCACCCGATCGAAACCGGGCGGGCGTCAGATGAAGATCTCTTGTTTCCTGAAAGGAAGAGCTCTCCTGGGTCGCACAGATCGGATATCGGGTCCGACGCGCCCAGAATTGTACGGTAACGCCAAAAATAATTCTGCCGTGCAATCGTCCGGACCGGGTTACGGAAATCGGTCCGCAGTGTTTCGCAAGCGCGCATGTCGTGCGCCGTAGAGGCACAGAACAAACCTGTCTGCACTTACCAATCTTTAGCCCAAGAGCTGACTGGCCGTAACCGATCAACATAGCCGATTAGCGACCGGTAGATAATACCCTTGATGCCGGGCATCACCGCATATTTCCAGTGGTCAGCAAAAAGCCCTGATCGCGGGGTCAAGGGTTCGAGCGGCCTTTGCGGCGCGTGCTCAGCCGTCGACCGCCGAGCTTTCCGGGTGCGCGTTCGCCCCGCGTTCGAGCGATACAATTTTGGTCATTGCCGAAAGAAGTTCGCTCGTGGCTACATCCTGTTCCCACGCGTAAACCGAGAGCGCCATTGGCGGTACGGGTTTAAACTGCCGACATGTATGAACCGCATAAGAATCGATAGTGGCAAGAGGCAGGATTGCAACGCCAAGTCCGGCTTCCACGGCGCGCAGCACGCTTACGAGACTATTTCCGGTGAACGCCAGATACCAGCGCAATCCTGCCGCCTCGATCTGTTGGATCATCTGATCGCGATAAAGCCCGGCCGCTGGAAAGGCGACGAGTGGTATCGGATCGGACCAAGGCTGCGCTTGATTTGCACTCTCGATCCACGCCAGCGGCTCGGGAAAACTTGCGCGTGCATCGGGCTGCGCGCGAGATTCCTTGACAATTACAAGATCAAACTCCCCGTCGCGATACCGCCGTGACAGGTCACGGCTGAGGCCTGTGGTAACATCCAGGCGAATATCGGGATGGCGCGCGGCAAAATGGGCAAAGCCGTCGCCCATCGCGACTGTCATAAGATCGTCGGGTAACCCGACCTGCAGCGTTCGGCTGCCCGAAGGATCAGCCACCAGCGCCGCAGCTTCGCTCTGAAGCGCAAGAATGCGCCGCGCATAGCCGATCAGCCCGCTGCGCCAGCGGCTGATCGACGATATGACCATGCGGCGCTTCTCCAAGGAGACGCAGCGTAATTATCTGCGCGACGTTGGGCGGTTCGCGACCTGGCTCGGACGCTCGCCCCACA
>JAFAGN010000151.1 GCA_023422695.1 Pseudomonadota bacterium
GTGTCTCGACTGCGCTCGACACGAACGGATCAAAACTGTGCCTAGGCCACCCGGCGGCTGAACTCGCTCGCGGCCTGTTCCAGCTGCTGGAGCCGCCCGCCCATTTTGCCGAATTCCTGGCTGAGCACGCTGATCTCGCTCGCGACCATCCCCGAATCGTTGCGGATGCTGGCGATCGTCGACGACATGCTGTCGGCGGCGAGTGCGGTTTCGTCGACCGCGGCGGTGATCGAGGTGACCGTCTGTGCCTGCGCGTCCATCGCATCGCGGATGCGCTGTGCCGAGCGCTGGACCTCGACGATCGTCTGCTGGATCGACTGGTTGGCGCTCACCGATCCGCGCGTTGCCTGCTGGATCGCGGTGATCTTGCCCGCGATGTCGTCGGTCGCCCGCGCGGTTTCGTTGGCGAGGCTTTTGACCTCCTGCGCGACCACGGCAAAGCCGCGGCCCGATTCGCCGGCACGGGCGGCTTCGATCGTGGCGTTCAGTGCCAGCAAATTGGTCTGGCCGGCGATCTCGCGGATCAGGCCCAGAATGGATTCAATCGATTCGGCATGGTGCGACAGCGTTTCGGACATCGCGACCGCTTCGCCCGCCTGTTCCGACGCGCGGGTGGCGACGCTGGCCGATGCTTCGACCTCGCTGCGCGCATCCTCGATCGCGCGGATCAGCCCGGCGGCGGTCGAGGCGGCTTCGCGCATCGCCATCGCCGATTGCTCGGACGCGGCGGCGACTTCGCTGGTCTTGGCGATCATGCCCTTCGCCGCCTGGTCGGCCGACGCGGCCTGCTTGGCCAATTGCTCGCGCACCCCGTCGGTGTCCTGCACCAGCGAGGCGATCGAGCGGTCGAAATCGCCCGCAAGCGTCTGGCGCTCGCTGGAGATCACTGCGCGGTCGAGCTTTTCGGCATAGCGTTGCATGATGTCGAACTCGAGCAGCGCCAGCCGGTTGATCGCACTTGTCAGTCGCGCGAGCCGCGCCGCATCGTCGATGCACGCCGCGACGACATATTCGATCGTCAGCCGCTGGCTTTCGGCGATGCACGACATGACCGACGCAAGCGGCAGTTTGACGCGCCGCGCCATATGCGCGTTCTGGCACGCGATCGTCGCGACCTCTTGCCCCGCGGCATCGGCATATTTGGCTTCGGTGTGGCGCGCGCTGCCGCGCACATAGGATTCGAGCAATTCGCCCTCGACCGCGCGCTCGACGCTGGGCAGCGCATTGAAGGCATCCCAATAGGCGCGGGCAATCGCCTCCTCACGCCCCACGATGATCGCGTGAATTTCAGCGGCATTGGCGGCGAGTTGCCCGTCGAGGTCGTAATAGGGGAAGCGTTCGGCCATCGAAATCGGGTCGATTTGCTGCTTATGAATCGGATTTTCCTTCACCATGATCCTGCTTCCCTGATCGATCCCGACGCGCGAGTCTGGCGCTCGCCTGCCGTCCGCAAAACATAGGATCGGGCTATGCGGTGCTTTTGGTAAATTGCGCGTTAACCAGCGCCGCGTTTTTCGCGGCTAGTACGTGTCGGCTGTGGGGACCGGATAGCCCTCGAACGCCTTGATCGTGCGCAGCGCGAAGGCGCTGTGCATCGCCGCGACGCCGGGCAGGCGCGACAAGCAGTGGCGGTGCAGCCGGTCGAAATCGGCGACGTTGCGCGCCGCGACGCGCAGCCGGTAGTCCGACGCGCCCGACAGCAGCTGGCATTCGAGGATTTCGTCGAAGCTTTTCACCGCGCTTTCGAACGCGGTCAGCGCTTCTTCGCTTTGCGAGGTCAGGCTGATGTCGACGAACACGTCGAGGCCAAGGCCGATGCGGTAGGGAGCGAGGCGCGCGGTGTAGCCGGTGATGATCCCCGCGGCTTCCAGCGCGCGGATGCGGCGATGGCACGCCGACGCCGACAATCCCACCACATCGCCGAGTTCGGCGGCGGGACGCGGGCCGCCGCGTTGCAGGATGTCGAGGAGCTTGCGGTCGATTCGATCAATCATTGTGCGTCCCTAGTCCATATAGCGCGTGATTTGTGCGCGTTTGTCGCGAATGCAGCGATGATATGCAAGCACCTCGCGCGCGGTTTCTGCTATCAGGCGCAGCATGAACGACGCGGCGCCAAATGGCGCGACCGGCGGCGACAAAATGGAGAGCGACCATGATCATCGGCACCCCCAAGGAAATCAAGAACCACGAATATCGCGTCGGTCTGACCCCCGAAAGCGCCCGCGAACTGAGCGCGCACGGCCACCGCGTGCTGGTGCAGACGGGCGCCGGTGAAGGCATCGGCGCGCATGACCGTTTCTATGTCGAGGCGGGGGCCGAGATCGTTCAGACCGCGGAAGAGATTTTCGCGACTGCCGATATGGTGGTGAAGGTCAAGGAACCGCAGCCCGGCGAGCGCGCGATGCTGCGACCGGACCAGATTCTCTACACCTATCTCCACCTCGCGCCCGATCCCGACCAGACGCGCGACCTGATGAAATCGGGCGCGGTGTGCATCGCCTATGAAACCGTGACCTCCCCGCACGGCGGCCTGCCGCTGCTGAAGCCGATGAGCCAGGTTGCTGGTCGCATGTCGATCCAGGCGGGCGCGACCGCGCTGGAAAAGGCGCATGGCGGCCGCGGCGTGCTGCTTGGCGGCGTTCCGGGCGTGGCGCCCGGCAAGGTGTGCGTGATCGGCGGCGGTGTCGTTGGCTTCAATGCGGCGCAGATGGCGGCGGGCCTCGGCGCCGATGTCACGATCCTCGACCGCGACCCCGAAGTCCTCGAACGCGTCGGCACTTTCTTTGAATCGCGCGCCAAGACGCGCTTTTCGAACCGCGCGAACCTGGCCGAATGCGTCGCCGAGGCCGATCTGGTCATCGGTGCGGTGCTGATCCCCGGCGCCGAAGCGCCCAAGCTCGTCACCCGCGACATGCTGGCGACGATGCAGGCGGGCTCGGTGCTCGTCGACGTCGCGATCGATCAGGGCGGCTGTTTCGAAACCAGCCATGCGACGACCCACGCCGACCCGACCTATGTCGTCGATGGCATTGTTCATTATGCGGTCGCCAACATGCCCGGCGCGGTCGCGCGGACGAGCACCTATGCGCTCAACAACGTCACCCTGCCGCACGCGCTGCGCATCGCCGACTTGGGATGGAAAGCGGCGTTGAAGCGCGACGTGCATCTTGCGCAGGGACTCAACGTCTGGAATGGTAAGGTGACGTTCGAAGCCGTAGCGGAAGCGATCGGAACCGATTATGTGCCTGTGGAGCAGGCACTGGCCTGATAACAAGGACATAGGTACAAGAATGACCGACCAGATTCCCCCGCCGCCGCAGGACGACGCACCCGAAGAAAATGAAGTGCTGCGCGCCGCGCGCGAGCAGCGCCAGCAGAAAGAGGCCGCCGATGCGGCAGAGGCGGCGACAAAGGGCGGCAAGCGTGGATGGAAAACCGCGGCCGCGGCGGGCATCGGCATCGGTTCGGCGGCGGTGATCGCGGCGCTGCTGTACGCGAACCGCGACAAGATGAAGTAACCGAGCTGTCTGTCCGGTGGTGCCGGACAGGCTGCAGATAGATGCTCCGGCAAAGACCGGCGTAGGAGGGGCGGCCAATGAGCCGCCCCTTTTTTGCGCCTGCGGAGGTCGGCTTTGGGTTGGGGAGCGGACATTCCCTTATTCGTCATCCCGGCCTTCGCCGGGACACTTATGTTATAAGCCGCTTGAAGTATCGATTTAGTGGACGCCTGCTTGTACTTCCAGCCCCAAGCGCGACATATCCGCTCATCCGCTGGGGAATGTGCCTTCTCTGGACACGGTCCCAAATCTTGGCATGCCAGTTTCTTCACGCCGCCGATTTGGCGTGCCCTGAGCGCAGCCTGTCATTCCAGAAGATTTCCGCGAAGCGCCTGTTGGTATCACGACCCGCTTGAAGTCGAGGTTCGAATTGTCGCCAATCTGGATATATCTTTCATAGTAGAGGGTGCGGGAGAATGTTATCTCATGATTCCATGCTATTGAGTTCATGGTCAGACATGTGGTTTTCGGCCAATTTCTGGCTAACGGAGACACATGAGCATTGATATAGTAGTAAATCGAAACTTTACTTTATAAAATTTCCGTTGACCAAATTTTTATTCTGGACGCCTCGACTATTTTGTCTAATTTGAAAAAATAAAACAAGGGTCTAAGACTCGGAAAGTCCTCTCCCAATAGAGGGTTGTCCGGCTTTCTTTGGAAGTCGAGGGCGCCAGTGGATAAAAGCGGGCAAGAAGATCAGGACAAGACGCAGGCCACGGCTAGCGATAAACCCGATATTTCTTCTGGACTGGTTGCGTTTGCCACGCTGTTGTCCCTGCACCGGATCGCAGCCGACCCCGACCAGCTACGGCATGACCTCGGACACTTCAAGGCGGTCTCCGCCGACGATTTGCTGAGGCTAGCCAAGCGCGAACCTGACGTGCGCGCGCGCCGCGTCATCGCGGGATTCGATGGCCTCAGCACGATGCCCCTGCCCGTGTTGGCCAATGGTCCCGAAGGCTGGTTTCTTATCGGCAGGGTCACGGATGATATTGCGCTGATCCAGCGCCCTGGCAGTCCGCCCCAACAGCTTGAGCGCAAAGCATTGGAGCAATGCTGGTCGGGAGAAGTCGTCCTCGTAACCACCCGCGAAGGCGTCGGTGGCTTGGCTGGCAAGTTTGATGTCAGCTGGTTCATTCCGCAGATCGTCAAATACCGGCGTCTGGTCGGCGAGGTTCTGCTGATCGCCTTGGCTGTCAACCTGCTCGGGCTGGCGGCGCCGCTGTTTTTCCAGAACATCATTGACAAGGTGCTCGTCCACAACACGATGGCGACCCTTCAGGTGCTCGCCTTCGGTTTCCTCGCAGTTAGCTTATGGGAGGTGGCTTTCGGCTGGATCCGCACCAGGCTCTATTCCGAGACCTGCCAGAAGATCGACGTTGAGCTTGGCGCACGCCTCTTTCGCCATCTGCTCGGCCTGCCACTCTCTTATTTCGAGGCGCGGCGGGTCGGAGATACAGCGATGCGCGTTCGTCAGCTGGAGACGATCCGGGAATTTCTGACCAACGCGTCCATGTCGATCTTAATCGACCCGATCTTCGTAGTCGTGTTCCTTGTGGCCATGTGGATCTATTCGCCGACGTTGTTCCTGATCACGCTCATCACGCTTCCGGCCTATGTCATTGTCGCGGCCCTGCTCACCAAACCGATGCGAGCACGCATCGACGAAAAGTTCGAACGCGGCGCCGCGAACAACGCGCTGCTCGTCGAGAGCATTTCGGGCATCCAAACCGTGAAGGCGACGGCCGTCGAACCGCAATGGCAGGATCGGTGGGAACGGCAGCTCGCGGGCTATAGCGCCGCGAACCAGCAGGTCATCAACCTTGGCAATACCGGTTCGCAGGCGATCCAGCTCATCTCCAAGCTCAACCTCGCTGCCATTCTCTATTTTGGGGCGGTAGCGGTGATCGAAGGTAGTCTGACCGTTGGCGGCTTGGTCGCCTTCAATATGTTCGCGCAGCGCGTGTCAGGGCCGGTAATCCGCATGGCACAGCTCTGGCAGGAATTCCAGCAAGTCCGCATTGCGGTCGAGCGCCTCGGGGATGTGCTCAACCAGCCGACCGAGCCGGGTTCGGGTAGCCGCACCGCGCTGCCGGCATTGAAAGGGCATATCCGGTTCGAGGATATCAAGTTTCGTTACGGTCAGGATGGCCCCTGGACCCTTGAGGATATCGACATCGATCTGGAGCCGGGATCGACGCTCGGGATCGTCGGTTCATCGGGATCGGGAAAGTCCACGCTGACCAAGCTATTGCAGCGTCTCTATACTCCTGCATCGGGACGCATTCTTATCGACGGCGTCGATATAGGTCAGATTGATCCCGCTTGGCTTCGCCGTCAAATCGGGGTGGTGCTTCAGGAGAATCTGCTCTTCAACCGCTCGATCCGCGAAAATATCGCGCTGAGCCACCCGGCGATGCCGCTCGACCATGTCATGGCGGCAGCTCAGCTTGCTGGCGCGCATGAGTTCATCGTCCGGCTACCGCAAGGCTATGACACGATCGTTGAGGAACGCGGCGTCAATCTCTCGGGCGGACAGCGCCAGCGGCTCGCGATCGCGCGGGCGCTCGTCACGCAGCCACGCATTCTCATCCTCGACGAAGCGACCTCGGCGCTCGATGCCGAGAGCGAGGCGATCATCCAGAAGAATCTCAAGGCGATGGCGCAGGGGCGCACGGTGCTCATCATCGCGCATCGCCTATCGGCAATCCGGCAGTGCCAGCGGATTATCGCGCTTGAGCAGGGCAGGATTATCGAACGCGGCACCCATGACGAATTGCTCAGTCGCGGCGGGCGCTATGCCGACCTTTACCGCCAGCAGATGGGCATGGCCGATGGCGGAGTGGCGGCATGAACGCGATTGCGCGTCATTGGGATATCGCCAAGGCCGCACTCGCCGAAGATCGGGCGTTGGCCAAGTCGCGCGTCGAGCGCCAGCAGCAGGATTTCCTGCCCGCCGCTCTCGAAATCATCGAGCGACCGGTATCGCCGACCGCGCGCATATCCTTCTATGTGCTCGGGGGCGGGCTTGTCCTTGCGCTGGCTTGGGCGATATTTGGGAGACTCGATGTCGTAGCTTCGGCATCTGGAAAGATCATTCCCGTCGGCAACGTGAAGCTCGTCCAGCCGAGCGAAGCGGGCATCGTTCGCGCAATCCTCGTGCGCGATGGGCAGGCTGTCCGCAAAGGACAGGCGCTGGTCGAACTAGATCCGACAGTGTCCGCTGCGGACTCGGCGCAGGCGCGTAGCGCCCTACAGACCGCGTTGCTCGATGCTGCCCGCGCCCGGGCCATATTGGGTGCGCTCGATGGCAAAGGCTTGGAATTTGCCGCACCGGCTGGAACGCCATCTGAAATTGCCGATACGCAGCGTTCTCTGGCCGCAAGTGAATTTGCAGCGCTCTCCGCGGCGATGTCGGGCCGCGGCGCCGACCGGGCCGCCGCTGCTGCGTCGCGAGATGAGGCGCTGACCCAGGCCAAGAAGCTCGACGAAACTATTCCGCTGCTGGACGAGCAACTCGACGCCTACGAAACCCTCCTTGCAAAAGGCTATGCCTCGAAGCTCAAGGTCGTCGAGATCCGCCGCCAACGACAGGTTGCGGTTCGCGATCGCGATGCTGCGCTCGACATTGCGCGCCGGGCCGGGGCGCAACTGTTTGGTGCGGGCAGCGGTTTGGCGCTCAGTCGGGCGGAGACACGAGCTAAAGTGCTGCAGGATCTGGCGCGAGCGCAGTCTGAAGCGCGGCTGCGCGCAGAAGAGCTAGTCAAGAGTGAGCAGCGCGGACGGCTGCAACGGCTCCTCTCGCCGGTGGACGGGACGGTGGCGCGGCTTTCCATTCACACCGTTGGCGGCGTTGTCGAGCCCGCCAAGCCGGTCATGATCATCGTGCCCTCACGCGGCAGCCTTGAGGCGGAGGTCAGACTGCTCAACAAGGATGTGGGGTTTGTGCGCGTCGGGCAAAACGTCGCAGTAAAGCTCGAGGCCTTTCCTTTCACGCGCTTCGGCACGCTGCCTGGCAAGATCGTGGCCATCAGCACCGACGCTGTCGAAGACGAAAAGCTGGGTTTGGTTTATCCCGCACGAGTTCGGCTTAAACGGGCAACGATCGATCGCGCCGGTCAGCCCGTGCGATTGACACCGGGGATGAGCGTGACCGCCGATATCCGTACTGGAGATCGCAGCATCGCAAGCTATCTCATCAGTCCGATCAATGCAGTGCGAAAGGAGGCGGGCCGAGAGCAGTGATCCCGGTCACTTACAGGTGGAAAAATTGAGCCTTTCCTAGGGTTCAAAAGTAAATGTGTATGCCCTGACGGGCCAACTCGTCCTGCGGTACTTCGGAGAATATGTGATGCTCGATCTTGTAGGTACGAACAGAAAGCAAGCTGCCGGTCGAAAGCGATTTGTTGTCGGCCTTGCAACCTTCGCGGTTGCGGCGTGCGCTTCGACCCAAAGCGACGCAAGAGGTGCGCGGGGCTCGCGCTCGGACGTATCTTCGGCCGCTTCGTTGGCAAAGAAGAGATTTGTCGTAGATCCAGATACGGTCATTTGTACCTCGGTCGATGTCCAGCAGGAACTTTTCGGGCGCCCGGTCGATAAGGACTGGCGCTACGGCCTGAGCAATTCGCTCGTAAAGGAGTTCCGGCGCAACTTCTCGGCGATTGGAAAACTGGGCGACCCAAATCGCTTTCGCCCCGACCCCTTCAATGTCGATCCGAAATGCGCATCGCCTGCCGTCATCAGAATTTCAGTCCAGTACGAAAAAAGAGGTGGCCTCATGTTCTCTGTCATCCAGAAGATTTCCGTCGGCGTAGACAAGTCAGAAGCCTTCAGGTTCAGGGACATTGAGGCTGAATGGGCGAGCGGAGCATTGACCAAGTTCGCTCAGTCCGACCCCATCGTCGATGCGATATCCAACGATCTGAAAGGAATATCCAGAAATATTTCGGAAGGCGTTTTTGACATTAAATAAGGAGAAATTGCATGCCGCTTGCCGATATTGAAGATGCATTCGCCCTCGTTAACGAGAACACGATCATTGATCAATCGCTGACGTATTATTTTGCGTCGTCTTTGCCGTCATATGCCGTTGGGACCACCAACCTCCCAGCATCTGTCAATACCTCGGGAACGCCTCAAACCTATGTCGTTCAAACCGGTCACATTATTAGCATTGCGGGCGCTGCAGGTTTAGGGTCAGGACCCATTGATTTGCGGAGATGGCTGTGATTCAGGCGACCACGAAGGAGCCTGAATTTGAGCGATTTATTCTGGCTGACGGACGAGCAGATGGCGCGTCTTCAGCCCTATTTTCCGAAGAGCCATGGCCGCAAGCGTGTCGATGACCGGCGGGTTTTGAGCGGCATCATCTTCGTCAACCGCAATGGGCTGAGGTGGCGCGATGCGCCGAGGGAGTATGGCCCGGCGAAGACGCTCTATAATCGCTGGAAGCGGTGGAGCGACAAGGGCATCTTCATCCGCATGATGGAGGGCTTGGCGACACCGCAGGCGCCAGAGCGCAAGACGATCATGATCGACGCGACCTATTTGAAGGCCCACCGCACGGCGTCGAGCCTTGGGGTAAAAAGGGGGGTCCGGGACGCCTGATCGGCCGTACGAAGGGCGGCATGAACACCAAGCTTCATGCCGTAACCGATGCAAATGGCCGCCCGATCAGCTTCTTCATGACCGCCGGGCAGGTCAGCGATTACACGGGCGCAGCCGCTTTGCTCGACAGTTTGCCCAAAGCGCAATGGATGCTCGCCGACCGGGGCTATGATGCCGACTGGTTCCGCGATGCCTTGCAGGAAAAGGGCATCACTCCCTGCATCCCGGGCCGGAAAATACGCAGCAAGACCGTCAAATATGACAAGCGCCGCTACAAACGCCGTAACCGCATCGAGATCATGTTCGGTCGCCTGAAGGACTGGAGACGCGTCGCGACGCGCTACGATCGGTGCCCGAAGGCCTTCTTCTCTGCCGTGGCTCTCGCCGCAACCGTCATCTTCTGGCTCTGATCAATGAGTCCTGACCCTAGGCTTGGCTAAGCAGCCTGAAACTGGCGACGCGATCGACAGGGATGTTTTCGTTCCCCTGGCCGGCGCCGATCCATCCCGAGTTTACAGAACCATGATGCATGAGTTGCTTCATTCTCTCGGTCTTTGGGATGCTGAAGGATTGCTCCTTCCAGACAATCCTTATCTTTCCGCGATGACTTACGAACCTCATCCTTCAACCTCGCGTCAACCCCACGAACTCCAAATCTACGATATCGCCGCTCTCCAGTCGATGTACGGCCGGAATGCCGCCTATAATTCGGGCGACACGGTCATCACCAATTTTCTCGAGACGATAACTCCTTATGCTGGAGATGATCGCGTTTTTTCTATCTGGGATGGCGGCGGGACCGACACGATAGACGCTTCAGCTTTTTCTGCTCCAGCCTACATTGACCTACGGCCGGGATTTCACTCGTCGATCGGAAACTCGACGGGCGTGCTATTTTCCCCTGGTGAGAATCCGTCTGTGAGCAGCACAGGCAGCAAGAACATATCTATAGCATTTGGCGCCTACATCGAACGCGCCGATGGCTCGAATCAGGGCGATCTCATGGTTGGAAACATTTTTTCCAACGACCTCAGTGGTGGGGACGGCGACGACGTAATTTTCGCGGAAGGCGCAAACTCAATCAACGACGCCGGAGACGGGGAATATGATCGCCCGAAGTTGGGGGGCATTGAACGTGCCCCCCTATCCGTCGTGATGATGTTAGCAAATCCAGATTTTCAACGAGATTCGCTCAACGGCGAAGCAGGAAACGATTCTCTCTACGGTGGTCGAGGGAAAGACACTCTGTCGGGCGGCATCGGCACAGACTATCTTCGCGGGGGCAGCGGCAACGATACGCTAGCCGGGGATGAAGGTGACGACTTCTTCTACGCCGAGGAAGGTGACGACGAAATTTGGGGTGGAGGTAACGGGTTCGATCTAGGCACGGCGGACGGCAATGATGCTGTAGATTACGAGTCCAGTTCAAATCCGATCACCATCACATTTGACGGGACCGCAGAGTCCGCCACGATCACCGTGAAGGATGGCATGGGTGGGACTGACACACTGAAATCGATCGAGAAAATTATCGGGACGACTGGATACGACCAGATCCAAATCAACGGTGAAATCCCGACGGATACCGAGCTGACAATTGATGCGAACGGCGGTCAGGCGCCAAATGCTTTCGGGTCGATCCTCAACGGCAGCACTTCCACCAAGAAAATCGAGCTCGACATCGACGCGACAGGGAACGGCTACATCCGTTCTGTTGGCGGCGGCGAAATTACCCTCGAAGGGTTTCACACCCAAGCCATTGGATCGAACCTCGACGACAGTCTTTCCGACGACAGTGACGGCAAGAAGCGTCTTGATGGCGGTGAAGGCAACGATGTGATTTCAACCGCCGCTTCGTCAGGCGACGCGACGATGTATGGCGGTGCGGGTGACGACACCATCACCGGTGGCGACGGAAATGACGTCATCTATGGCGATGACTCCTTCCCTTGGGAGTATAGCTACAACATACTGAATGGTGGCGCTGGCAGCGATCTCATCGTCAGTATGTCGGCTTATGACGTCATCGACGGCGGCGCTGACGAAGACTATATCAAGCTGGGTTTCGCGCCAGGCGCGTTTACCACCATGTGGACCAGCGACATTACGGTCGATGGCGGCGAAGGCGACGATTATATCGAGGTGGCTGGTTATGTCAGCACGGTCAATGTCACCCTTTCATCCGATGGAGGGAAGGACACCGTAGTAACTCCGCCGTCTGACTGGTTCAACTCGGCCATGACGGGCGCTGGCATCAACATCGTCATGGATGGGCTAAGTTACAGCGATTTCACGATCATTGTGGATGCGACTCCAACCGGCAACTCGTACCAAGGGTGGGCAGACATCGCAGTGGTCAGAAATGACACGGGCGCTTCGATTTATCTTCCCGCCCAATATGTGCATGCCAATGACCAAGGCGGCTCGACTGCATTCAGCATTATCAGTTTTAACGGCGAGCAGCTCAATCCCGATCATCACGTCGTGTTCGGCAGTGTCAGCGGTTATGCGACCGATCTGTCGGGCTTCAATGCTGCGGCTGAACCTAGCGCGGGCGACACTACCGGTACCGCAGGCGATGACCATCTCGCTGGCGGCCATGGTGACGATACCTTGACCGGTGGCGATGGCAACGATGCGTTCGAAGCTTCTGGCGGCAATGACAGCATTGATGGTGGCGCTGGCGAGGACACGCTGAATGTTTTCGGTGCGAGGTCCAGGTTTTCTATCACTGGCAATAGTTCCTCAATGACGCTGACCGACCTGACGGGCCGCGAAGGGACGATGACTGTCACCGGCGTCGAGCGAGTGTTCTTCGTATCCTCTGGAGAAACCTACGCCCTCGGCGATTTCTTCGGATACTATGGCACGTCCGGCGATGATGTAATTACGGCAACCGACCGCAACAACCAGATATACGGCTTGGCTGGCAATGATACCCTCAACGGCATGGGCGGGAACGATACCATCGAGGGCGGAGCTGGCGACGATGTCATTAATGGCGGAACAGGCAATGATACGGCGCGCTACGCCGGTTCTTCCGCTGACTACGTCGTAACGCGGCTCTCCGGCGGCGGCGCAACGGTAGTTGCGATCGGTGTCGGGGTCACGGACGGCAGCGACGTTCTTCAAGATGTCGAAACCGTTCGATTCGTCGGCGACAATGTCCAGATCCAACTCAATACCTTGCCGATCATTGGCTCAAGTGGCGACGATATCATCGTCGGAGGTGAAGAAGGCGGCGACCTCTATGGCGGGGATGGGAGCGATATCCTGCAAGGTGGCGGCGGCAATGATTTGCTTGATGGCGGTTCCGGCGACGATCTAGCCTACTATTCCGGTTCCTCGACCGATTTTGCTGTCTATTTTGATGCGGATGGAGCCTTGTATGTTTCTGATCGAAGCGAAGAAGGCGCCGAAGGCTTCGATGAGTTGGTCGATATCGAAGAAATTCACTTTGGGGGCGACAACACCACTATAGAGGTGGGCGATCTTCCGCCGTTGGGAACGAGCAGCCATGACGTCATTGTGGGCACGAACCGACACGATGTGCTGTACGGATTGGATGGTGACGACACCCTGACCGGGGCTGGCGGCAATGACAATCTCGACGGCGGTCTCGGCTCGGACGTCATGAGCGGCGGCACCGGCGATGATTATTACAGCGTCGATGACGTTGGCGACGTCGTGACCGAGAATGCTGCCGAGGGGTATGATACCGTCTCATCAAGTATAACCTATACCCTTGGGGCAAACGTCGAAGGCCTGTCGTTGTGGAGCGATGTGGCGACCGACGGCACCGGCAACGCGCTCAACAACGAGATTTACGGGGACGATTTTGAGAATGTCCTTTCCGGCCTCGATGGCGACGATCTGCTCGATGGCGGAGGCGGCAACGATACGCTCCATGGAGGCGATGGTCTCGACACTGCAAGCTACTGGAACATGTCCACCGATTATGAAGCATTTCGGGAATTGGATGGCTCGGTGACGGTTTATGATCCGAACGACATCGAAGGTGAGGATACGCTGATCGGTATCGAAAAGCTTTATTTCTGGGGTGACGATATCACCATCGATGTTGCGGACCTTCCGCTTAGGGGAACGGCGTCGAACGATACATTGTCCGGCGGTTCCGGAAACGACATGATCTTCGGTTTGGATGGCAACGATCGCATCACTGGCGGGGCTGGAAACGATGTTCTGGACGGTGGAACTGGCGCGTCGGATGTCGCCGTTTTTGCCGGTACGCAGGCAAGCCATACTATCGCGACGAATGGCGGCGTTGTTACAATCACCGATAATCAACCCTCAACCGACGGTAACGACGGCGTCGATACGGTCATCGGGATTGAGATCGCAGAGTTTAAGGGTGGAGCGCAGGTGGGAATTACCTCGCCTATCGTTTTGGACTTGAACGGCGATGGCGTTACGCTGGTGAACAATCGCAATACCAACGTATCGTTCGACTGGGATAGTGATGGGCGCCGAAACCAGACCGGCTGGGTTGGCCGCGACGATGGCTTCCTGGTCTTTGATCGCGATGGCGATGGCAAGGTGAGCAATGGCGGCGAGCTCAGCTTTATCGCTGACAAGCCGGGGGCGAAGTCCGATCTCGACGGCCTTCGCGCGTTCGACAGCAACGGCGATGGCCAATTCTCGTCGGGTGACGAGAAGTTCAGCTCGTTCCGCGTCTGGCGTGACGCCAACGGCAATGGCCGCTCCGAACGAAGCGAAATGCTGAGCCTCGAACATGCCGGGGTCGCTGCGATCAACCTGACAGGCGAAGCGGTGAACCGGTCGTGGAACTGGGGCGACAACATGACCATCAATAATGGTAGCTACGCGCGTACCGACGGGACGACGGCGGCCTTTGGCGATGTCGCTCTGAATTACGAAGTTTCGCCGCGGCGTGCGGCGCGCCCATTCCTCGTGCACGAGAGGGTACCGCATCGCGCCGGAGGTGTTCCTTACGTCGATCGCGCCGCAATGCAGCTTGGGGAAGCCATGGCCGGGTTTGTCGATGGTCGCCGACTTGGGGAACTGCGTTTCGATGAGGCGGTAATCGCGCAGCAGGAATTATTCATACCTGTACCCCGCATTATGTAGTCGGCGGTGCATGAGGGATGGCGCTGGAGCGC
>JAFAGN010000044.1 GCA_023422695.1 Pseudomonadota bacterium
TACCCTACCTCTCCCGCGCCCCCCGCCTTCGCGGGGGCGACGATTATGCCATGGTCGAATCGCCGCCGCCGCGTTAGCGTCACCCCCATGGCCTACAGCCCCTTTGTCCCCCTGCGCGTCTTTTCCAGTTTCACCATGCTGGAGGGGGCGATCGAGCCCAAGGCGATTGCCAAGGCGGCGCGCGAGCGGGGTTTTCCGGCGATCGCGATCTGCGACCGCAACGGGCTGTACGGTGCGATGGCGTTTGGCGAGGCGTGCAAGGCGGCGGGGGTGCAGCCGATCGTCGGCGCGCTGCTCAGCGTCGCGCGGCCGGGGCAGCGGCTGGCGAATGGCGCGCCGCTGATCGACTGGCTGGCGCTGTTTGCGCAGGACGAGGCGGGTTACAATAATCTGTGCGCGCTGGTGTCGGCGGCGCATCTGGGGCGCCCGGTCGAGCAGGAGCCGCACGTTACGGTCGCCGATATGGCGGGCAAGACCGACGGGCTGATCTGCCTGACCGGCGGCGGCGAGGGCGCGCTGGCGCGGCTGCTGGCGGGTGAGCAGAAGACGGCGGCGGACGATTATGTCGAGCAGCTCGAGGCGTTATTCGACGGACGACTGTATATCGAATTGTCGCGGCGGAACGATGCGACCGAAATGGCCGCCGAAAACGCCCTGATCGATCTCGCTTATGCGCGCGCGCTGCCGCTGGCCGCGACCAATCCGGCGAATTTTGTCGAGCCGCAATTTCACCCCGCGCACGACGCGATGCTGTGCATCGCGCAATCGGCCTATGTCGAAAGTGAGGACCGGCGCGTGTCGAGCCCCGAGGCGTGGCTGAAGCCCGCCGAGGCGATGGAGGATGCGTTTTCGGATCTGCCCGAAGCGATCCGCAACACGCTCGTCATCGCGCAGCGCTGCGCGTTTATGGCGCCGAAGCGCGCACCGATCCTTCCCAGCCTGGCGGGGGACCGCGAGGGCGAAGCGGCGCAGCTGAAGGCCGACGCGCACGCAGGGCTGACGGCGCGGCTGGCGCTTTATTCCGACCTCACCGACGAAGACCGCCAGTCCTATGTCGAACGGCTCGACTTCGAGGTCGACGTCATCACTCAGATGGGGTTCCCCGGTTACTTCCTGATCGTTGCCGATTTCATCAAATGGGCGAAGGCGCAGGATATTCCGGTGGGACCGGGGCGCGGGTCGGGCGCGGGCAGCGTCGTCGCGTGGGCGCTGACGATTACCGATCTCGATCCCTTGAAGCTTGGGCTGCTGTTCGAACGCTTTCTCAATCCCGAGCGCGTGTCGATGCCCGACTTCGACATCGATTTTTGTGAAACGCGGCGCGGCGAAGTCATTCGCTATGTGCAGGAAAAATATGGCCGCGATACCGTGGCGCAGATCATCACCTTCGGGAAGCTGAAGGCGCGGGCGGTGCTCAAGGATACCGGTCGCGTGCTCCAGATGAGCTATGGCCAGGTCGACCGGCTGGCAAAGCTGGTGCCGAACCATCCGACCGATCCGTGGACGCTTGAGCGCGCGCTGAACGGCGTCAGCGAGCTAATGACCGAGTATAAGCAGGACGACGGAGTGCGCCGCCTGTTCGACATGGCGCGCCAGCTGGAAGGCCTGCCGCGCCACAGTTCGACCCACGCTGCAGGCGTGGTGATCGGCGATCGCCCGCTCGACCAACTGGTCCCGCTGTATCGCGACCCGAGGTCGGACATGCCGGTGACGCAGTTCGACATGAAATATGTCGAAAGCGCCGGGCTGGTGAAATTCGACTTTCTGGGCCTGAAAACGCTGTCGGTGCTGAAAGAGGCACGGCGCCTGCTTGCGCTGCGCGGCATCGACGTCGATCTCGACGCGCTGTCGTGGGACGACCCGGCGGTGTACGAGCTGCTCCAGCGCGGCGAGACGGTCGGGGTGTTCCAGCTGGAATCCGAGGGGATGCGGCGGACGCTGTCGGCGGTGAAACCGACAAATTTCGGCGACATCATCGCGCTCGTCGCGCTGTACCGTCCGGGGCCGATGGACAATATCCCGCTGTTCGGGGCGCGCAAGAACGGTCGCGAGCCGATCGCCTATCCGCACCCGCTGCTCGAGGAGATCCTGTCCGAGACATACGGCATCTTTGTCTATCAGGAACAGGTGATGCAGGCGGCGCAGATCCTGGCGGGCTACAGCCTGGGCGGCGCCGACCTGCTCCGCCGCGCAATGGGCAAGAAGGTCCAGGCGGAGATGGACGCGCAGCGCGACACCTTCGTCAAAGGGTGCGGCGAGCATAATGGCATCGACGCCAAGGCGGCGAACGAGCTGTTCGACTTGATCGACAAGTTCGCGGGCTATGGTTTCAACAAGAGCCATGCCGCCGCCTATGCCTTGCTGTCGTATCAGACGGCGTGGCTGAAGGCGCATTATCCTCATGAATTTTTCGCCGCCTCGATGTCGTTCGACAGCCATCAGACCGACAAATTGTCGATCTTTATCGACGACATGCGGCGGCTGGGGGTGGCGGTGGCGCCGCCGTCGATCAACGAGAGCGAAGCCGATTTTTCGGTCGGGCAGAGCGACGAAGGGCTGGCGGTGCGTTACGCGCTCGGCGCGCTGAAAGGCGTCGGCGAACGCGCGATGGAGGCGCTGGTCGCCGAGCGGCGCGCGCGCGGCGATTTCACCAGCCTGGACGATTTTGCCAGCCGGATCGATCCCAAGCTGCTTAACCGGCGCCAGATCGAGGCGCTGGCGGGGGCGGGAGCGTTCGACGGGGTCGAACCCAATCGCCCGCGCGCCTATGCCGGCGCCGAAAGCCTGCTCGCTTGCGCCAACAGCTCGGCGCACGAGCGCTCGACCGGGCAGGGCGGGCTGTTCGGCGGCGACATCGACGTCGCGCCGGTGCTGCAACTGCCCGCGGCAGAGCCGTGGACGCTCGCCGAGCGGATGACGCGCGAGAAGGAAGCGTTTGGTTTCTATTTCTCGTCGCACCCGGTCGAACAATATGAGGCGATCGTCGCGGCGCGCGGCGCGCGCAGCTATGGCGACATCTGCGCCAATGTCGAAATGACCCCCGGCACGCGCATCCCGATGATGATGGCGGGCATGGTCGAAAACGCCAAGGCGCGCGTGTCGCAGCGCGGCAACCGCTTCCTGAACCTGACGCTGTCCGACCGCAGCGGGCAGTTCCAGTCGAGCTGTTTCGACGAGCAGACGTGCAAGCTGCTGGAGACGTTGGCGGTGGATGGCGGCTGTGCGATGCTGTCGGTCGAGCTCGACCTGCTGGAAGGCGAAGAGACGCCGCGCGTGACGGTGCGCGGTGCGCAGCCGCTGGCCGAGATTGCGGCGACCGCCGCGCTGGAGCTGACGTGCCGCGTGACGCTGGCCGAGGCGATTACCGAGATGGCGCGGCTGCTGGAGAAGCGCGACGATGCGCGCGGGCGCGTGATCGTGGTGACCGAGGATAGCGCGGCGGGCAGCGACATCCGCATCAATCTGGGCCGCGGCTTTGCGCTGGGTCCCGACTTGGTGGCGCGGCTGGAGACCGTCGCGGGGATCAGCGAAACCGCGCTGTCGCTGGTCACACCGCGCGATTTTCGGGTGCGCTGACCCCGGTTCACGCTTGCGTAAAGCGGCATCCTCGCCTTATCCCTTGGGGAAACAAGAGAGGAATGCCGAAATGTCCGGAATGCAAAGCCAGCCGCTGCTGGTCACCAGCCTGATCGACCATGCCGCGCGCGAACATGCGGGACGCGAGATTGTGTCGCGCTGGGCCGATGGCAGCGTGACACGATCGAACTGGGGCGAGGTGGGGGGCGACGCCCGGCGCTTTGCCGCGGCGATGGTCCGGCTGGGGATGCAGAAGGGCGATCGGATCGCGACGCTGGCGATGAACCACGGCCACCATCTGGTCAGCTGGTACGGCAGCGCCGGCATGGGCGGGGTGCTGCACACGGTGAACCCGCGGCTGTTCGACGAGCAGCTGGTCTATATCATCAACCATGCCGAGGACCGCGTGCTGCTGTTCGACGCGATGTTCCTGCCGATCGTCGAGCGGCTGCGCAGCCAACTGCCGACGGTCGAGCATTTCATCCTGTTCGATGCGCCCGCGCAGGGCGATTACCTGTCCTATCGCGACCTGATCGATGCCGAGGATGGCAGTTTTGAATGGGTAGAGCTGGACGAGCGCGATCCCGTCGGCCTCTGCTACACCAGCGGCACGACGGGCAATCCGAAGGGCGTATTGTACGAGCATCGTTCGAACGTCATCCACGCGATCACCGAGATTCAGCCCGACGTGTTCGACATGTCGAACCGTAGCGTGATCCTGCCGATCGTGCCGATGTTCCATGCCAACAGCTGGGGTATCCCGTTCGCCGCAGCGACGGTGGGGGCAAAGCTGGTGTTTTCGGCGACCAACGACGCGGCGGTGCTGTGCGACCTGATGCACGGCGAAGGCGTTACGCACAGCGCCGGGGTGCCGACGGTGTGGATCGCGATGTTCGCGCATATGGACGCGACAGGCATCGATTATGGCAAGCTGCACCGCGTTATCATCGGCGGATCGGCGTGTCCGCGCGCGATGATCGAACGCTTTATGAAGGCAGGGATCGACGTCGGCCATGCGTGGGGCATGACCGAAACCAGCCCGATCGGCACGATGGGCAAGCGCCCGTGGAACTGGGACGAGATGAGTTTCGACGAGCGGGTCGATGTGGTGGCGCGCCAGGGCTGTCCGCCGTTCGGGGTCGAACTGCGCATCGTCGATGACGAGGATAACGAACTGCCGCGCGACGGGGTGAGCAGCGGGCGGCTGCAATGCCGCGGACCGTGGATCATCCAGCGTTATTTCAAGGCCGATGCCGACGCCGCGGACGCCGACGGGTGGTTCGACACTGGCGACGTGTCGGTGATCCACCCCGACGGTGTCATGCAGATAACCGACCGGGCAAAGGACGTGATCAAGTCGGGCGGCGAATGGATTTCGTCGATCGAGCTGGAAAATGCCGCGGTCGGTGCGCCGGGGGTGCAGGAAGCGGCGGCGGTTGGCGTCTATCACCCGAAGTGGGACGAGCGGCCGATTCTGTTGATCGTGAAAAAGCCGGGCGCCGAGGTGAGCGAGGCGAGTGTCGTCGAGTACCTTAAGGACAAGATCGCCAAATGGTGGCTGCCGGATGAAGTCGTGTTCGTCGACGAACTGCCGCACACGGCGACGGGGAAGATTTTGAAGCGGCAGATTCGGGATAATTATAAGGATTATAAGCTGAAGTCATTGGCGGGGGTGTAGTTTTACCGTCGCACAAATTTTCGTCATTTCGAGCGAAGCGTAGCAATCCAGGGCGGTTTACGCCACTCTGGATTGCTTCGCTGCGCTCGCAATGACGAGGACTAAAACAGCTCCATCTGTCCGTCTCGCTCGGGCGGCCTGAACAAATCGGCGCGCAGCGGCGGGAAGCGCCGGTCCATGCCATGTTCGCGCGCGGCGCGCTTGACCCGCGTGCGGATCAGCTGTGCCCACACACCTTGCCCCTTCATGCGGGTGAAGAACCCCGCGTCATTGTCGCGCCCGCCGCGGATGTCCTGGACCATGTGCATCACCTTGTCGGCGCGGTCGGGATAATGGGCGGCGAGCCAGGCGCGGAACAGGGGTGCGACCTCGAACGGCAGGCGCATCAGGATGTACGAGGCGCGGATGGCGCCCGCCTGCGCAGCGGCGGCCATGATTGCCTCGATCTCGTGATCGGTGATCGCGGGGATGATCGGCGAGATATTGACCTGTGTCGGCACCCCGGCGTCGATCAGCGCGCGGATCGCGGCGAGGCGGCGTTTCGGGTGCGGGGCGCGCGGTTCGAGCGTGCGCGCGAGGGCGGGGTCTAGCGTGGTGACTGAGATCGCGACGCCGACCAGATTGTCGCGCGCCATATCGGCCAGCAGGTCGATGTCGCGCAGCAACCGGTCGGACTTAGTGGTGATCAGCAGCGGGTGGCGCGTTTCGGCGAGCACCTCGATCACCGACCGGGTGATACCCCATTCGCGCTCGATCGGTTGGTAGCCGTCGGTGTTGGTGCCGATCGCGAGCGGCGCGGGGGTGTAGCCGCGCTTGGCCAGTTCGGCGCGCAGCAGTTTCGCGGCGTCGGGCTTGGCGAACAGGCGGCTTTCGAAATCGAGGCCGGGCGACAGGTCGTGAAAGGCGTGGGTCGGGCGCGCGTAGCAATAGATGCAACCATGTTCGCAGCCGCGATAGGGGTTGATCGAGCGGTCGAAACCGATGTCGGGCGAGGTGTTGCGCGCGATGATCGATTTGGGGTGTTCGACGGTGACGGTGGTGCGCAGCGGCGGCGGCGCGCCGTCGATCAATTCGGCGTTGTCGAGCCAGTCGCCGTCGGGCTCGCGATCGAGCGATCCGGTGCGCGTCGGGCGCGGGTTGGCGGGGGCGCCGCGGCCGGAGATCGGGGGGAGGGGTTTGGCGGGTTCCACTGCCGCACTTTATCTGTCTAATGAGAACAAATAAAGAACAAATTGTTTGTCGCCCCCGCGGAGGAGGGGGCCGCTAGCGGCTTACGCAGCGGCGCGGAGAAGGGCGGTCAGCGGCCCCCGCCTTCGCGGGGGCGACGATCATTCGGTAAGCCGCGGCATCAGGTCGACGAAGTTGCAGGGGCGGTTGCGGCTGTCGAGCTGGGTTGCCAAAATGCCCTCCCATGCGTCGTTCACCGCCCCCGTCGAGCCCGGGAGTGCAAAGATATAGGTGCCGCGGGCGACAACTGCGCAGGCGCGCGACTGGATCGTCGAGGTACCGATCGTCTGGTAGCTCAGCCAGCGGAACAGCTCGCCGAACCCCGGAATGTCCTTGCCGTCGAGCCGGTGCAGCGCTTCGGGCGTCACGTCGCGCCCCGTCAGTCCGGTGCCGCCGGTGGTGATGACCACATCGACGTCCGGGTCGTCGATCCAGTTGTGGAGGCGCGAGACGATCAGGTCGGTCTCGTCCTTGATGATGGCCCGCGCCGCCAGAACATGGCCTGCGCTGGTCAGCAATTCTTCGAGCTTGTCGCCCGAGCGATCGTTGGCCGCGCTGCGGCTGTCCGAAATCGTCAGCAGTGCGATCCGCACCGGCTTGAACGTCAGGCTTTCGTCAATCGGCATTGGCCAGGCCACCTGCGTAGGTCAGCCGGGTGCGGTCCTTGCCATCGGGGAAGCGCGGCCATTTGCCTTGCGCCAGCGCGGCGCGGCTGACCGACGGTTTGCCCTGCTGCGCCTCGTACATCCAATAATTGCGCAGCACGATGCCGACATAGCCGCGCGTTTCCCAATAGGGGATCGATTCCATATAGAGCAGCGGGTCGCCATTATCGCGGATTTCGGACTGCCAGCGCGCGATCGGGGCGGGACCGGCGTTATACGCGGCGATCACCTTGGGCAGCTGGCCGCCGGTCGATGCGTCGCGGGCAAGATATTGCAGATAGCTTTGCCCCATATCCATGTTGACGGCGGGGATCGACAGGTCGCGCGTGTCGATGCTGTCGCCGCGCCAGCGCGCGACGTCGCGCGCGGTGCCGGGCCGCACCTGCATCAACCCCTTGGCGCCCGCCGGGCTGACCACGGCGCGCTGGAAGCGCGATTCCTGCAAGGTGTGGGCGAACACCAGCGCCGGGTCGACCTTCCACCCGCCATTGGGTTCCCATTTCGGCTGCGGGTAGCGCGCCTGTGCGGCGGGCTTGCGGCCTTGCGGGGTGTTGTGCGCGAGGTAGAGCTGGGTTTCGGGCAGGCTGAGCGATCCCGCCAGCGCGAGCAGCTGTTCATGCTGCCGCGCGTCGCCGATCCGCGCCTGATGGCGCAGCACTGCGTCGGCATATTTATCCTCGCCGATTTCGGACAGTGCCATCGCGGCGCGGACGTTGGGCAGGCTTTCGAGCGCGCGCCACGCTGACCGGTCGGCTCGGACCAGTTCGCGCTGGCTGTTGGGCGCGATGCCGAGCGTTTCGACCGCGAGCATGCCATAGAAGGTTTCTTCGTTCGCGGCGGCGGCGCGCAGGCGCGATTGCACCGATGCGGGTTCGCCTGCGGCGATCGCGGCGCGCGCGGCCCAATAATGAGCGGCAGCGCGAAGCTCGCTGTCGGGCGCCTCGCGCGACACGCGGTCAAAGGCGGTCAGCGCGGTGCGATAATCCTGCGTGCGCCACGCGGCCAGCCCCTGAACCCAGGCGCCCTGCGTCGACCAGGCGCTGCGCCCGCCCGAACAGTCGGCAGCGAGCCGCAGCGCGTTCGCGTCGTCATTTTCGATATAATAGGACCAGGCGACCTTTTGGCGCCATTCGTCGCGCGCTTCGGGGGTCAGCCGGTCGGCGACCGCATTGAGCAAAGCTTCGGCGCCGGCGGGATCGTCGTTCTTGATCCGGTCGGGGATGGTGCGGGTCAGCGCCGCGGCGGCGGGATCGCTGCTGACCGCATCGGCGCCCAGACGGCGCGGCGCGCTGCCGGCCCAGGCGAGACGCGCCTGCATCGGCAGCGACGGCAAATCGGTGGCGCCGCGCTTCGTAGCGAGGCGGCCCAGCTGTTCGGCCTGCGGCAGATAAGGCGAGCGCGACAGGATCGGGACGATGTCGCTCACCTCGGCGCGCGGGCTGTTCGCGGCGGTGAGCAGTTCGGCGCGCAGGAAATCGTCGAGCGGCCCGCCCTTTGCGTCGGCGTCGCCGCCGTCGAGCAACGCCTTGGCATCGGCCCAGCGCTGACCCCGGATCGCGGTCAATATCTGCGTATAATGTTGTTTCTGTTTCGACGTCAGAATGTCGGGTACCGTTTGCGGCGCGGCCACCATGTCGCGACTGCTCGCATCGGCGGCCAATACGGGCGTCGCCGCGGTTGCTGCCGCCAAAATTACGCTGGAAATCAAGGTTCTGGTCATCATGTTCATCTGTCAACGTCCCCGGTTGAGCAGTTTCAGGCTGTCCCAGGCCGCCGCCTTTTGCGCGGGCCGGGCCAGAAGCATCGCGGGATGCGCCACAGCCACTGTCTCCACCTTGCCGCCATCTTGGTTAATATCGAGTAACTTGCCGCGGCTTTCGGGCAGCCCGGTCGCCGCCGCCATCCGGACGATGTCGCTGCCGATCAGCAGCAGCCTTTCGGGCCGCGCCAGTTTCAGGTGATGCCACAGCAAGCGGTCAAGCTCGGCAGCATCGGCGCCGTCGCACCGCCCGCCCGCGGGACGGGTGACCGCGAGGCTGGCCATATAACAGGCGTCGCGGGTGGTGCCGATCGCGCGCAGCATAGCGTCGAGCAATTGCCCCGCGGCGCCGGTGAACAGGGCGCCGTCGCGCTGGTCGTCGATTTCGGGCCATGCGGTGAGCAGCATCAGCGGCGCCCCCGCCTGGCCGACGGGCAATATGCGCCGTGCGTCCCACTGGCTGCCCGGCACATCGTCGCCGGTCGCCAGCCAGTGCTGAAATTCGTCCCAGCCGTCGGGAAAGATGACCGGTCCCTTGGGCTTCGCAGCCTGCGGTGCCTCCTGCCGCTGGAGTGCTGCGGGCAGCGGCGCGGCTTCGGGTTCGGGGGCAAGCGTCGGTTTGGGCCGCGGTGCCGCAGCGTCATTCGCCGGAGGCAGCACCAGCCAGCCCGCCGGTTCCTCACCGACGAGCGCGTCGACGCCCGCCAGCGACCACCAGTCGGTAATGCTTTCCGCCAGCGCCAATGATTGCGACCCACCCATATGAAATCTTCAAACAGGCAGTTGACGGACCCGTCAATTGGCGGGCATCGCAATTCGTGACAGAATGAGCGCAGGACGCGATGAATGTCCGCGCTGGGACGGCAGAAAGGTATTTGCGGTGAGCGAACGGGAATCGATGCCCTATGACGTGGTCATCGTCGGCGCGGGTCCGGCGGGACTTTCGGCGGCGATCCGCCTGAAACAACTGGCCAATGAAGCGGGCAGCGAGCTGTCGGTCTGTATCCTGGAAAAAGGGTCCGAGGTCGGCGCGCACATCCTGTCGGGCGCGGTGATCGACCCAAAGTCGCTCGACGAACTGCTTCCCGAATGGCGCGACATGGGCTGTCCGATGGCCGAAGTGCCGGTCAACGACAACCAGCATTGGGTGCTGACCAAGACCAAGAAGATCGGGGTGCCGCACTTCATCACCCCCGGTTTCATGCACAACAAGGGAACCTACACCGGCAGCCTGGGCAATCTGTGCCGCTGGCTGGCCGAGCAGGCCGAAGGGCTGGGGGTCGAAATCTTCCCGGGCTTTCCGGCGGCTGAAATCCTCTATAACGATGACGGTTCGGTCAAAGGCGTCGCGACGGGCGACATGGGCGTCGCGCGCGACGGTAGCCACAAGGCCGACTATGCGCCGGGGCTGGAACTCCATGCCAAATACACCTTCTTCGGTGAAGGCGTGCGCGGCCATCTGACCAAGATGCTGAAACCGCAATTTGCGCTCGACGCCGATTGCGAGCCGCAGGTCTATGGCCTTGGGGTCAAGGAATTGTGGGACATCGATCCCGAAAACCACGCGCCGGGCCGTGTCATCCACACGCAGGGCTGGCCGCTCGACGAGCACGCCAATGGTGGCGGGTTCCTCTATCATCAGGCGAACGGGCAGGTCGCGCTGGGGTTCGTCACCTGGCTCAATTATCGCAATCCGCACATCTCGCCCTTCCAGGAGATGCAAAAGTGGAAGACGCATCCCGAGATTGCGAAGATTTTGAAGGGCGGCAAGCGCGTGTCCTATGGCGCGCGCGCGATCAGCGACGGCGGTTATCAGTCGGTTCCGAAGCTGGCCTTCCCCGGCGGCGCGCTGATCGGCGATAGTGCCGGGTTCCTGAACGTGCCGCGCATCAAGGGGACTCACACCGCGATGAAATCGGGGATGATGGCGGCCGAGGCGGCGTTTGCGGCGGTGACCGCTGGGCGCGGCAGCGACACGCTCGACGCCTATCAGGCGGCCTATGACGACAGCTGGGTCAAGAAGGAACTCAGCGTCGTGCGCAACGTCCTGCCGCTCGTCGAAAAATGGGGCGATCTGGGCGGGACGATCCTGTCGGGAATCACGATGTGGCTCGAAACGCTCAAGATCAAAGTGCCGTTCACGATGAAGCATCATCCGGACAATGAGAGCCTGTACCGCGCCGACATGATGCCGAAGCCGGATTATCCGAAGCCCGACGGGGTGCTGACCTTTGACCGTCTATCGTCGGTGTTCATTTCGAACACCAACCATGAGGAAGACCAGCCGGTCCATTTGCAGTTGAAGGACCCGTCAATTCCGGTGGCCTACAACCTGCCGCTCTATGACGAACCCGCGCAGCGCTATTGTCCCGCCGGAGTCTATGAAATCGTCGGCGAGGAAGAGGGCGATCCGAAGTTCGTGATCAACGCGCAGAATTGCGTCCATTGCAAGACGTGCGACATCAAGGATCCGACCCAGAATATCAACTGGGTCACCCCCGAAGGCGGCGGAGGCCCAAATTACCCGAACATGTAAGCTCGCGCGGGTTTTTCTGGCCGTCGGTGCACTCGCCGCGGCGACGCCAGCGCAGGCCGCCGACGATAGCGGCGCGGCGCTGAATGCGCTGGTCCGCGCGCGACTGGCCGAGGAGGGCGGCGAGCCTGCTGCTGCATTGGCGGCGCTGACCGACGCGGCTAGCCTAGCCCCGGCGCTCCCCGGGGTGCGCGGGCGGATATTGGAACAGGCGATCGAGGCGGGCGACCTGGCGGCGGCGCGCAGCGCGGCGTTGCAGCTGTGGACCGCGGGCGATCGCCGGTTCGATGCGCAACTGGTGCTGCTGGTCGATGCGATGCGGCGGTCGGACTGGAAAGCCGCGCGGGACATCATGGCGGGGCGCAGCGACAAGACGGGGGCCGACACGATCGGGCGGCTGATCCTGCCCACGGTCAATGCCTGGATCGATGTCGGCGCGCGCGTGAAGCAGCCCGAACGGCATCTGCTGGACGCCAGCGGGCGCACGCGCGCCGAACCGGCGCTGAGCTTGCAGGTGGCACTGGTCCAGTTGGCGACGGGCCGCGCCGATGCCGCCACCACGTTGACCGACGAGATCGTCCTGACCGACCGGACGAGCCAGCTGGTCGCGCTGCGGCTGGCGGCGACGCTCGACAAGGCGGAGCAGCGCGATGCCGCCACGCGGCTGCGCGGGCGGATTGCGCTGGCGGCGGGACAGCGCGAGGATCCGATGCTGTTGCTGCCCGATCAGGCGGTGACGACCCCGCGCGCCGGGGTGGCGCAATGGCTGGGATTGCTTGCCGACGGATTGGCGCGGGTACCGAACGGCAGCACGAAATTGCCGCTGCTATTCTCGCGCGCCGCCTTCTGGCTCAATGATCAGGATTGGGC
>JAFAGN010000086.1 GCA_023422695.1 Pseudomonadota bacterium
TATGTGAATAAGAGACAGGCGACCAAGTTCGCCGCGACTGGACCCGCGAAGAAATTGCGGAGCTGTTCGACCTGCCGTTCGACGAGCTGATGTGGGAAGCGCAAAGCGTCCACCGGCGCCACCATGCGCGCGGCGAGATTCAGCTGTGCACCCTGCTCAGCATCAAGACGGGCGGCTGCGTCGAGGATTGCGGTTATTGCTCGCAATCCAAGAGCGCCGACAGCGGGCTGAAGGCCACGAAGCTGATGGATGTGCGCGCGGTGCTGCAAGCCGCGGCGCAGGCGAAGGATTCGGGCTCGAAGCGCTTCTGCATGGGCGCCGCGTGGCGCAACCCCAAGGACCGCGACATGCCCGCGATCGTCGAAATGGTCGAAGGCGTGCGCGCGATGGGCATGGAAACGTGCATGACGCTGGGGATGCTGAGCAAGGAGCAGGCGCAGCAGCTCGCGGTAGCGGGGCTCGATTATTACAACCACAACATCGACACCTCGCCGGAAAATTACGGCAATGTCATCACGACGCGGACGTTCCAGGAGCGGCTCGATACGCTGGAAGAAGTCCGCAGCGCGGGGATCAATGTGTGCAGCGGCGGGATTGTCGGCATGGGCGAGACGCGCGCCGACCGCGTCGGCTTTATCCATGCGCTCGCGACCCTGCCCGAACATCCGGGCAGCGTGCCGATCAACGCGCTGGTGCCGGTGAAGGGGACTGTGCTCGGCGACATGCTGGCGGACACCCCGCTGGCGAAGATCGACGACATTGAGTTCGTCCGCACCATCGCGGTCGCGCGCATCACGATGCCGATGAGCATGGTGCGGCTGAGCGCGGGGCGCGAGAGTATGTCGGAGGCGACGCAGGCGCTGTGCTTCATGGCAGGCGCGAACAGCATCTTTACCGGCGACAAGCTGCTGACGACGGCGAACGCCGGCGACAGCAAGGACGCGGCGTTGTTCGCGAAGCTGGGGCTAAAGGCGATGGAAGGTGAAGAGCCGATGCGGCAGGCGGCGCAGATGGAGGCGGCGGAGTGATCCTGGCCGTGCTCCTGATGCTCGGCACCGCGGCTGATGATCCGCCGATCGATTGCGACAACCAGCGCTATCAGGTCGAGATGAACTATTGCGCGGGCAAGGAATATGAGGTCGCCGACGCCGCCATGAACGCGGAGTGGAAGCTGACCGTCGCGGCGATGCGCGAGCGCGACAAGCATATCGACCGCGCATATGACAGCCAGCCGACGCATGACGCGACGTTGCTGGCATCGCAGCGGGCGTGGCTGACCTATCGCGACCAGCAATGTTTGAACGAAAGTTTTGCGGCACGCGGCGGCAGCATGGCGCCGATGCTGCACAGCGGCTGCATGGCGCGGCTGACCAAGGCGCGGACCGCCGAACTCCAGGCACTTGTCGAGGAATATTGATGTTCAAGAAAATCCTGATCGCCAACCGCGGCGAAATCGCCTGCCGCGTCATCAAGACCGCGCGCCGCATGGGCATCGCGACCGTCGCCGTCTATTCGGACGCCGACGCGCGCGCGCCCTTTGTGCAGATGGCGGACGAAGCCGTGCATATCGGCGCGTCGCCCGCGTCCGAATCCTATCTGATCGCCGACAAGATCATCGCCGCGTGCAAGCAAACCGGCGCCGAGGCGGTGCATCCGGGCTATGGCTTCCTATCCGAACGCACCAGCTTTGCCGAGGCGCTGGCCAAGGAAAATATCGCCTTCATCGGTCCGCCGGTGAACGCGATCGCCGCGATGGGCGACAAGATCGAGTCGAAGAAGCTGGCGAAGGAAGCGGGGGTCAATGTCGTCCCGGGCTTCGTCGGCGAGATCCGCGACACCGAACATGCAGTCGAGATCAGCAACGAGATCGGCTATCCGGTGATGATGAAGGCGTCGGCGGGCGGCGGCGGCAAGGGGATGCGGCTCGCCTATGACGAAAAGGATGTCCGTGAGGGGTTTGAGGCGACGAAGCGCGAGGGGCTCAACAGCTTCGGCGACGACCGTGTCTTTATCGAGAAGTTCATCCTGAATCCGCGCCACATCGAAATCCAAATCCTTGGCGACCAGCACGGCAATGTGCTCTATTTGAACGAGCGCGAATGTTCGATTCAGCGCCGCCACCAGAAGGTGGTCGAGGAAGCGCCGTCGCCGTTCGTCACCGACAAGATGCGCAAAGCGATGGGCGAGCAGTGCGTCGCGCTGTCGAAAGCCGTTGGCTATTACAGCGCGGGTACGGTCGAGCTGATCGTGTCGGGTGCCGATCCGACGGGCGAGAGCTTCTACTTCCTCGAAATGAACACGCGCCTGCAGGTCGAGCATCCGGTGACCGAGGCGATCACCGGCATCGACCTGGTCGAGCAGATGATCCGCGTTGCGGCGGGCGAGAAGCTCGCGATGACGCAAGACGACATCAAGATCGACGGCTGGGCGATCGAAAACCGCGTCTATGCCGAAGATCCGTACCGCGGCTTCCTGCCCTCGACGGGGCGGCTGGTGCGCTACCGTACCCCGGTCCCGGCGTGGAAGGGCGATGAGCGCGGGGTCGACGGCGTGCGCGTCGACGCGGGGGTCGAGGAGGGCGGCGAAGTGTCGATCTTCTACGACCCGATGATCGCCAAGCTGGTGACGTGGGGCAAGACGCGCGACGAAGCCGCCGACCTGCAGATCGCGGCGCTCGACCGCTTCGAGCTCGAAGGGCTCGGCCACAATATCGACTTCGTCTCGGCGATCATGCAGCACCCGCGCTTCCGCTCGGGCGAGCTGACGACGGGCTTTATCGCCGAGGAATATCCCGAGGGTTTCCACGGCGCGCCGGCGGATGAAGCGGTGACGCGCGCGCTCGCGGCGATCGCGGGCTTCATGGCGAGCGCCGAGGCCGATCGTGCGCGGCGCACCGACGGCCAGCTCGGCGACCGGCTCGAGCCGCCCGCGAAGTGGCAGGTGACGATCGGCGGCACGAGCCACAAGGTGAAGGTCGGCCACAAGCATATCAAGGTCGATGGCGACAAGGTCGACATCGCGCTGGAATACACACCGGGCGACCGGCTGGTGGTGGCCGAGATCGACGACAGCGAGCTGGCGGTGAAGGTCGCCAAGACGCGCACGGGCTGGAAGATGACGACGCGCGGGCGCATCCATGACGTGCGCGTGTTGCCGTGGCATGTCGCGCCGCTGGCGTCGCACATGATCGAGAAGATCCCGCCCGACCTGTCGAAATTCCTCATCTGCCCGATGCCGGGCCTGCTTGTCGCGCTGCACGTCGGTGAAGGCGACAAGGTCGAGGCGGGCCAGCCGCTCGCGACGGTCGAGGCGATGAAGATGGAAAATATCCTCCGCGCCGAGAAGGCGGGGACGGTCAAGACCGTCAACGCGGCGCAAGGCGACAGCCTGGCGGTCGATGCGGTGATTTTGGAGATGGAGTGATCCCCCAACTCCGTTCGTGCTGAGCTTGTCGAAGCACCGCCCTTTCTTCTACGGCGTTGAAGTGAAGAACGGCCCTTCGACAAGCTCAGGGCGAACGGAGTTGAAGGATTGCACGTTAATCACGACAATGACGCAGGTGCGGCGTCCGAAATCACCTTCGACGATTTCCTCCGCGTCGACATCCGCATCGGTACGATCGTCGAGGCCGCGCCCTTCCCCGAAGCGCGCAAGCCCGCATTCAAGCTGAAGATCGACTTCGGCCCGGCAGTCGGCGTGAAGAAAAGCAGCGCGCAGATCGTCGATCGCTACGCGCTGGACGACCTCATCGGGCGACAGGTCGCCGCGGTGGTCAACTTCCCGCCGCGTCAGATCGGCAAATTTCTGTCCGAGGTGCTGACGCTTGGTTTTGCGGATGAGCAGGGCGCAGTGATCCTTTTCGCGCCCGATGTGCCGGTTCCGAACGGATCGCGGCTATTTTGACGCCATCGTCATCGCGAGCGTAGCGAAGCCATCCAGAGTAGCGTAAACCGCTCTGGATTGCTTCGCTACGCTCGCAATGACGGGCGACGATGAAGTTTGGGGGAGAAATCAAATGACCTTGCCAGTAACCGCCTTTGTCGGCGCGGTGTGTGCGCTGCTGTTGTTGTTCACCGCGATGCTGACGGTGCGCCAGCGGCTGCGCCTGAAGGCGGCGTTCGGCGACCATGGCGATGCCAAGCTGATCGCGGCCAGCCGCAGTCACGGCAATCTCGCCGAACATGCGCCGATCGTCGTCATCCTGCTCGGGTTGCTGGAAAGCGCGCGCGCCAATCATATGGCGCTGATGGTGATCGGGGCGCTGTTTCTGATCGGCCGCGTGGCGCATATCGTCGGGCTGCATGCCCCTATCGAGCCGGGCAAGCCGCCGGTGACGCGTCAGATCGGGGTTGCAGCGACGTGGATCACGCTGCTGGCGCTCGGTGGATGGACGTTGTGGATGCTGGCGACGGTGAACTTGTAGCTGAGGGTAATCGCGGCTTTGGGGTGGAGAGCCGCCGTCTGGGCGAGAGAAGATTCGCGCAGAGTTCGCAGAGAACGCAGAGAAGATAGAGGGATTCACGCGGAGACGCGGAGACGCGGAGCTGAAGTCGTTGCCGATGATGGATCGTTTGATATCTCAGCGATCCACGCCCGTTTTGATGAGCGGCTGTGCCGCTCCTTCCTTCTTCTCCGCGGCTCCGCGGCTCCGCGTGATCAATCTTTTCGCTCTCTGCGTTCTCTGCGAACTCTTCGAACTCTGCGCGAATCTCTCTCCAGTATGAGCTCCCGCAGCCCGGCAGCTATTGGTCGTTAGCCGCCGTTCCGAGATGCAGCGCACTATGTCCAAACCTCAATCATCGACCAACGCCACCGCCCGGATCCACCCGGCACTCGCGCGCTCGATCTTCACCGGGAAGCAGCTGAAGGTGAAACCGGTTGCCGGGATTGCCGCCAGATTGGTCAGTTTTTCGATCTGGTAATAAGGCCGGACGCGCCCGGCCTTGTGGCCTTCCCAGATGATCGACGGGTCGCGCGTTTCGGCCCAGCGGCGTGCGGTGTGGCTGAACGGCGCGTCCCAGCTCCACGCGTCGGTGCCGACGACCTGTACGCCGCGCTCCGTCAGGTACAGCGTCGCCTCGGCGCCCATGCCGCAGCCTTGGTCGGTGAAATTGTCGGTGCCATAGACCGCGCCCGACTGAACCAGCACGATATCGAACGGTCGCAGATCATGCCCGGTCCGCGCCAATTCCGTTTCGACCTCGGCCCCGCTGATCACATGACCGTGCGGGCGGTCGGAGAAGTCGAGCTTCACGCCCGGGCGGAAGAACAGGTCGAGCGGGGCTTCGTCGATCGACCGGGCAGGGGAGGCGCCGCTGTCGGTGGTCGAATGATAATGCCAGGGCGCGTCCATATGGGTGCCGTTGTGGGTGCTGAGCGAGAGCATCTCGACCGCCCAGCCTTCGCCGTCGGGCAGGTCGTCGCGCGTCAGCCCGGGAAAGAATATCGCGATCTGCTCCCACGTATTTTCGTGGGTCATATAGGTGATCTGCGGCCGCATCACCGGCGGGTCGGAGATAACGTCGTTGGTGATCGGGATCGAAAGGTCGATGAACTGCATGATCGCAGTCTGACACGAACGACGGTTCGCGCCAAGAAGGCTTGCGCGCCGCAGCGGTGCAACTAGACGTAGCGTAACCGTTCGTGTCGAGCGAAGTCGAGACACGCCGTTCCGACGAAGCGTGCGCGGCATCTCGACTTCGCTCGATGCGAACGGAAAAAAGATCAAGCCCGACCGGGTGGGGGAGCCAGAATTATATGACCGAAGCCAGTGCCGCGGGCGCCGTTTACGAACCGACGCAAAAGGAAATCCGCATGGTCATCGCCGCATCGTCGGCGGGCACCGTGTTCGAATGGTATGATTTCTTCATCTACGGCACGCTCGCCGCGATCATCGGCAAGGCGTTTTTCCCCAGCGACAATGCGACGCTGGAAACCTTGCTGGTCTGGGCGGGGTTCGCGGTCGGGTTCGGGTTCCGTCCCCTCGGCGCGGTGCTGTTCGGTTTTCTTGGCGACCGGCTCGGGCGCAAATATACGTTTCTGGTCACCGTCACGCTGATGGGCGTCGCGACCGCCGGGGTCGGCATGATCCCGTCGGCGGCGACGATCGGGATCGCGGCGCCGATCATCGTCATCCTGCTCCGCGTGTTGCAGGGGCTGGCGCTCGGCGGCGAATATGGCGGCGCAGCGGTGTATGTTGCCGAACATTCGCCGCCCGGAAAGCGCGGCTTTTACACCAGCTTCATCCAGGCGAGCGTCGTCGGCGGCTTTGTGCTCAGCCTGGTCGTCGTGCTGGGATGTAAGGCGTTGATGCCCGATGCGGTCTGGGAAAGCTGGGGGTGGCGGGTGCCGTTCCTGCTGTCGCTGATCCTGCTCGCGATCTCGTTGTGGATGCGGCTGAAGCTGTCCGAAAGTCCGGTGTTCAAGGCGATGAAGGCGCAGGGCGAGCTGGCGAAGAACCCGCTCAAGGAAAGCTTTACCTATCCCGGCAACCCGCGCCGCATCTTCATCGCGCTGTTCGGGATCGCCGCGGGCCTGACGGTCATCTGGTACACCGCGATGTTCTCTGGCCTCTCGTTCCTGAAAGGACCGATGAAGGTCGAGGATACCGCCGCCGAAATCATCGTCGGGGTTGCCGCCGCGGTCGGCATGGGCTTTTTCATCTGGGCGGGGCATCTGTCCGATCGCGTCGGGCGCAAGAAACCGATCGTGTGGGGGTATGGCGCGACGCTGCTGCTGTTGTTCCCGCTATTCTGGTGGATGGGCAGCGTCGGCAATCCGGCGCTGACCGCCGCCGCCGAGCGGACGCCGGTGACCGTCACCGGGTCGCAGTGCAGCTTCGATCCCTTTGCACAGAAACAGGCCACCGCGTGCGGCCAGACGCTGGGCGAGCTCACCAAGCTCGGCGTGCCTTACACCGTCGTCCAGAGCGATAGCGGCTTCGACAGCGTGAAAATCCGGATAGGCGACCGCGAGGTGGCGAGCGAGGATCCCGCGTTGCTGAAACCCGCGCTCGAGGCCAGCGGCTATGATTTCGCCAAGCAGGTGCCGGGGTGGGGGAGCATCGCGATCATCTTCCTGGCGCTGCTGGGGCTCAGCGCCTTGTCGGGCTTTACCTATGGCCCGGTTGCGGCGCTGCTGTCCGAAATGTTCCCGCCGCATGTGCGCTATTCGTCGCTGTCGATCCCCTATCATATCGGGACCGGTTATTTCGGCGGTTTCCTGCCGCTGATCGCGAGCTTCATCATCGCCAAGACCGGCAATGCCTATTCGGGGCTGTGGTACACCTGGCTCGTCGTGCTGGTCGCGTTCTTGGTCACCGCCTTCATGCTGAAGGATCCGGTCGAGGGACAATGGGACAAGGCGCCGTCGACGCCGCCCGCCGCCTGATCCACCCCATTGGCGGCGCCCGCGAACCCGTATAGGGGCACAGCCATGATCGCCGTGCCGTCTCCGCTCCGCCTGCACCTTTCGTCCGAAGCGCTCGTTGCCAACTGGCGCTGGCTGGCGCGGCAAAGCGGTGCGGCGGCGTGCGGCGCGGCGCTCAAAGCCGACGGCTATGGGCTCGGCGCGCGCGAGGTGATGCTGCATCTGGCTACTGCGGGATGCCGCGACTTTTTCGTCGCCACCTGGGCCGAGGCCGCGGCGCTGATGCCGTTGCCGGCCGAGGTATCGCTGTCGGTCCTGCACGGGGTCAGCGACAGCGACATGGCCGCCGCGCGGCTGCTGCCCGCGCGTCCGGTGCTGAACAGCATCGAACAGGTGCGCCGCTGGCGCAATGCGGGCGAGGGGCGGCCGTGCGATGTGATGGTCGATACGGGCATGAACCGGCTGGGGCTGCGCATGGAAGAAGCGGTCGGCGGCGCGCTCGACGGGCTGGCGATCGAAACCTTGCTCAGCCATTTGGCCTCGGCCGACGAGGACAGCGAGCAGAATGCGCGGCAGCTGGCCGCGTTTCAGGCGCTCCGCAAGCGGATCCCGGCGCGGCGCTACAGCCTGGCGAACAGCGCGGGCATCTGCCTGGGCGCTGACTATGCGTTCGATCTGACGCGTCCCGGGATCGCGCTCTACGGCGGTATTCCGCGCCCCGAGGCGGCGGGCCATATCGGCCAGCTGGCGTTTCCCGAAGCACGCGTGCTGCAAGTACGGAAGGTCCCGGCGGGCGAAACCGTCGGTTATGGCGCGTCGTGGACCGCGCGCCGCGACAGCCGCATTGCGGTGGCGAATCTGGGTTATGCCGACGGCTATCTCCGCTGCCACGCAGGGAGCGGCGGCGCGACATGGCAAGGGCAGGTGCTGCCGCTAGTCGGGCGCGTGTCGATGGACCTGACCGCCTTCGATGCCAGCGATGCGGCGGGGGTGGGCGAGGGCGACTGGCTCAGCCTCGACTATGATCTGCCAACGGTTTCGGCGCAGAGCGGGCTGTCGCAATATGAACTGCTCACCGGGCTGGGCCGACGGTTCGAGCGTGGCTGGCGCTAAGCCGGGCGCATCCCCCACGGATCGAAATCGCGGGCGCGGATCCAGCGGGTGCAGATCCATTTTTCGCCGCGGGTGACGGGCAGACCGGCGTGGCGGCTGCGTTCGTCGACCTGGCCATCGGGTAGCGTGTTGGCGAACAGAATCATGTCGCCCGTCTGTCCGCGAAACTCGGTGTCGGTCGCCGGAAACTGCGTCGCACCGCCGTCATAATCGTCGTTGAGGTACATAATCGCGGTCATCACACGCTGATTGGCCTCGCCGGGCAGGCAGTCGTGGTGCAGCCGATATTGCTGTCCCGGCGCATAGCGCAGCACCGTCAGCGGCTCGCCCTGTTCGACGCGCGTGCCGCTGGCCGCCGCGATCCGCCGGTCGAGTGCGTGGATCACCAGATCCTGCTGGATCGGGCCGAGCACCGTACCCTCGGAGGTGCGGACCGGGTGCGGAATTTCGCGGCGGGTTTGCGGATCAACGACGACCGACGGGACCATCTTGGGCGCCGACAGCGCCCGGATATGCGCGCATTCCTCAGCGGTGAACAGCGCCCGCGCGACGGCAATCTGCGGGCTGGTCGATATGGTTTCGAGCGACGCGGTCGCGGCGGGGTTGCCGTCGGCTGTCAGCGACATCGCGCCGATCAAGTGACGCTGATGGGCGGCAACGGGATCGCCATCGGCTGTTTTTTCTAGCGACGCGAGCGCCGCGCCCCAATTCGCCGGACCGCCCGCGCCAAGCGCGACGAACACCGCATGGGTCAGCGCCCCGCCGCGGTGCCCCGCGGCGCCCGCCTTTTCGAACAGCGCCCGCGCCGCGGCAAAGCTGCGCGGTACCGGCGTGCCATAGACATGCCACAGCGCGAGTTCGTACAGCGCATCGCCATTGCCGCGTTTGGCGGCTTCGATAAGCAGGTCGACCGCCGCCTGCGCGCGACCGGCGCTGAGCAACCCATTGGCGCGTTCGGCGATGTTCGACTGGCCCATGCGCCTCAGTCCAGCGCCGGGTTGGCAAAGAAGGTCGCAATTTCCTGACGTTCACGGCCGCTAAGTTCGGGACGCCAGATGTCGAAGATCAGCACGACGCGATCCTCGCCGCTGTCGTTCCACGCCTCATGCTCAATCGTGTCGTCAAAGATCAGCAGCTTGCCTTCTTCCCACTGGCGCACGTCATTGCCGACGCGAAAGCCGCAATTCGGGGGGACGATAAGCGGCAGGTGGCAGATCAGCCGGGCGTTGTGCATCCCGTTGTGCGGGGCAATCCGCGCGCCGGGGCGGAGCAGCGAGAACATCACCGTCGGCGAGCTGGCGATCCAGGGTAGCGGTACGGCATTAACCGCCTCCCAAGTTCTGGGGCAGCGGGCGATGACATCGTCCGACAGCGCACCATTTTCGGCGAAGAACAAGGTGCTCCAATCGCTGTTGTCGAGCAGGGGATTGGCGTCGGCGCGTGCCTGATCGACGTGCGACGTCATATAGGGCCGGAATCCCTCGCCGCCTGCCGCCAGCAACGCCACAACCTCGTCCCGAATGGCGTCGGTCGTCGCTTCCAGCGCCGGAACCCAGTCGAAATCGGCGGGATCGAAAAACTGAATCTGCGGCAGCTCGGGGACGTAATAGCCGGTCGGCTCCTGCACAAAGATGCGCTTGCGACCGGCCAGAATGTCCAGTGAATGCTGGAAACGGGCGCTGCGCGCATGCGGCGGCAGCCCGGCGTCGGCAAGCTTGCGCTCGCGCTGTTCGACGATGCGCGTTTTGAACGCCTGGACCCAGGCTTCGGCGCGCTGCGCTTCGCCAAGCAAGTCGGGTGGGAGTTCCTGATTTTGGGCGACCAGGAGCGCGATCTCATAGCGTTGCAGCGCGTTGCGATCATCGCCTGCGGCGGCGCGGCAATCGCCCTTCATGATGTGACCGCGCACCGCTTGCGGCTCGAGCGCGAGCAACTGATCGAGTGCCGCCTCTTCGGCGATCTTGTCGTTGTCGGAACGACAGGCGACCGCCAGCAGCAGCCAGATCTGGGCATTGGCGCGGCCGCTTTGAGTAATCGTTTCAAAGCGCGCGCGGGCGATAGCCGACTGCCCGCGTTGCAGCGCATCGACGCCTTCCTTTGCCAGACGTTCGGCGTCGTGATTGCTCAGCTGCAAAATCTGTCCTTTTGACCAAAGAAAAGGGGCCGGAACAACGTCCCGACCCCCAATCTATTCCGATCGCGTCGCGATTAGAAGCGGGCGCGAGCGCCAGCGTAAACGCTACGACCACGAATGTCGTAGATCGCGCTGCCGGCACCCGTTGCAGTGCTGCCGAGCGGCGGCTTCTTGTTGAACAGGTTGTCCACACCGGCATAGAACTGGAAGCTCTTGCCGAAGCTACCGGAGCTGTCGATATCGAACGTGAAGCGCAGGTCGTGATAGAACACGCTCGAGAACTTCTGAGTGTCCGCATAGTCAAGGTTCACGGGCGGGCAACCGGCTGCGGTGCAGGCCGAGGGCAGCTCGTTGAAGTCTTCATAGGCGTTCACATACATCGGGCCGATGTAGCGCATGCGATACCCGAGCGTGAAGTTCTTGTACGACACGTCGGCATCCAGGCGCAGTTCATCCTTCGGATCGCCAAGCTCGCTGAGCAGACGGTTTTCGAAGTTCGGCAACGACGGGTTTTCGAAGTTGCTCGACTGGAGGCCATGAACATAGATGAGGCTCGTGGCGAGCTTCACATCGCTACCCAGCGTCGTGTTGTACGACGCGTTGAAGTCGATGCCGCGGCGAATTCGCTTCGCGAAGTTCAGCGGCGACGACAGCAACGAGTTTTCCAGGATCTGACCAGGGACGAAGCCACCCGGGCTGTTGCCCGGACCACGCCAGCGGGTGAACGCCTGACACAGAATGTTATCCAGCGAAGCCTGGTCGTAACAGCCGTTGGCGATTGCCTGACCGGTCAGCGACACGATCACGTTGCTCACCTTGATGTCGTAGTAATCGACGCTCAGCGAGAAGCCCGGCATGAAGCTCGGCTGCAGGACGCCGCCAATGGTCAACGACTTCGACACTTCAGGCACCAGTTGGTCGTTGCTTCCGCTGACGATCGGCAGCGAATAGGCGACGTTCGGCAAGCCCGACAGCAGCGGACCCAAGTCGGCGGTGCAGTTTGCAAGCCGGTTGGGGTTGTTGGCGATGTTACCCGACGAACAGGGGTCGGCGAAGCCCGGCGCAAAGTTCGGGACCGGCGGGAAGCCGGTTTCCGAGACGTTCGGCGCGCGAACCGCCTTACCATAGCCAATGCGGAAGCGGATGTCGTCGATCGGTGCATAGTCTGCACCGACGTTATACGTCCACACGGTACCGGCTGCGCCCTTATAGTCGGAAACGCGACCCGCACCCGACACGCTGAGTTCATGCGCAAACGGCATGTCCTTGAGCAGCGGGATGCGAAGTTCGGCAAAAGCTTCCTTCACTTCAAACGTCGGCGGATCGAATTCACCGATCACAACCGCGTTGGTGGCGCCCGTTTCGACATAATCGTCGTCCTGGTAACGCGCACGTTCGCGGCGATATTCGGCGCCGAGTGCGAAGCTGACCGGGCCACCCGGCAGTTCGAACAGGCCGCTGAGGTCGCCGCTCACGAAGCCCGAGAAGTTCAGCTGTTCGAGGCTCGCCTTGGTACGCGCATTGTAGCTGAAGTAATTGACCGAAGCGCTGTTATCGGTCCCGCCAAACGGATTGTACGGGACGCACGATGCGATATCGTTCGCGAGCCGCGCTGCGCCGCCAGCGAAGGCGACCCGGGCTGCGGGGTCGAACTGCGAACGGCACTGGATCTGACCGGTCAGCGGATTCACGCCAGCGTCAAGCGCGAGCACGAACTTCTGACGGTCGATGTAACCGAACGTCGTCACATCCTGTTCGAACTTACCGTAGTTCGCGGCAATTTCGTAGTTCCAATCTTCGTTGAACGACCCGCGCGCGCCAACCACGATGCGGTAGGTGTCACGCTGGAACTTTTCGTCGCGAATGCCGACATCAAGCAAGCTGCGCGAAGTGACGAAGCGATAGGTTCCGGCGTTGATCGCGGCAATATCGGCAGCGTTCAGCGGGCCGCCAATGCCTTGCGATCCATTGCCATCGGTACGAGTGGCGCGATTGAACGAAGATGCCACGCCCGTCACGTTACAAGCGGCCGTCAAGCTGGTGTTACAGCCCGATGCGATGATCGCGTTGGCGAGCCTGGTGCGCGCGGTCGGATCGTTCAGAACCAGGAACGGGTTGTCGAGACGCGTGCGTTCGCGCAAATCGAACTGGCCAAAGGTGCCCTGAATGAACGACGGGCCGGCGTTGTTGCCAAGCGCGTTCACGCGGTTCCATTTTGCTTCGATGAAGGGCTCGAATCCTTCGCTCACCTCAAAATGCGCGAGCATGTTGAAGTTGTAGCGTTCGGTGAGCGGGAAAACCGAAAGCAGCTTGCCTTCACGACCGGTCTGGCCGTTGCCGCCAACGATCCCGCCGATGATGCCCTGGCCTACGCGCGTACCCGTTTGAGTCGTCAGCGCCCCAGCGTCGGTAAAAATGAAGGTACAGTTGTACGGAGTGCCAACCGTCGAGCCCGAACCGACGCCAGGGGCGCCATTGGTCGAACCGATACCGGTACCGCACAGCGGATTGCTGCCCGACTGCGTGATAGGCACCAAGCCGTTGCGGTGGATGCTGGCCGAGCGGATGTCGCGGAAGAAGGCGCGATCGGGGAAGCCGTCGCTGCCGTTCGGCAGGCCCGCGGTATCGACGTCGGTGACGAGCAGACCGTCCTGGCGACGCAGGTGGCCGATGTCCGAAGCGAAAACGCGCGACTGACGGGCATATTCGCCGTGGAGCGTGATGTTGCCGCGATCGTCGGCAAAATTCTTGCCGACCATCGCCGACACGAACTGGTTCCCTCCGTATCCGCCATCGGCGACGCCAGCCTGGGCGCGAAGCTGGATGCCTTCATAGTTGCGGCGCAGAACGAAGTTGACGACGCCCGCGATCGCGTCTGAGCCATAGGTCGCCGACTGGCTGCCCGTGACGATGTCGACGCGTTCGATGAGGTCGTTGGGAATCGTGTTGATGTCGGGCGACACGGCGTTGTTGAGAATGTCGGCCGGGACGTGACGACGGCCATTGACCAGAACCAGCGTGCGCGACGTACCGAGACCGCGAAGGTCGAGCAGGTTCAGACCGGCGATGCCGATGCCGAGACCCGGATTCTGCTGGGCGAAGGTGCTACGCAGCTGCGGCAGGTCGTTTAGCGAGTCGCCGATATTGGTGTCGGACTGCTGGAAAAAGCTCTCGCCAGTGATCGAGGTGATCGGCACGGTCGATTCGAGGTTCGGGCGGCGAATGCGCGACCCGGTGACAACGATCGTGCCTTCATCGGCGCTGGCTGCATCATCGGCAGGAGCGATCGGCTCCTGTGCCATCGCCGGCATGGCGCTGAACAAAGCGAGAGTCAGGGCCGAGCCCCGCACTAGCAGGCTAGTCTTCTTCATAATATAATTCCCCGGTTACCGTTCAAAGGGTTGGAGTGAACGGATTGCGCCCTAGAAACACAGAAATTTTCGGCTGCACAACCCTTTGATGAAAATTTTATGGCACCGGTTCAACTCCACCATAGGGCTGTGCCATTTTCGCAACAGGTAGGCGATGTCCGCCCCGGCGCGATGGCGCTGCGACGAGTGGACGATGGCGAAACGAAGTGCCTCGCACTTCCATTTTTCGAGAAAAAAATGCCAAGAATCAGATTTCATGTGAAACTAAATTACATCTGTAGCCTGATTGGTGGCTTCAAGTGGCATGGCAATCTGCGCAGCCCCATCATGAACGCCCCAGCGTTCGAAGTTTGCATCGTCGACAATAGGGAGGCGTGATCCGCGAATCGCTCGCCATTTGGTTTGCCGCTGTGAGGCAGCGCATGTTGCGATGCATCATAATTTGGTGCTATTGCGCCGATCAATCGAACTACCCGCGCGGCGCGGTCGCCATGATGCGGAACAACAAGGAGCGCGGGTCAAGATGGCGAAGTCCAAGGCGGCGGCGGACGATGGCGTCGTCACGATCAAGAAATACGCCAACCGGCGGCTCTATGATACCGAGCGCAGCTGCTACATCACCCTCGAGGATCTGGGCGCCATGGTGCGCGACGGGCGTGAATTTCGCGTCGTCGATGCTAAGAGCGGCGAGGACATCACGCATAATGTGCTGACGCAGATCATCATGGACGAGGAAACGCGCGGCGAAACCTTGCTGCCGGTCAATTTCCTGCGCCACCTGATCGGCATGTATGGCGACAAGATGCAGTCGATGGTGCCGCAATATCTGGAAGCGTCGATGGCGGCGTTCCGCAAGAACCAGCAGGATGTTCGCGCCGCATTCGACGGCGCGCTCGGGTCGAACCCACTCGCCGAATTGACCCGCCGCAATATGGAAATGTTCCAGCAGGCGGCGGGCGCCTTCATTCCAGGCGCTGGCGCCAGCAAGGCGAAAGATGCCGAAATTGCCGCGCTGAAGGCCGAAGTGGCCGCGCTGAAGGCCGAGCTCGCCAAGAAGTGAAATGACGGGCGCTGAGGCGCCTCCAACGACAGAAATACGGACAATTCATGGTCAAACATGCGCTCAGCGTAACCCGGCAGGCCGACTTTGCGGCCTGGTATCAGGATGTCATTGCCGAGGCCGATCTGGCCGAAGAGTCGGGCGTGCGCGGCTGCATGGTGATCAAGCCGTGGGGTTACGGCATCTGGGAACGTATCCAGACGGTGATGGACGCGGCGATCAAGGACGCCGGGGTCCAGAACTGCTATTTCCCGCTCTTCATTCCTTTAAGCTTCTTTGAGAAGGAAGCCGACCATGTCGATGGTTTTGCAAAGGAAATGGCGGTTGTCACCCACCACCGCCTGATCGGTGACGGCAAGGGCAAGCTGATCCCTGATCCCGAAGCAAAGCTCGAAGAACCGCTGATCGTCCGCCCGACGTCGGAGACGGTGATCGGCGCCGCGATGAGCCGCTGGGTGCAGAGCTGGCGCGACCTGCCGCTCAAGGTCAATCAATGGGCCAATGTCGTGCGCTGGGAAATGCGCACGCGCATGTTCCTGCGCACCAGCGAATTCCTGTGGCAGGAAGGACATACTGCGCACGCCGACCGCGACGACGCGATGGCCGAAACGCTGCGCGCGCTCGAAATATATCGTGCCTTTGCCGAGGATGTGCTGGCGATGCCGGTCGTCGCGGGCGAAAAGCCCGAGAACGAGCGCTTTCCGGGCGCCGTCGCGACCTATTCGATCGAAGCGATGATGCAGGACGGCAAGGCTTTGCAGGCGGGTACCTCGCATTATCTGGGGACCGGTTTCGCCGAAGCCGCGGGCATCCGCTATCAGGACAAGGATGGCGGCCACAGCCTGTGCCACACGACGAGCTGGGGTGTGTCGACGCGGATGATCGGCGGCGTCATCATGACCCACGGCGACGACGATGGCCTGCGCTGTCCGCCGCGCATCGCGCCGCACCAGATCGTGATCGTGCCGATGCTGCGCGATAATGAGGAAGACGCGGCGATCCTCGACTATTGCCGCGGTATAGAGGCCGATTTGAAGGCGCTCGATGCGTTTCGCGAACCGGTGCGGGTGCTGCTCGACGCCGGGGCCAACAAGGCGCAGACCAAGCGCTGGGGCTGGGTCAAGAAGGGTGCGCCGATCATCCTTGAGATCGGCCCGCGCGACATGGCGGGCGGCAATGTCGCGGTGATCCGCCGCGACCGGCTGTACAAGGACGATGGCAAGCTCAATTCGGCGTTCATCGCGAAGGGCGATTTTGTCGCCGAAGCGGTGGCGATGCTGGAGGATATCCAGACGAGCCTGCACGCCGAGGCCAAACAGCGCCTTCACGCAAATATCCGCCGCGACGTCACCGATCTGGCCGCGCATTTTGCGGGCGACGACAAGGTTGTCGGTTGGGCCGAAGTGCAATGGGCGCGCCCGACCGGCGCGGCGCTCGACGGGATCGTGGCGCAGTTGAAAGCGCTGAAGCTGACGATGCGCAACACCCCGCTCGACGCCGCACCCGCCGACGGCGTCTGCTTCTTCACCGGCGAACCCGCCGTCGAACGCGTGCTGATCGGCCGGACCTATTGATTTTGTTCGCGCGAAGGCGCGGAGGCGCGGAGATGTCGTGCCTGCCGCGAAGCGGTTTTCTCGTTCCGGCGCTGCGGCCTTTCGCGTCGCCGCATAAAGAAATAGGCTTATCGGCCCCACACGCCTTCTCCGCGCCTTCGCGTCTCCGCGCGAACCAATTGGACAGCGCCTCATGAAAAAGCCCAAGCCGCAACCCGGCCTCCCGATGCGCGAGCAGATCCTGCGCTTTATCGAAGAGAGCAAGGAGGCTGTCGGGAAGCGCGAGATTGCCAAGCATTTTGCGCTGCACGGCAACGACAAGATCGCGTTGAAAGCGCTGCTCAAGGACATGACCGACGAGGGGCTGGTCGATCTGGCCGCCGGGCGCGCGTTCCACAAGCATGGCGGGTTGCCGCGGGTGACGGTGGTGCGGGTCGCGGCGATCGATGGGAGCACGGTTTGGGCGGTGCCGGAACGGTGGGAGGCCGCGAGCCCGGCGCCGCGCCTGCGCGTAATGGAGCAAGGTCGCAAAGGCGCGCTGGGCGTCGGCGACCGCATATTGGCGCGAACCGAAGAACGCGGCGGCGGCCATGTCGCGCATCCGATGAAGCGGTTGCAGGCGGGCGGCGAGACGGTGATCGGCGTGCTGGTCGAGGATATGGGGCCGGGCGGCAAGCCGATGCTGTGGTTGCGCCCCGCCGACAAGCGCGCGCGATACGACTTTGCGGTGGCCGACAAGGGCGACGCGAGTATCGGCGACCTTGTGCGCGCTGAACTCACCGGACGCGGCGCCGCGATCAAGGCGAGGGTCATCGAACGCATCGGCGATCCCTTCGCGCCCAAATCGCTCAGCATGATCGCGATCGCGCGCCACGAAATCCCGCATGTGTTCGGCGCCGAAACGCTTGCCGAGGCCGAGATTGCAGCGAAGCTGCCGCTCACCCCTGACGGCCGCGAGGATCTGCGCGACCTGCCGATCGTCGCGATCGACCCGATCGATGCGCGCGACCATGATGATGCGGTGTGGGCGGTCCCCGACGACGATGCGACCAACAAGGGCGGTTTTCGCGCGATCGTCGCGATCGCCGATGTCAGCTTTTATGTCCGCCCCGACGGCGCGCTCGACCGCGAGGCGCGGCGGCGCGGCAATAGCGTTTATTTCCCCGACCAGGTCGTCCCGATGCTGCCCGAAACGCTGTCGGCGGGTGTCTGCTCGCTGAAAGCGGGGCAGGACCGCGCCGCGATGGCGTGCCACCTCGTCATCGACAAGCATGGCAAGGTGACGTCATGGCGTTTTAACCGCGCGCTCGTGCGGCTGCGCGCCAACATCGCCTATGAACATGCGCAGGCGGCGTATGACGCCGGAGCGCCGCGTGAGAATTGGGATGCCGATGTGCTCCCGACGCTCCAAAACCTGTGGGCCTGCTGGGCGCTGCTCGCCAAGGCCCGCGCGGCGCGCGCGCCGCTCGACCTCGACCTGCCCGAACGGCAGGTGATCCTCGACGAGCAGGGCGGGATCGCCGAAATCCGCGTCCGCGACCGGCTCGATTCGATGCGGCTGATCGAGGATTATATGATCGCGGCGAACGTCGCGGCGGCAAAGGCGCTCGAGGCGAAGAAGTCGCCGGTGATGTACCGCATCCACGAGCCGCCGAGCCGCGAAAAGCTGGTCAGCCTCAAGGATTATCTCGAAACCTTTGAACAGAGTTTCGCGCTCGGACAGGTGATCACCCCCGCGGTATTCAACCGCCTGATCGACGGCTTTTCCGAAGACGACCGGCTGCCCGAAATCATGCAGGCGATTTTGCGCAGCCAGACGCAGGCCTATTATGGCCCCGCGAACGCCGGGCATTTCGGGTTGGCGCTCGGCAGCTACGCGCACTTCACCTCACCGATCCGCCGCTACGCCGATCTGATCGTCCACCGCGCGTTGGTCGATAGTTACAAGCTCGAGGTTCCCGGCAAGCCCAAAGGCCTGCCCGCACGCACCGGGCTGGGCGAGGCCGACGCCAAGGGGCTGTCGCGCATCGGCGAAGCGATCAGCGCATTGGAACGCCGCGCGATGGAGGCCGAGCGGGAGACGGTCGACCGCTATGTCGCGGCCTATCTGGCGACGAAGACGGGTGAAATCGTGCAAGCGCGGATCACCGGGGTGCAGCCGTTCGGCTTTTTCGCGACGGTGGACGGGCTGGGCGGCGACGGACTGGTGCCGGTGTCGACGCTGGGCAGCGAGCGCTTCTTCTACGACGAGGCGGCGCGCAGCCTGGATAGCGAACATGGCCGGGTCAGCTTCACCACCGGCCAGCGGATCGACCTGCGGCTGATCGACGCCAATCCGATCAGTGGGGCGCTGCGCTTCGAACTGCCCGATGCGCCCGAGGGCGGGTATCGCAACCGCGGACCGCGGCGCGACGGGACGAAGGACCGCGGCGCTAAGGACAAGGCGGGCAAGCATATGGTCGGCAAGCGCGGGCGGCCGGCGAATATCAAGCACAAGGGGCGGCGGCGCTAAGCCAATCCTCGTCATTGCTAGCGAAGCGAAGCAATCC
>JAFAGN010000240.1 GCA_023422695.1 Pseudomonadota bacterium
ACCCGGAAGTCCTGCGCTGCCGATGGGTGTCTCGACTTCGCTCGACACGAACGGAAACAGAGGACAGTCTGGAAACCACCCTCGACCGCCGCCCGCCGCAGACCGTCAGGGTAATGTCATCCCCAGCGCCGCCGACAAATCCGCCAGCGCCTGTTCGCCGCTCGTCACCTTGATCGCGTGCATCCCCAGCCCTGCCGCCGGTTTGCAGTTGATGCCAAGGTCGTCGAGATAGATGCAGGCCGCGGGTTCGACCGCCAGCGCCTTGCACATCATCTCGTAGATGCGCGGATCGGGCTTGCGGACGCCGACCTTGCTCGACTCGATCACATGATCGAACCGCGCCATGATCGCCGCCACTTCTTCGGCCTTGGCAAAGCTGCGCGCCATGCCTGCGCCATGCCCCGACGGCACATTGTTGGTGATACAGCCGATGGTCAGCCCCGCTGCCTTGAGCGTGTCGAGCGTCGCGACCATCGCCGGGCGCACCGCGCCCGCCAGCACCGCCAGCACGGCGTCGCCCTCCAGCTCATGCCCCAGCGCACGGGCTTCGGCGGCAAACATCGTGTCGAAGGTTGCCGCGTCGATCTCGGCGCGCTCGAATTTGGCCCAGGCGTTACTGTCGGGGTCGGCGGCGTTGACGCGGCGCACGAAATCGCGCGGCAGCCCGCGTTCTTCCTCCAAGCGGTTGAACGCTTCGAACGGCGACGAGGTGATCACGCCGCCGAAATCGAAAATCACCGTGCTGTAAGTCATGGGAGAGGAGGGCATCCTATTTTGGGGCCGGTGCCGCGACGCGGTTGCCCGACCAACTCGCATCTTCGATGCTGAGATCGAGCTTGTCGGGCGAGCGCGCCGTGTCGAGCAGGAAGACATAAGGACCGCTCGCCGCGAGGATCGCGTCCATCGCCTTGTCGAGCGGGATGGTGACGGTGGGTATGCGCGGATGGCTCGATTTGATCTCGACCTTGTTCGGCCCGGTGCGCGTGACGGTGATCGTCACCCCGCTCCTGGACGAACCGCGCGCGTCGGAAATGATGTCGCCCTTGTACGTCCCGGCGACGCGGTCGGCGAGGTCGGCCTTGCGCGGCGCGGTGGTTGGTTTGGTTTCGGCGTGAACGGCCGCGGCGGGCAGCAGCGCCGCGGCGGCGGCGGTCAGGATCAGCAAGCGAAGCATCGGGCATCCTTTCATACAGATGGTCAGGGTTCGACGACGATCCCGACCTTGGCATCGGCGCGACCCGAGAGCATTTCACCATAGGCTTCCAGCGCGGCTGGCCCGCCGCGTCGTTTGTCGATCGCGGCAAGGCGCGGGGCGATGTCCATGAATGCCAGCCACGCTTCGGCAATTTTTTGTCCGAACACCGCGCCGCCCCAGTCGGCGATGCGTTTCTGGCTGCGGCCGGGAGCGAAGAAACCCTGCCGCTCGGGGCCGGGCAGCCCTTCGCCGTCGGCCTGTGCGTCCCAATGCGACTTGCCGACGATGATCGAGGCCTTGAGCTGCCCGCCGAAATGGCTGTGGACGACGCGGGTCACCGCGCCATTGCCCGCCATATCGACGAGCGCGGCGGGGGTGGATGCATTGAGCGTCATGATCTGGTCATAGCTGATCACGCGGTCGTAGATGCCCTGCGCGGCGAGCGCGTCGACATTGGCGGCGCTGGTGAGCCCGATCGTTTCAGGGCGGACGGCGCGCTGTTTCAGCGCGAAGCCGAGGCCGATCGCGGTCTTGCTCGACGCGCTGGCGATCAGGATTTGCTGGACGCCGTAATCGCCTTCGTCCTCGAACTGGTCGGCGATCAGCCAGCCGGTCAGGAACAGCGGGCGGAACACCGGCCAATAATCATGGTCGGCGGCGCGATAGTCGGCCAGTGCTTCGATCCGCTGATATTGGTTATAGATCGGCGGCAGCGTGGTGCGCCGCGGGGTGATATCGGTGAAGCCTCCCGGGCCGGCCTTCCCAATGGTCAGCACGGCATCGCTCGCCATCGGATAATAGCCGTAGAAACGGTCGCCGACGGATACGCCCTCGGCGGTGCTGTCGGTCACCGTGGCGAAACCCCACACCGGCAAGCGGGCCGGCTCACCCGGTTCGGCGAAGAAATCCCAATAGCCCTGATCATTGCCGAAAAGTCCGGCGGGTTTTCCGAAGACCGCATAGGTGATGTTGTTCGCGGTCATTGCGTAGCTGTCGACATGGACGCGTGCCTGATTCGGCGCCAGCGAGGTGTCGGGGTCGGTCACCAACTGGGCCTGCGTAATATCGTCGCGATCGATGTCGATCGCCCAGCTGTTTGCATTCATGTCCGGACCCCTCCGATTGTCTTGCCCGCCCACGCGGGAAGGGCGATAGTCATACAGATGGGAACGGCGCTGACAATCGCGGTCAAACGCATTCACGAACCGGTCGGTCCCGGCGACGGCGCGCGCTTCCTCGTCGACCGGCTGTGGCCGCGCGGGGTGTCGAAGGAAACGGCGGCGCTGGCGGCGTGGCTGAAGCCGCTGGCGCCGAGCGATGCGCTGCGGAAGCGCTATCATGGCGAGACGGCCGATTCGGATATCGCATGGGACGAATTCCGGCGCGACTATTGTACCGAACTCGATGTGGGCGGAGAGGATATGCGGGCGGCGCTGTTCGTGCTCGACGCCGCGACCGATGCCGGGCCGGTGACCTTGCTCTATGCGGCAAAGAGCGCGGAACGGAACAACGCCGTGGCGCTCAAGCAATGGCTGGAGCGCCGCTAACCCACCGTCGTTCCGAACAGCGACCCGATCGCCATCGTGACGCCCATCGCGACGGCGCCCCAGAACCCGACGCGCAGGACCGCGCGAGCGATCGGCGCCTTCCCCGCCCAGGCGCCGAGCGCGCCAAGGATGGCGAGGAACAGCAGCGATGCCGCCGAAACGACCCACGGCAACGACGGTCCCGAGTCCAGCAGCACGATTGCCAGCGGAAGCGCGGCGCCGACGGTGAAGCTTGCCGCCGACGCGGCGGCGGCCTGAATCGGGCGCGCGGCCAGCTCGCTGGTCAGGCCCAGCTCGTCGCGCAAATGGGTGTCGAGCGCGTCGTGGGCGGTCAGCTGCACCGCGACTTGTTCCGCGAGCGGGCGGTCAAGCCCGCGTTGCTGGTAGATTTGCGTCAGTTCTTCGAGTTCCAGTTCGGGAACCGTCGCAAGCTCGCGCGTCTCTTTGGCGATATCGGCCTTTTCGGCGTCGCCCTGCGAGCTGACCGAAACATATTCGCCCGCCGCCATCGACATCGCACCGGCGACCAGCCCGGCGGTGCCGGTGATCAGGATCGACGACGACGATGCACCCGCCGCCGCGACCCCCGCGATCAGGCTGGCGGTCGACACGATGCCGTCGTTGGCGCCCAGAATTGCGGCGCGCAGCCAGCCGATGCGGCTTGCGGCGTGGGTCTCGCGGTGCATGGGGAGGCCTCCTACCAGCAACGGATGACGCCGAACTGATCGAACAGCGTTTCGTTCGAAATCAGCGTCAGCTTTTCGATCTGTGCCTGCGCGATCAGCATGCGGTCGAAAGGATCGCGGTGGGGGATCTGGAATCCGCCTGCCAGTCGGGCGTGCTCCGCCGTCAATGATAGGGGAATGAAGCCTGGGACTGCTATTTCCTTCAGGAAATCGCGCGCGAGCGGTTCGGCAAAGTCCAGCTTGGCGAAGCCATGTTTGAGCGCGATCTCATAGGCCGACACGGCGCTCGCATATATCGTCGATTCCGCGTTCCCAATTGCGGCTCGAACTTCGGGCCGAAGGCGCTCGGGCACGTAAATCGCCCACAGCAACGCATGCGTGTCGAGCAGATACGCACTGCTCACAGGCGGTCATCGGGATCGTCGGCCTCGCAATTCCACAATTTCAGATCCTCTTCGGGCAGGGGATCCCAGAAGCCGTCTTCCAGCGGATCTTTACCCGGAGGGACCAAGTGCGCGAGGTGGCCGAGTTTGCGCTGCGCCTTCAGAGGCTCATTCACCGGCATCAGTTTTACCACCGGTTCCTTGCCGCGCGCAATCGTTACCTCTTCGCCGGCGAGGACGCGAGCGATCAGGCGCGACAGGTTGGTTTTCGCCTCGTGAATGGTAACGATCGTCATATCGGTCAACTTAGCTAAGCCAATTAGCTAAGTCAATGCGCGGGCGATGGACGGCGCCAAGCGATCAGCGGGCGCGCTCTGACTTCAGCCCTGCTGCCGCGATCCCGGCGACAGCGCAAGCCGCATCGTCGGCGGGCGCCTCGCCCGATGCGCCGACGCCGCCGATGCGGGTACGGCCATCCGCCGCGAACACCGGCACCCCGCCCGCGACGGTGACGACATGGGCTGCGCCCGCGAAACCCGGCGTGCCTTTGACGGCCTCTTCCATGCCGCTGGTCGGAAAGCCCCATGCTGCGACGGCGCGCGCCTTTTGCAGCGAGAATTCCATGGCGCCGTGGCCGTTGCCATCCATCCGCCACGCGGCGACCAGCTGGCCACCGGTATCGACAACCGCGATCGCATGGCTCTGGCTTTTGGCGCGTGCATGCGCCGCGCAGCCCTTGACGATCGCATCGGCCTGTTCGGCGGTCAGCATTTGCGCATTCGCCGGCGCCGCGATCAGCAGCGCCGCCACCAAGACCATTTTCATCCTCGCCTCCCTGTCGAGGCGCGGGGTCAGTACTGGAGTTGCAGCCCCGGTCTGGCCCAGCGCGTCTTTACCAGCCGGCCCGTCCCCGACAGGGTGATATAGGCATCCTGCCGGTCGGACCCGCCGAATGCGATATTGGTGGTGAAAATATCGTCGGTCGCGACAAATTCGACCAGCTGTCCATCGGGACCGACGACCGAAATGCCGCACTCGCCGATCGTCGCGATGCAGATATTCCCCGACGCTTCGATCGCCAGGCTGTCGAAGAATTTATAACCCGCGGGGCGATAGAGCGGGATCCCGGGGCCGCCGGGTCCGGCGTCGGGCGCGACCTTGCCGGGCGCGATGATGTTGAACTTCATCAGGCGGCAGGTGTAGGTTTCGGCGGCATAGAGTGCGTCGCCGTCGGGCGACAGGCCGACGCCGTTGGGGTTGTTCGATGGAAAGATCACTTCCTCGATAAAACTGCCGTCGGCCTTGGCATAGAAAATGCCGACGATGTCGTGGCAGCGTTTGGCATAATCGACCTTGCCGTGATCGGTGAACCAGAAGCCGCCGTGGCCGTCAAAAACGATGTCGTTGGGGCCGCGCAGTACGACGCCATGATCGCCCGATTTATAAAGGATCTCGACCGCGCCGGTGTCGATGTCGATGCGTTCGATGCGGCCGCCCGAATAGTCGTCGGCGATGCCATGCGGGGTCAGATAGCCGTCCGCCTCGGCATAGTTGAAGCCGCCGTTGTTGCAGCAATAAAGCTTGCCGTCCGGCCCGATCGCCAGCCCGTTGGGGCCGCCGCCGGGGGTCGCGATCACCTCTTTCCTGCCGCCCGGCCAGCAGCGCGTGATGCGCCCCGCCTCGATCTCGACGACGATGACGCTGCCGTCGGCCATCACGACCGGAGCTTCGGGGAAACGCAATCCGTCGGCGATCAATTCGAACTCGGCCATCCTCGACTCCCTTGCTTGTGCACATTGGCTGTGCTTTGCGGCCATCATGCCCGTTCGATCGCTGTTCGCCAGTCTTTTCTATGAGGCCGATATCGGCTCGCCCGACCTGCTCGCCGAGTTGGAGGACAGCAGCCGGCTGTTCGCCGAAGAGGATGGTGCGGGACGCGCGTGGAGCCGCGCGCATGGCTATAAGGGCTATACCAGCTATGCCAGCCTGGACGATCTGCCCGATCGTGACCCGGCGTTTCATGACCTCAAGCGTTTGCTCGACAAGGAGGTCAAGGCCTTTGCCAAGGCGGCGCATTTCGACCTCGCCAAGCCGCTGAAGCTAGACAGCCTGTGGGTTAACGTCATGAAACCGGGCGGCACGCACAGCGGCCATATCCATCCGCACAGCATCGTGTCGGGTACCTTCTATGTTGCCGTTCCGCCGGGGTCGGGCGCGTTGAAACTGGAAGACCCGCGGCTCGCGATGCTGATGGCGGCGCCCGGTCGCACCGACGACGCGCCCGAACATCTGCACCCGTTCATCTATGCCGAGCCGACGGCGGGGCGGGTGTTTCTGTGGGAAAGCTGGCTGCGCCACGAAGTGATGCCGCATAGCGGCAAAGGCGAACGGATCAGCATCAGCTTTAACTATCGCTGAGCGCGACTATATCGGCGTCACCCGACCGAACTCTAGTCCCGTTCGTGTCGAGCGAAGTCGAGACACCCCTCGCCATGGCGCGACGTCGCTGGGTGTCTCGACTTCGCTCGACACGAACGGATCTGGGGACTTTTAGAAGGACAACCTATGACCGCCACCTACGACGCCGACCTTCAGCTTTTCATCAACGGTGCGTGGCGGAGCGGTGAGGGGCGGGATGCACGTCCGGTGTATAACCCCGCGACCGCGGATACGATCGCCGAACTGCCGGTCGCGACCGCCGCTGACCTTGACGAGGCGCTGGCGGCGGCAGCGCGCGGTTGGCCCGCGTGGCGTGCCAAGACTCCCGACGAGCGCGCCGCGCTGATGCGCAAGGCCGCGGGCCTGATCCGCGAGCGCGCCGACCACATCGCGACACTGCTGACGCTCGAACAGGGCAAACCGATTGCGGAGGCGCGCGGCGAAGTGTTGTCGGCGTCCTCGCTGCTCGAATATTTCGCCGAGGAGGGCAAGCGCATCACGGGCCGCGTCGCACCGCGTCCCGCGGGCCAACGGGCGATGGTGCTGCGCCAGCCCGTGGGTCCGGTTGCGGCGTTCAGCCCGTGGAATTTTCCGGTCAATCTGATGGTCAAAAAAATCGCTCCGGCGCTCGCCGCGGGCTGCGTCGTGATCGCGAAGGCGCCGGAGGAAACCCCCGGTTGTACCAGCGCGATCATGCGTTGCCTGGCCGACGCGGGCATTCCCGGCGACGTCGTGCAGCTCGTTTACGGCAATCCCGACATGATCAGCCGCCATTTGCTGGGCAGTGAGGTGATCCGCAAGGTCAGCTTCACCGGCTCGACCGCGGTCGGCAAACATCTGATGAAGCTCGCCGCCGATCGGGTGCAGCGGATCACGATGGAGCTTGGCGGTCACGCGCCGGTGCTGATCTTTGACGACTGCGACCTTGAAACCACGCTCGATCGCGTCGTGATGCAGAAGTTCCGCAACGCCGGACAGGTCTGCGTGTCGCCAACGCGCTTCTATGTGCAGCGGGGGATTTATGACGCCTTCGTCGCGGGGTTCGCCGAGCGCACGAAGAAGGTGAAGATCGGTAGCGGGCTCGACGCCGACACCCAGATGGGACCGCTGGCCAACGCCCGCCGCGCCCCGGCGCTCGAGGCAATGGTGGCCGATGCGACCGCCAAGGGCGCGCGGGTGATCGCAGGCGGCGCAGCGACCGGGCAGGGTTATTTCTTTCAGCCGACCGCGCTCGCCGACGTGCCGCTGGACGCCGACGCGATGAACCACGAACCGTTCGGGCCGATGGCGCTGATCCGCCCGTTCGGCACCGAGGAAGAGGCTTTGGAGCAGGCGAACCGACTGCCCTATGGGCTTGCTGCGTTCGCGTTCACCGAGAATGGCCGCCGCATCAACCGCATCGCCGACGGGATCGAAAGCGGGATGGTCGGGATCAACAGCTTTGTGATCTCGGCGAACGACATGCCGTTTGGCGGGATCAAGGAATCGGGTTTCGGCAGCGAAAGCGGGCCGGAGGGGCTGGACGGTTATCTGGTGACCAAGGCGGTGCATATTTATTGATGTTCGTCGCCCCCGCGAAGGCGGGGGCCGCGGGCAACCTTGCGCAACCCATCTTTCCGTTCGTGCTGAGCTTGTTGAAGCACCGTCCGTCTTTCTTCGACGTCGCAAGAAAGAACGGCCCTTCGACAAGCTCAGGGCAAACGGGTTTGGGGTAGGCGACGGTTCTAATCCCGCTCCAGTGCCACGAAATCCCTGCCCATCGGGGCCAGATGCGCGCCGCCGTCGACGAAGATCGTTTGCCCCGTCACCGCTTCGGCGCGCGCCAGATAGGCGACCGCATCGGCAATCTGCGCGGGGGACGGCAGTGCGCCCAGCGGCATCCGCTTCGCGAGCCGCTCGAGCTGCCCCTCCGCATAATCGTCGGTCGCTAGCGTTAGCCCCGGCGCCACGGCATTGACCCGCGCACGGCCACCAAAGGCGATCGCCAGCGTCCGCGTCGCCTGCCACAGCGCCGATTTCGACAGGCTGTAGGCGAGCTGATCGGGCACCGGCTGCACAACGCGCTGGTCGACGATGTTGACGATCGCCGGGCGTTTCCCGTTACTGGCCGCGACCAGCGCCTTTGCCAGCATCACCGGCGCGTGGTGATTGATCTGCATCATCTCGGTCAGCGCCGCCGCCGACAGATCGGCCCACTCGCCCTCGGCAAACAGTGCAGCGTTATTCACGAGCAGATCGGGCGCGCGGCCGAATTTTTCGATCACCGCGGGAATCAGCGCGTCGACCGCAACCTGGTCGGACAGGTCGGCAGCGAAGCGGTGGCTGATCGCGCCGGTCTCGGCGAGCGCGTCGGCGAGCACGGCGTCGGCCTCGCCCGGGCTGCGCTTGTGGATCGCCAACGCATAGCCCTCGCGTGCCAGCCGCGCCGAAATTGCCGCGCCGACGCGGTGGAGCCCGCCCGTGACGAGAGCGAGCTTTTGGCTCATTTGCGCGCGCGCCGCATCGTGATGCCGATCGCTTCGCCATCCTCGGCGATTGCGAGCTTGACGATCTTCACCTCGACCTCTTCGACCTTGTCGTCCTGCAGGAACAGCGTGTCGATGATATGGTCGGCGACGCTTTCGATCAGCACGAAATGCACATCCTTGGGAATCCCCTCGGTCGCCGCGAATTTCAGGTGCATGTAATTTTTCGAGGCGCTGAGCGGCGTCGTCGGATCATAATGATCGGCCATCGCCAGCCGGGCGCGCACCCCGATGCGCAGCGGCTGCGGCAGGTGGGTTTCTTCGGAATAAATGCCGGTCAGCACCTGGGCGATCAGCCCGTCCACCTCCAGCCACAATGTATCGGTCACAAGAAATCCTGTTTCTGCCGCGGCGACATTCGGCTTTGCAATGTCGACCCCGGACCCTAAAGCGCCGCCGCATTAGCGAAAGGGCGCGCGTTGGTCGAGTTACTTCCATTGTCGGACATTGCACCGCAGGCGGTCGAGGCTTTGCTCGACGCGGCGTTCGGGAGCGACCGTTTTGGACGAACCGCCTATCGCATCCGGCAGGGCGTGGATGCGGTGCCCGAACTCAGCTTTGCGATGGCCCAGGACGGTGCACTTGTCGGCACGATCCAGTGCTGGCCGGTCGCGCATCGATCGCTCGATGGCGTGGTTACGCCGCTGGTGATGGTCGGCCCGGTCGCGGTCAGGCCCGATGTCCAGCGCGGCGGGCATGGCCGGCTGTTGATGGCGCATATGCTGGCGGCGGCGGAAACCGGTGCCGACGGCGCGCTGATGATGATCGGCGATCCCGAATATTACGGGCGCTTCTTCGGCTTCGATGCCGATGCGACGGGGGCGTGGGATTTGCCGGGGCCGTATGAGCGGCGGCGTTTGCTGGCGCGCGCGGTGAACGGGCATGGCTTGCCGACGGCGGCGGGGATGATCGGGCCGCGCTGAAGC
>JAFAGN010000018.1 GCA_023422695.1 Pseudomonadota bacterium
CGGTCGCGCGCCACGCAGCCGACGGTATCGTGATCGCCTCCATCGTGCGTCGCCGGGCGAATGCCCTCCTTGCACTCGGCGATGCCCCTCGCCGTTGCGAACGCCTCGGCGCCGGCGCCGACGAGAAGGATGGGCGGCTCGCGAAGCATGGCATGCGCCGCTTCGACCGGATTGTAGAGGAAGCGCACGCAAGCGACCGCGCCGACGGCGAGCGTGGCGCCATCCATGATCCCTGCGTCCATCTCGACTTCGCCGTCGGCATTCGCCACCGATCCCCGGCCCGCGTTGAACAGCGGATCATCCTCCAGAAGGCAGATTGCGGTCTTGACCGCCTCGAGCGCGCTGCCGCCGCGCTCGAGGATCATCTTGCCGGCCTGCAGCGCCGCCGCGCACCCTTCGCGGCGCGGCGCCTGCAGCGCCGCGGGGATCCGGCACGCTCCGCCATGGACGGCGATGGACCAGCGCCCTTCAGCCATGCGCTGCCTTCGGCACAAGGGCATGCTCAGGACCCGGTCCTGCCGCCCAGGCTTCGACGAGCCGCCATATTCCGTCGACATCGGTCGGCGTGAGCACGACGATGTCGCCGGGGCGCGCGGCCGCGCGGCCTGCCGCGGCACGGTCGAATTCGCCGTCGTGCAGGCCGATCGCGGCCGCATCGAGCCCCGCCGCCAGCGCGCCCTGGCGCATCAGGCCATTGGCTTCGCCGGGCGGGCGCCCCCTGAGGTCGACATTCTCGCGCAGCATCAGCAAATCGAACATCCGGCCCGAGAGCGCGCCGATATCGACGAGATCGCAGTCGCGCCGGTCGCCCGGAATGCCGATCATTCCGATCACGCGGGCATCGCTATCGCCGCGCATCGCGGCGAGCAGGTCGGCGAGGGCGATGAGCGCGGCGCGATTATGGGCATAATCGACGACGATCCGCACGCCATGCGCCTCGGTAAGGCTGAGACGTCCCGGCGAATCCTCGAAGCTCGGGCGAAAGGAGGCGAGGCCGGCAGCGATCGTGCCCGGAGCAACTCCATAGGCTGCCGCCATCGCGGCGGCCGCGGCGGCATTCTCGACATTGAACCGGGCCGTCCCGTTCAGCGTCACAGGAATATTCGCGATGGGAATGATCGGCATGGATTCGCTGCCCCGGTGCAGCAGGAGCGTTCCGCGCTCGCAGCTTACCGCCAGTCCGCCACTCTCGAGATGCGCTTGGATCGGTGCCAACGCATCCGCTAACGCTCCGCCGGTGAACCAGACGATCCGTCCGCGCGCGCGGCGTGCCATCCGCACGGTGAGCGGGTCGGCGGCGTTGAGGACGCAAGCGCCGCTCTTCTTGACGTTGCGCGCGACGATCGCTTTGACGCGCGCCAGGTCGGCGAGCGTCTCGATGCCCTTGAGGCCGAGATGGTCGGGCGTGACATTGAGGACTGCCCCGACGTCGCACGCGTCGAAGGCGAGCCCCTCGCGCAACATCCCGCCGCGGGCGGTCTCGAGAACCGCCGCTTCGACGCGGGGGTGGCGCAGCAGCATGCGCGCGCTCTTTGGACCGCTCGCGTCGCCCCCGGCGCTGCGGGTCTCGCGGACATAGACGCCCGAGGTACAGGTGAAGCCGGTCGTGAGGCCATGGTGTTCGAGGATCCGCGCGAGCATGCGCACCGTCGTCGTCTTGCCGTTCGTTCCGGTCACCGCGAAGACGGGGATGCGGCTCTTTTGGCCTTTCGGAAAGAGCGAGGCGATGATCGGCCGCGCAACGTCGCGCGGCGTCCCTTCCGATGGAGCAAGATGCATGCGAAGCCCGGGCGCGGCATTGACTTCGACGATGCCGCCCCCCGACGCACGGACGCTTTGTGCGATATCGGGGACGATCATGTCGATGCCGGCGACGTCGAGACCGAGCGCGGCGGCGGCGTCGATCGCGATCGCCGCATTTTCGGGATGAATGACATCGGTCCGGTCGATCGCGCTCCCGCCGGTCGATAGGTTGGCGGCGCCGCGGAGCGTCACGATCTCGCCTGCCTTGGGCACGCTCGCAAGAGTGAAGTTCGCCTCGGCGAGAAAGGCCTCGAGCGCGGCGTCGATGCGGATCCGGGTGAGAACGGCCTCATGCCCGACACCGCGGCGTGGATCGTTGTTAACCGCCTCGATCAGATCCACGATGCTGTTCCTGCCATCGCCGGCCACATGCGCGGCGACGCGCTCGGCGACCGCGACCACGGCTGTGCCGACGACGAGAATGCGGTGATCGGCTCCGACGAGCTGCTGCTCGACGATGACGCGCGATGCGATGGCTTGCGCTCGCTCGAAGGCGTCGCGAAGAGCTTCTTGGTCGGCGACGCTCGTGGTGACACCGCGGCCCTGATTGCCGTCGAGCGGTTTTACGACGACCGGCCAGCCGAGCTTCGCGGCAGCGCGTTCCGCCTCCGATACCGTCCGCACGAGTTCGCCGCGCGGTACGGGGATACCGATGCTCGTGAGCATCTCTTTCGCCGCCTGCTTGTTCGCGGCGAGTTCGGCGCCGATCAGCGATGTCGCGCCTGTCACGCTCGCGCGGATGCGGCGCTGGCGGTGGCCGGTGCCGAGCTGGATGAGGCTTGCCTTGTCGAGCCGGAAGACCGGGATATGCCGGCGCCGCGCTTCGGCGACAAGCGCCGCGGTGCTGGGGCCGAGCCCGTTCTTGCGGACGATCGCTCGAAGCGCGCCCACCCTCGTGTCTGTATCGGTCGCTCTGCCGTCGAGCTCCGGGGAGATACGATCGAGCCCTTCGGCACCCTGCATCGCAGTCGGAAGCAGCGCGTTCACGAGTTCTATGGCTGCCCGCCCGGCGGTTAAGCCGCTCGGCGCATCGGCGTAGCAGTAGAGAATATCATATTGGCCCGGCTTGCCGCGCACCCTGCGCGTCTTGCCCCTCGTGACAGCGGCCCCGGCGCTGGTCTGCAGCTCGATCGCCACATGTTCGATGATATGGCCGAGGCGGGTTCCGTCGGCGAGCCGGCGGAGAAAGCCCCCAGGCTCGCCATAGCTGCAGCCATGGTCCGCGAGGCCGGGAAGTAGCGATTGCAGGGCATTGTCGAAACCCGGGAGGCGGTCGCTCGGATAATCGTCGAGGATCCCGAGATCGACGCGGATCCGGATCATCGGACGCCGGCTGTAGAGGTTGGGGCCGTTATAGACCGAGCGTTCGAGCACGCGCAGCTGGGCGAAGCTCAATGCGCTGGCCTTGCAGGGGGCAGCGACCGGTTGCCGCGGTCGAGGGGCGCGGTTCGAGCCGGGGCGCGCGAAAACATGGGGCCGGGAGGGGAGAGGGGGAAGCGCGGCATGCTTGTCCTTGGGTTGGGTCCTGCAGCTGCCAACGCGAGCGGCTGGGCCCGGTTGCCGGGGTTAACCTGGATCATGGCGATTGTTGCCGGCGGGTCGGCAACTGCACGCGCGGGGGCGCGTTGGGGAAGCAGGCGATGACGCATCTCCTGCCAGAGCGGGGCGCGCTTTTCGGGCTCGACCGTTCTCCTCTGAAACCCGTCTCGAGGGGAAGAAGGGCAAGGTCGATGCGCGCGCCTGTTCTTCATTCGGGGGGACCGGACAGAAGGCACAACGATGAAATTCGACAGCGAGACCAGCTTCCTTACCGCATTCGACAGTGAAGAGAGTCGCCACGGCGGCCCCGTTGCCGGTATCGCCGCGCGCGCCCGTCGCCTCGCGCTCATCGGTTGTTTCCGGCCGCGCCAGTGTGGGATCGCGACCTTCACCGCCGACATTTACGACCATCTGAAGGTCGCGCGCCCGGATATGGCGATCGATGTCTATGCGATGGCAGCCAGGCCGGGCGATGCGAGCGATTCCGCAGCCGTTGCTGGCATCGATGAGAAAGATGCCGATGGATATCGCGCTGCCGCGGAGGCGATCAACGCGAGCGGCGCCGACGCGGTCTGGCTCCAGCATGAGTTCGGGATTTTCGGGGGTCCCGCGGGCGACATGATACTGGGGCTCGTCGACCGCGTTGCGGCGCCGCTGATCGTCACCTTCCATACCATCCTCGCCGAGCCGAGCGCCGACCAGCGGAGCGTGATGGAGCATCTCGTCGCGAAGGCGGCGAAGCTCGTCGTGATGAGCGCCTTCGGCCGCGAGACGCTGATCCGCGTCTATGGCGCGAAGGCAGAGCGCATCGAGCTTATCGAGCATGGCACCCCCGACCGGGCCTTCGAGGCCTGTTCGCCGCTTCGCGAGCGGCTCGGCCTTGCGGGCCGTCCGGTCGTCTCGACCTTCGGCCTCCTCGGCCCGGGCAAGGGGCTCGAAGCGGCCATCCGCGCGCTGCCGGCGATTGCCGCCCAATATCCCGACATTCTCTATCGGATCGTCGGCGCCACCCATCCCAATCTCGTCGCTGCCGAGGGCGAAGCCTATCGGCAGAGCCTTGCCGACCTCGCCGGGGAGCTCGGCGTCGCGGACAATATCGCCTGGGAGAACCGCTTTCTCGACCTGCCCGAACTCCTCGAGCAGATCGAACTTTGCGACATCTATCTCGCGCCTTATCCCAATCTCGCGCAGATCACCTCGGGTACGCTCGCCTATGCGGTGGCGCTCGGCCGAGCGGTCGTATCGACGCCGTTCGTGCATGCGCGCGAACTTCTCGCCGACGACGTGGGCATCCTGCTCGGCGACGCCGACAGCGACGCGATCGCCGAGGCGGTGTTGCTGTTGCTCGCGCACCCCGGCGAACGGCGCGCGCTCCAGGAGCGCGCCTATGCGCGCGGCCGGTCTACCGCCTGGCCGGTCATCGCGGCGCGCTTTGCATCGCTGATCGAGACCGTCGCGGCCGTGCCGGCGCGGCGCGAACCCCGACGGATGTTCCCCTCCTTCGCCGCGATCCGCGCGCTCTCGGACGATGTCGGCATATTGCAGCACGGGACGGGGCTCATTCCCGACCGGAATCACGGCTATTGCATCGACGACAATGCGCGCGCGCTGATGCTCGTCAATGCGAGCCCGTCGCTCGGCGAGGAGGAATATGGCCTGCTCTTCGCGCGCTACGCCGCCTTCCTTCACCATGGTTGGAACCCCGACCGCGGGCGCTTCCGCAACTTCATGGCCTATGACAGGCGCTGGCTCGAGGATGAAGGATCCGAAGACAGCAACGGGCGAACGCTCTGGGCGCTCGGCCATGGCGCAGCGCACGCGCGCACGCCGGAACTCCGCGCCTGGTGCGCCGGACTATTTGCGCGCACCGCCCCCTTGGCGGCCGACCTCAAAAGTCCGCGCGCGATCGCATTCGCACTTCTCGGAGCCGACGAACTCCTGGCGCGCGAGCCGGGGCATGCCGCGGCAGGCGCGATCGTCGAGCGCGGCGGCGCTTTTTTGCACGCGCTCTGGCGAAGCGCGCGGCGGAGCGGCTGGGAGTGGTTTGAACCCGCTCTCGCCTATGACAATGCGCGACTTGCTGAGGCGCTGCTGCGCGCTGGGCGGCGGATGGACTCCGTTCCGATGGAAGAGGCCGGCATCGGGGCGCTCGACTGGCTCTGCGACATCCAGACGAGCAGCGAGGGTCATTTCCGCCCGATGGGCTGCGAAGGCTTCGGCGCCGAGGGCGAGCTTTTTCCGTTCGACCAACAGCCGCTCGAAGCCTGGGCGACGGTCGATGCCGCCGCCGCCGCCTACCGATTGACGGGCAAGCTGCGCTGGCATGACCGGGCCGAGCGGGCCTATGGCTGGTTTCTTGGCGCGAACGACCGCGGCGCAGTGATCGCGAGCTCTGCTACGGGGCGCTGCTGCGACGGGCTGACCCGTCACGGGGTCAATTCGAATGTCGGGGCCGAGTCCGCGCTGGCTTTTCACCTTGCGCACCGCGCGATGGCCGATACATTCTGGACGCGGGGGATAGCGAAGGACACCAGCGCCAGCGATGTTGATCTGCAATCCGAACCACACGCCGCTGCACATTCTTCATGAGAAGCTTGCGGCCGACCCTGCGCGGGTCGTGCTCAGGCCCTTCCACCTCGCCTGGCAGTCGAATGTGTCCGAGCCGTCGCGGGCGGCGCAGCTCGCCGCCGACATATTGGCGATGGACGAGGAGGAGGCCGAGGCACAGCTCGGCCTCGTGTGGAAGGATTTTTCCGAGCGTCACTGGCAGATCGGCCGGATCTTCGACGAACGCTTCGCCGAGGTCGCGGAAGATCTGGAGCTCGATCCCGCCATCGTCTCGCCGGTCAAGCGGCGGCTGATCGGCGCCTATTTCTGCCACGAATATAGCTATGCTGCTGCGGCGCTCATGAACCCGAGCGTCGTCCCGCATCCCGACCAGAGCGGGCTTGCCGCCGACCAGCAACGCTTTCTCATGTCGATGCGCGCGGTGGGCGAGGGTCATATCAGCTCGGTCGCCTTCCGCGAGGGGATCATCGGCGAGGGCGGCGACTTCACGCTTTGGCCCCAGTCGGGACCCGCGATGGCGGCGGTTGCCGACGACCGCCATCGGCTTGGCGATGACGGCAAGGTGAATGTCCACCGTCAGCCCGACAGTGCGATCTCGAACAGCGTACTTTTTCCGATGACAGAGGCGCAGCGCGGCGGCATCGAGGATCTGCGCCTCGTGCCCTTCGTCCACGACGATGGCCGCACCGAATATATCGGCACCTATACCGCTTATTCGGGGCAGGCGATCCGCTCGGAACTCCTGCGCACGACCGATTTTTCTGGCTTCTCGCTCGAGCCTCTGTCGGGCCGCGCCGCGCGCCACAAGGGCATGGCGCTGTTTCCGCGCAAGGTCGGCGGCCGCTATCTCATGATCGCGCGGCAGGACGGCAAGAACATCACCATCATCGCGTCGGACAGTCTCACCGACTGGGACGACGAGGGACAGATCCTCATGCGCCCCGCCTATGCGTGGGAGCTCATCCAGATGGGCAATTGCGGCAGCCCGATCGAATGCGACGAGGGCTGGATCCTTCTCACGCACGGCGTCGGCGCGATGCGCAAATACAGCCTTGGCGCAGCCTTGCTCGACCGCGACGATCCGACGAAACTCGTCGCGCGCACCGAGTGCCCGATCCTATCGGCCGCCGAGAGCGACCGCGAAGGTTATGTTCCGAATGTGGTCTATACCTGCGGCGCGATGCGCGTCGGCGGGGACCTGTTCATACCTTACGGGATTTCGGACAGCGCGATCGGCTTTGCGACGACGCCGATCGAGCGGCTGCTCGCGAGCATGCGTTAGAGGCCGGGCGCCTTATTTAAAGGGCGCGGGACGCTCGATCTTCCGCCTGGCGTCGACCGATGCGACGAGCACGGCGCAGCAAAGGCAGCCATCCTCGTCGGTCACCTCGATCCGGAGCGTATCGACATCGTTGATGAGTTCGGGATTGTCGCCGAGGAGGTGCCCCGCATAGCGCGCCGCCTCGACCCTTGCTGCGGCCGTGTCGGGCAGATCGACGCCTTCATCGTCGAGCTCGCGCTGGCCGCTGCTGCTGTGGAAATAATAACGGGGCATCCAACTTCTCCCACCTTCGGCAACTCACAAGTCTGCCTAGGGTTTCGATCCGGCCACCGCCCCTTCGTCACTGCACCACGACACATGCCGATCGGGCGGGCCTCATGCCCGCCTATGGCGCTCAGGCGGCGGCAAATCCAGCCTTGTTCATCACCGCGGTCACATGTTTGTTGCCATCGGCGCCGAGCGCCGCCTTGAGGCGGGGGAAGAGGCGCTGCTCCTCCTCCTCGACATGCGCTTCGATCTCGGAGCGAAATTCGCGGACCTTGTCGATCCAGGCGGGGTCGGCGGCGTCCATTTCCGAGAGGTCGAACAGATATTGCTTCACATAGCCATGGTCGTGGACGAGCTTGTCGGCATCCTCGATCTGGCCATGGTCGCGCATCGCCGGATAGACGACATTCTCTTCCTCGAAGGCATGTTTCGCGAGCGCGTGCTGGAGCTGGACGAGCAGCGCCTTTCGCTTTTTGACGTCGCTTTCGTCGGTCGCCTCGAGTGCGTCGAATAGCGTCATCGTCAACCGGTGTTCGGCCTTGAGGCCCTCATCCCACTGTCCCTTGAGCGCGGTGAGGCTCTGCACCGCGGCCTTTCGGCCGAGGTTGGCGACGAGGCCGACGGCAAATCCCGCCGCGGCCGCGCCGAGCAGGAAGGCCGGGTTGCCCAGCGGCTGGCGCGCGTTGGCGAAAATGTTGAGGGACATGGGAAGGCTCCTTCGAAAGGTCAGGGATGGTCGAGGCGGGTCTCGACGCGGATGAGCGATACCGCCGTGCGTCGCGGCTGAACAAGCATGAAGTGGGCCGCGACCGCGATGTCCTCGGCGCGAAGCATCTGATGCTTGCCGATCAGTTCCTTCTGCTTCTCGGGCGGGAATTCGGGATATTGGAAGTCGGCACCGGTAAACCCGGGCTCGATCAGTCCGACCTTGATATCCTGCTCCGCCAGCTCCTTGCGGAACGACTGGACGAAGCCCTGTATGCCGCTTTTCGCCGCGACGTAGATCGAGCTGCCCGGACCGCGCGACACCGCGGTCATCGATCCGATCACGATGATGTCGCTGCCCGCCGACATGCAGCGCGCCGCTTCCTGGGCGCAGACGAGGTAGGCGGTGAAGTCGGTCTCGAGCTGGTAGCGCGCCTCATTCTCGCCCGCGTCGGCGAGCGCCGCCGCCGGGACGGCGGCGTTGATCACCGCGATGTCGATTTCGCCGAGAAAGTCTCGCGCTGCCTCGAAAAACCGGTCGACGTCTTCCGCCATTGAAAGATCGACGTTGATGCCGTCGCCTTCTCCCACTTCGCGGATGCGCTGCAGCGCATCCTCCAGATGTTCGGGCGTACGGCCGCAGATATACACCTTCACGCCGTAGCTTGCGAGGAGGACCGCGATCGCGCGGCCGATCCCGGTCGTGCCCCCGGTTATGATCGCCCGCCGGCCCTTGATGTCGGGGGCCTCGGTATGCGCGTCTGCTTCATCGATCATGGCTTTTCCTCGAAGGTCGCGGAGACGGGATCGGCTCTCGTTCGCGCTGTGGGCGCGGCGACGACCCAGTAGGGATTGTCATCGTCGGCCTTGAGCAGGCTGCAGAGCGGCGCGCCGTCGACGAACAGCCGTGCGGAGCGGCCTGCCGCTTCGCCGGCAGCGATATCGAGCGCGCTTGCGGGGCTCGCCGCCTCGAAGAGGAGGCGCTTCTCGAGGCCGATATCATCATCGTCATAGTGCAGCATGAGCGTCGGCTTGCGTGCGGGCGCCGGGCCGTCCGATGTTACTGCCGCGACTTGGCCGGTGACGGTAGCGTTCATCGTCAGCCCCTCAGTAAGCCGGCGGATCGCTGCTCGGGAAGGATTCGTCGGCGGCCTGGTCGACGCGGTCCCACTCGCGCCTTACCTCGTCGCGCATGCCGTCCGGTCCCGCCGAGCGGGTCTGATCGAAGTTTTCGGCATGCGTCTCGCCGTCGGCGAAGGCGGCCGAATGGCCATCGTCCTTTCCATCGGCCGGCGCCTGCTTGCGCGTGAACCAGAAGAGCGCCCCGAGGACGCCGATACCGAGAATTTTTCCGAACCCCGACGAACGGCGGGGCGCCGTCATTGCATGTGCCATGTCTGTCTCCAGCTTCAGAGAAAATCCGGGAGGCTGAAAGGGCAACGGGGGGGCGGCCTCAAAGTTGCCGCGGCGCCGCACCGATTAACAAATGTTGCGCTGTTTGTTCCGCGTGAGCGCGGCGGACGCCTCAGTTCCAGCTGAGAAGGAGGCTGCCATTCGCCGGAACGAGGAAATCGAGGCGGTCGCCGCTGTTCCCGTCGGGCCGGATCGCATCGCCGTCCGCCGCGGCGACGCGTATCGCGGGAAGCTCGCCCCGGCTCTTCCGGACGAAGCTGAGCCGGGCCGTGCAGCCTTCGCCGCCGTCGAGGCGAAGCGAGAGCCGCGCGGGAGCCATGCGCTCGAGGGTACGGACGAAATGATCGCAATAAAGGTCGAACGGCGCGCCGTCGACGCGGTGAAAGGCGCGGGTCGCAAAGATGAATGCGGCCCCGGCGCCATAGACTTCCTGCCCCACCTGGCCCGCGGGCTGACCGTCGGCATAAAGATCCTCGACCGGGAAGGAGAGGGTGGGGTCGATGCGCCCGTTACCGGGGCGCTGTTCGTCCGAGACGCCCTCGGCGGGCAGGGCGTCGGGATAATAAAACCAGGCCCGATCGAGCGCATAGCGGCAATATTCCGAAATCAGCATGCGGGCCGCAGGCTCGAGGTCGGGTCCGCTGTCGGCAAGATAATGTTCGAAAGCGGCGAAGCTGTCGAAACATTCGTAGATCGCCATATAGGGTGCGTCCTGCAGACAGGTTGCGCCCAGAAAGTTGCGGTGGTGGACGGCGAGGCCGATCTCGCTTTCCCACATCTCGGTGTGATGAAAGAAGCTCGCGAGATAGACATAGCTCTGCTCGCGGTAGACGTCGCGGCCGGTGACCCGCCACAGGCGCATGCAGGCGGCAGCCCCCCAGGCGGTGAGGTTGGCTTGATAATTGATGTCGAAACCCAGACCGACCGCGGTGTCGATCGCGGCGCATGCCTCGTCGAGGTACAGCTTCTCGTCGGTGAGCTCGAAAGCCTCGAGCATCACCCAGGCGTAGATGCCGCCGACATCGGTCTGGCCGCGCCCGTCGGCTCCGGCGGTTTCGGTGATGACCGAGAAGTCGGCGATCTTGTACTGGATCGGCCATTTGTAAGCGAAATGCCGCGCTGCGCGGATCGCATAAGGAAGCGATTTCACAAACAGCCGCCGCGCCTTCGGGTCGCCATCGAGAGCGAGTTTTCCGAGGTTCAGCAGCGGGTGGTAGAGATACCAGCTGTCGACGGCGTCGGCATCCTTCTCGTCACCGACATTGGGCAGATAGCGGCGCAGCGTCTCGAGCTTCGGATCGTAAAATTTGCCGAGGCCGGCCTTGAATTCTTCCTCGAGGGGATGAACCTCGCCGCGCCATTTCCCCCAGTCGTGCAGCGCCTGCACGATCGACATCTGGACCATGGCGTCCGGATATTCGGCATCCGTATAAGGGTGCACGTACCGATGACCATAATGGCGCACGGTCGCCTCCGGCGCGGCGCCGAGGTGCCGCGCCGTCCGCGCGGCCCTCTGCCGCCAGTCGCGATATTCGGTAGGCGGCAGGGAGAGCGATCGATAGACGGCGCCCAGCATCTGGAGAAATCGCCGCGCGCTGTCGCGCTCGTCTGCCGGAGAGCCGTCGCGGACGACGAGCCGCGCATCGCTCAGCGTATATGTGATCCCGGGCGCCAGCGGCGCGGCTTCGTCGGCAGTGTGGAGCGTCTGGCCGGGAAGGCGGAAACCCAGCCCCGGCCAGATGCCTCCCACCGCGGCATCCGGATTGGTGCCAGTCGCCTGAAAATAGGGATTGAGCGCGGTGAAATCCTGGAAATAGAGAAAGGTACCGAAGGCGGGGTCGGTAAGTTCGCCATAGAGGAGCCCGGCGTTGAGACCGCGTTGCACCGCCTCGACGGTGCCGCGGGTCCCCATCGGATCGTCCTGGGCGTCGAACGGAAAGAGATCGCGCGCTCCGGGCGGAAGGAGCAGCGGCGCCGAGGGGCGGAGTGTCGAGACAAGGCGGAGGCAGGGGAGCGGCCCGGGTCGCGCCTCGAGTGCGACCTCATGCGCGCCGATCGCACTGTCGACATGCACGCGGGCGAGCTCGCCGCCCGCGCGCTTGACGCGGCGGACCTTCGCTGCGCCGGGCCACGAGGCCGCGCGCAGGGCGACGCCGCCACTGTCGGCGCGCCGGACGAAGAGCCAGAGCGCTTCGCCGCCCGCAGCAAGTTCGACGGAGAGGTCGTCGATCCTCTGCGAGACGATCGGAGTAGCGGCCGCGAGCTCGCCGCGAACGCGAACGAGATCGGGCGTCAGCGGCGTGTCGCGGCGCGTCTCCACCCGCTGGTCAGTCACCGAAACAGGCCTTGGGGACATGGGTGATCCGGCAGGCAAGATCGGCTTCCCCCGACGCGACGACATAATGATCGCCGCCATCGGCGATGCCCGTCGTGAAGACGACATCGCGTATATAGAGCTTGTCTTCGAGCAGACGCGTAAGCTCGGGGTTCGCCTCGAGGAGCGGCCGGTGATCGGTGCGGAGGACGACCGAGGGATCGTCGAGATCGAGGAGCGACCAGTAGGTGCGGTAAATGCCGACGATCTCTTTCGGCTCGACCCCATGCCAGAGCGTGAGCCATCCCGCGTCGGTACGGATCGGCGGTGTACCGCCGCCGATGCGCGCGGTCGCCACCGTGTCGGCATGCGGACGGATGCCGGGGGCCTCATGAGGCTTCCAGTGCAGCGCATCGGGCGAGGTCGCGAGGTTGATCGAGGGCCCCGCCCGCCACCTCGATCCCGGCGGATAGGCGAAATAAAGATCGCCGAGCGGCCGCGTCTGCGCCCAGTAGCGGCCGTCGATCAGGCCCTCGAAGATCAGCATGTCCTTGTTCTGATGATCGAGAACGATCCCCTCGAAGACCCAGTCGAGGCCGTTCGCCGAACTGTAGAGCGTCGTCGAGTGGCGCTCGGGGCTTACCGAACAGGTGGTCATCAACCAGCGCCTTCCGATCCGGCTGATGCGCGCGTCCTCGACGCCATAGCATTGAAAATCCGCGCCCGGATCGACAGCCTTGTCGTAATGGACGGCAACGATCTCGAGCCCGTCGGGCGAGAGCTCGACGGGAAGCAGCCACGAAAGCGAGGTTAGTGCCATGACCCGCCAGCTACCGCCGTGCACCATGAACTTTCTGGGATCCGACGTATCGCAAAGCTCGAGCGGCCAGCTATCGACCTTGTAGCGCCCAGCCTCCCACCGGATCGAATGGACATGACCATCCTCGATCGGGGACCGGAGCGCCTCGGCGACGCGCACCATCATCAGGAGATTGCCCGAGGCGAGGCGCAGCAGGCCCGGATTGAAGGCCCCGAGCACATAGGTCTCGCGGCCGAGCTGACCCGCAAGCGGCGAGCGCGACAGATCGACATCATCGGGGCCGAAGACCAGCCGGTCGGTCGCGAATTGCATGGGTCTTGCTCCTTCGCCCAACCCGGTCAGCGTGCCGGCTTGGAAGCCGGTTTCGCCGCCGGAGCGGATACCGCCTTGCGCGATGCCGATGTCTCGGCCGCCTCCTTCGTTCCGCCTTTTGCGTCGAGGTCGACGCCGGCTTCACGCGGCCAGTGCCGAAGCGCCACGCAGGCATCGAGGAAGGCGGTGACATCGCCAGGTTTGGCCAGCGCGATGCAGGCCTCGTCGAGCTTGTCGGCGAGGCCGGCGGCCGCGAAGAGCGGCGCCGCTTCGGCGCCATGGCCGATAAATTTGCAATGCGCGAAGGCGTCGCTGACGAAGTCCTTCGCCGCCGCATCGCCTGCCAGCAGCGCCGCCCCATCGTCGCTCGGGAGAAGCGCGACCGCGTCGAACAGGACGGACGGCCCGCCGTCGATCTTGTGCCGGCCCGCGACGCTCGTGCCGTCCGAGAGCGTGATCCCGCCAGTCTTCGGTGCAACGAGTTCCCAGACAGCGCCGGCGGCGTCGACCGCCTTGGTCAGCGCCTTGAAGAGCCGCGCATCCGCGCCGTCGGTCGCGAGGATTCCGAGCTTGCGTCCGGCGAAGCTCGCCGGGCCGTTGAGCAGGATACTGAGCGGCCGGGAAGGGGGAAGGTCGGCGAGGGGCTTTTTTGCGGCCTTGGCGGGCGCCGGAAGCGGCAGCCCCAGGCCATCGGCCACCGTGGCTGCGAGGCCGCGGTCGATATGGAGGAGATGCGATACGGTGCGGGCGCGAATGTCGGGGCGTTCGACCTTCGACAGCTCGAAGACAAGCGCGTCGCCGATATGCTTCTGCTCGATCGGGGTCTGGCTCACGAGGAATTGCCGCGCCTGGCTGTAGTGGTCGGCGAAGCTCTCGGGGCGGATGCGGCGCTTGGCGCCTTCGGCCTCTTCGGGAAAGCTCGCAAAGCCGCGCGCGGGATCCTCGCGCGGGCCGCCGTCCGTCGGTCCCCAGCTGTTCGGCTCGTAATTGGCGCGGCCGACGGGGTTCCGCATCGCCATATGACCGTCCTGCTGGAAATGCGCCATCGGGCATTTGGGCGCATTGATCGGGATATGGGTGAAGTTCGGGCCGCCGAGCCTTTTGATCTGCGTGTCGAGATAGGAGAAATTGCGGCCCTGGAGCAGCGGATCGTTCGAGAAATCGATGCCGGGGACGATGTTCTGGGTGCAGAAGGCGACCTGCTCGGTTTCGGCGAAGAAATTGTCGACGACGCGGTCGAGAACGAGGCGGCCGACGGTGCGGATCGGTACCTGCTCCTCGGGGATGAGCTTGGTCGCATCGAGGACGTCGAATTCGAACGTGTCCGCAAAGGCGTCGTCGAAAAGCTGAACGCCGAGTTCCCATTCGGGAAAGTCGCCGCTGTTGATTGCATCCCAAAGGTCGCGGCGATGGAAATCGGGGTCGGCGCCGTTGATCTTGACCGCCTCGTTCCACACCACAGACTGGAGGCCCTGCTTGGGCTTCCAGTGGAATTTTACGAAGGTTGATTTGCCGTTGGCGTCGACGAGGCGGAAGGTGTGGACGCCGAAGCCTTCCATCGTGCGGAACGAGCGGGGAATCGCGCGGTCCGACATCACCCACATGATCATGTGGAAGCTCTCGGGCATCAGGCTCACGAAATCCCAGAAATTGTCGTGCGCCGACGCCGCCTGCGGGAAGGCGCGGTCGGGCTCGGGCTTCACCGAATGCACAAGGTCGGGGAATTTCATCGCATCCTGGATGAAGAAGACCGGGATATTGTTGCCGACCAGGTCCCAATTGCCTTCCTTGGTGTAGAGCTTGACCGCGAAACCGCGCACGTCGCGCGCAAGGTCGAACGAGCCTTTCGAACCCGCGACGGTCGAGAAGCGCACGAAGGCGGGCGTGCGCTCGCCGACGCGCTGGAAGATGTCGGCGCGGCTGACGTCGGCGAGGCTGTCGGTGAGCTCGAAATAGCCGTGCGCGCCATAGCCGCGCGCATGAACGACGCGTTCGGGGATGCGCTCATGGTCGAAGTGAAAGATTTTCTCGCGGAAATGGAAATCCTCGAGCAGCGTCGGGCCGCGCGCGCCCTGCTTGAGGCTGTTCTGGTCGTCGGCGACCGGCACGCCATGCTGGGTGGTGAGCGGCGCATGGCCGGCGCCCGCCTGATGCGTCTCGCCGCCGGTGCCACGATCCTCGCCATAGCTCTGCATGATCGGCGCATCGGCCGGAAAGACCGGCGCTTTGCGAACCGATTCCCCGCCCATGTCCTTGCCCGCGATCGCAGCGGCGCTCTGCCCACGGCGCGGCTTCGGCTTCGCGGCGTCCGCGCGGGTGGAAGAGGGGGCGGTGGGGGATTTGGCCATGTCGGATCTCGCTTTGTCTGAAGGGGCGCAGCAGTTGGGCGGAACGCGGTCCGCGGGCGTGCAAGCACGCCCTCCGGATCCGGCGATGGAACGAGTTTGCGCTTTGAAAGTTGCTGCACCGGGCATGCGATTAACCTCGATCATGACGATTCCGCTTCCCTTGTTGGCGGTTGCCGGGCTTTCGGATGATCGCAGTCGAGCAGGCCCGCTCACGCATTTCGGACGAAACAGGGAACGTCAGTGATGTTAACCGATCGCTTCTTGAGAGACCGTCGCGGGGTAAGCCTCGAGGCTGGCGAGCGCGCGCGTCTCGAGGCCTCCATCAGCTCGACAATGACGGTCGATGCCCGCAAGATCATCGCGCGCGCTGGCGAGCGGCTCGACCAGAGCACGCTCCTCGTCGAGGGCATCATGTCGCGTTACCTCGATGACCGGAACGGTCTCCGCCAGCTTGTCGCGATTCACCTGCCCGGCGACTTCGTCGACCTCCACGCCTACCCGCTGAAACACCTCGACCATGATGTCGGGACGATGACCCCGGCGACGATCGCGATCGTCCCGCATGTCGAGCTCGACGCGATCACCGAGGAAATGCCCGAGCTGACGCGCAAGCTCTGGTTTGCGACCTTGCTCGACGCCGCGATCCACCGCGCCTGGCTCTTCCGGCTTGGCCGCCTCGACGCCATCGGGCGCGTCGCGCATTTCTTCTGCGAAACCAATGTGCGGCTCCAGTCGGCGGGGCTGAGTGACGGGCGCCAGTTCACGCTCGGGCTGACGCAGGCCGATGTCGCCGAAATCTGCGGCCTGACGACCGTGCATGTGAACCGTGTCGTACGCCATCTTCGCGAGGAAGGGCTTTGCACTTTCCGCAACGGCAAGGTCGAGATTCTCGATGCCGCGAAGCTGGCTCGGCGCGGCCAGTTCGATCCCGCCTATCTTTATATCGACGATCCCGAATCTCCGCCGCCCCCAGACCAGAGGCCCCGCCGATGACCGATGATTTATCTTCGCCCCCGCCGCCCGAGACGGAAGCGGGGATCGCCACCGCCGAAGATGGCGTGGTTCTGCTCGACGGCCCCGACGGTGTCGCGTTGACGATGACCGCAGCGGCGGCGCGCAGTACCGGCGAAAGCCTCATCGAGGCGGCGAAGCGCGCGGAAGAACAGCTCGCCGCCAGGCGGTCCTGAAGGATCGCCTGATCGCGCCCGTACGGGGGCGACGGCCGTCGCCGATTTGGCGCCAAGGAGCCGACGCACAGCGCGCGGCGCCGATAAACGCATTGATCGATGTTGCATCGCCGCCGTCCGGGGGAACGCAGTGATACGGCGGCGGGTTCTGCCCGGGAGCGGCGCCAGCGGGTGCCGCCGACCGAGGAGAAGCCGCACGTGGAAGAGGCCGCCGGACTGATTGCGCCTGCCGCGACGATGATCGCGGCGATGATGACGGCAGCCAATCTCGGCGCGCGCGTGACCGGCTCGGGCTTCGTCGTGTTCACTTTGGGCTCGCTCGCCTGGTCGGTCGTCGGGTTCACCTCGGGCCAGACCAATCTTCTTGCGACGAACCTGTTCCTGACTCTCGTCAATCTCGTCGGAATTTGGCGCTGGCTCGGCCGCCAGCGCGGCTATGAGGATGGCGCGCGGCGTGCCGCGAAGCGAAGCCGGATCGCGGCCTCGCCCTCGCTCTTCGCCGCGAGTGCGCTAGGCGGTCTTCCGGTGAGCGATATCCGCGGCGAAGTTGTCGGCCAGGCGGTCGATGCGATGATCGAATGCGAAAGCGGCTGCCTCTCTTATGTCGTCGTCGCGAGCGGCGGGCTCGGCGGCATCGACGAGACGCTGCGCGCAGTGCCGGCGACGATGCTCGACTGTCATGCCGACGGGCTCGTGCTGCTGATGAGCGCGGCGGAATATGACAAGCGCGATACGCTCGACGGCGCCGCCTGGCCTGCGCGGCCGCCACGCGGACAGGTGGCCGTGGGAGCGTCGCTCGCCCCCGCGGCCACGGCGGCGGGCGAGATGACGCGCGGCGCCGGAAAGGAAGGAGCCCATGACGCGGCTCAAGGATAATGGTCTCACCATCGTGCTGCTGCTGCTGTTCGCAGCGTCGATCGTCGGCCACTGGGTAACGGGGTGGCACGTCGCGCTCACGGACGCTGCGCGGCACCATCAGCCCGGTCTCTCGCTCTGGGCCTATGGCAGCAGTCCGCAATTCCTGTCCTCGGTGTTCGAAAACTGGGAAAGCGAGTTTCTCCAGATGTCGGCCTATGTCGTGCTGACGGCGATGCTCGTTCAGCGCGGCTCGTCGGAATCGCGGGGTCCCGACGCGCCGCTGCGCGACGCCGATCTTGACGCGCAGGCGCGCAAGCCCGGTGCCCCTGCGGTGCTGCGCAAGGGTCGTCTTGCGCGCGCTCTTTATGCTCGGTCGCTGGGGCTGGTGCTCGCGATGCTGTTTCTTGCCTCTTTCATCCTCCACTGGACACAAAGCGCGCGCGCGGCCGCCGAGGACGCGCGCGAGCATGGGGACCTCGCCCTTTCCACCTTCGCCTATCTCGGCGACCCCGGCCTCTGGTTCGAATCCTTCCAGAACTGGCAGAGCGAATTTCTGTCGACCGCCGTTCTCGTGCTCTTGTCGATTTTCCTTCGTCAGAAAGAGTCGCCCGAATCGAAGCCTGTCGCCGCCCCGCATGCGGAGACGGGATCGTGACGGCGAATGGCCGAGCGAACCGGCGTGGGCGTTACGGCCCCGCTGCCCCGGTGCCTGTCTCGCTGGGCGCTCGGAGCGCCGATTTAATCCTCGAACCGCGGAACGATCGCAGCGGACGGGCGTCAGTCGTTCATCGCCCCGAAGCCGGGGCCGCTTCCCCCGACCGGCGCCGGCCCCGCCGACGCTCCCCAGATGACGCCCGGCCCCTGCCCGGGCGGGAGATGATCCATGTCCAGATCCAAGAATGACCTTCCCGATCCGCTGATTTTCGCCGCCGCGGGCGCGGGCATCGCCGTGCTCGCAACCGGCGCGGCCCTCTGGCAGCGCCGGCGGCACCGCGAGAGCCGTGGTCAAGAAGAAACAATCGCGACCGACGCGCCGCATTGGACGCTCGACAAAGACTCCTCCCGCGCGATGTTCGGCAAGTCGGTGCTGATCAATCGCCCCCGCGCCGAGCTCTACGCAGCATGGACGCCCGAACGCTTTCCTGACTTCATGGAGAATGTGGTCGCGGTCGACGACCTCGGCGACGATGTCTCGCAGTGGACGATCAAGGCGCCCGCCGGGCGCGAAGTGACACTGGTCAACCGCATCACCGAGCGCGTCGAGGACACATCGATCTATTGGCAAAGCACGCCCGCCTCCGACATCGCGAACAGCGGCGAGGTACGCTTCACCGACGCGCCGGCGGGGCGAGGCACCTACGTAAGCTTGATCCTCGCCTATGACCCGCCCGCGGGGAAGGTCGGGCGCTTCGCCGCCAAGCTCCTACAGCGCGAGCCCGAAGTGCAGGCGCGGCGCGACCTCCACCGTTTCAAGCAGCTCATGGAAACCGGCGAAGTGACGACCAATGCCTCGCCCTCCGCGCGAGGCGCCGAGAGCCCTGCCGAGCCGCACATCTGAACGCCGAACCGCAGCACAATCACATCAAGGAGAAGGCCATGCGCGCCGTTACCTGGCAGGGACGCCACAAGATCAGTGTCGAAACCGTTCCCGATCCCGAAATCGTCAACCCGCGCGATGCGATCATTCGCGTGACCTCGACCGCGATCTGCGGCTCGGACCTTCATCTTTACGACGGCTATATTCCGGGCATGCGCGCGGGCGATATCGTCGGCCACGAATTCATGGGCGAAGTCATCGAGACCGGCGCCGCCTCGACGCTGAAGCGCGGCCAGCGCGTCGTCATTCCCTTCACGATCAGCTGCGGCCAATGCTTCTTCTGCGAGAAGAAGCAATATAGCGCCTGCGACAACAGCAATCCGTCCGAGACGCGCGATGCATCCGAGCTGATGATGGGTCATGCGATGGGCGGGGCGTTCGGCTATGCGCACCTTACTGGCGGATATGCCGGCGGACAGGCCGAATATGTCCGCATTCCCTATTCGGATGTCGGGCCGGTGGTCATTCCCGACGACCTTCCCGACGACGACGTGCTCTTCCTCTCGGACATCCTCCCGACCGGCTGGCAGGCGGCGGTCAACGCCGATATCGAGCCCGGCGACACCGTTGCCGTCTGGGGCTGCGGCCCCGTCGGCCTGTTCACGATACAGTCGGCGCTGCTCTTGGGCGCCGGGCGCGTGATTGCGATCGATCATTTTCCGACGCGGCTCGCGCTCGCGCGCAAATATGGTGCCGAGATCCTCGATTATACACAGGTCGACGTTCGCGAGGCGCTCGATGAAATGACCGGCGGCGTCGGGCCGGACGCCTGCATCGACTGCGTCGGAATGGAGAGCCACGGGTTTACGGCCGACAACATTCTCGACCAGGTCAAGGTCAAGATGCTGTCGTCCACGGAACGTATCCACGCCTTGCGCCAGGCGATCCTTGCGTGCCGCAAGGGCGGCCGCCTGTCGATCCCCGGGGTTTACGGCGGCTTTGCGGACAAATTCCCGCTCGGCCAGCTCATGGAGAAGGGCCTTTCCGTCAAGAGCGGACAGACGCATGTCCAGCGCTATTCGGGCGAGCTTCTTGACATGATCCGCGAAGGCAAGTTCGACACCATTTCGCTCATCTCGCATCACGCGCCGCTTGAAGACGCCGCCGACATGTACCGGCATTGGCACGATGACCAGGACCTCTACACGAAGATCGTCCTGAAACCCGGCCTCAAGAAAGGGGACATCTCGGCCCGGCAGGAGCTGCAACATGCCTGATCGCAAACTCGCTATCGTCACCGGTGCCTCGAGCGGCATCGGCCGCGAGATCGCCATACTCGCTGCGAAGGATGGTTACGACCTCATCGTCGCGGCCGACGAGCCGCTCGTCGATGCTGCCGCAGGTCTTCTTGCAAAGGGCGTCGAGGTCGAGGCGGTGGAAGCCGACCTCGCGACTGCTGCCGGGGTCGAACGTCTTCTTGCCGCTGCGGGCGGCAAGCCGATCGACATTCTCGTCGCCAACGCGGGTCATGGCCTCGGCCACGGTTTTCTCGACCAGCCCGTCGACGAGTGGCGTCACGTCATCGACACAAATATCACCGGCACGCTGTTGCTGCTTCAGCCGGTCCTGAAGGCGATGGTCGCGCGCGGCGAAGGCAAGGTGCTGATCACCGGCTCGATCGCCGGGCATCTCGCCGGCTCCTTCCAGGCGGTGTACAACGGCACCAAGGCCTTCGTCGACAGTTTCGCCGCGGCGATCGGCAATGAATTGAAGGACAGCGGCGTCACCATCACCTGTCTCAAACCCGGCGCGACCGCGACGCGCTTTTTCGAGCGGGCCGGCATGCTCGACACGAAGGTCGGGCAATCGGAAAAGGACGATCCCGCCGATGTGGCGAAAACCGGATGGGATGCGCTCCTCGCAGGAGAGCATGCGGTCGTTCACGGGCTCAAGAACAAGGCGCAGGTCCTCGCCTCGGGCGTTCTCAGCGAAGCGGCGACAGCCGAGATGCACCGGAAGCTGGCCGAGCCGGGGTCGGGGACGCAAGGCTGATCTGGCCGATCCGGCCACATTTGGTGAAGAGGAGACGATCATGAACAATCGCAATGACAGCAGGGATGGGGGCTCCGCCGGGGACGGGTCGCTGCCGCAAGAGCCCGTGGAACGCCGGGAGAATGTCGGAACGACCACGCCCGACCGCTATCCCGCCGGGGAGCGCGAGGCCGGCGACGTATCGGGCGCCGCCAACCGCGGCCATCGGCGCAGCACCGGCAGCGGTCCTGTCAGCGGAAGCGGCGCGGGTGCCGGCGGCAAAGGCAATGCCGAGGATTATGACAGCGACCCGCAAGGCGGCGGCGGGCGCGCCGCCGAACCCGATACGCCCCCGCCCGGCAAGGGGGCGGACGCGCCGGTTGGCGGGAGCCGTTAGGCCCTCGCGGCGGTCGGGCGGCGCGGCGCAATCGCTGTGGCCGCGCTGTACCCGCCGGTTCACTCGATCCGGTAGTCGATCGGCTTGAAGCTGCCGCCGCAGCTGTCGTAGGCCGAGCAGGCGGTGAGCCCGACGATCAGGTCGTCGAGCGCGCGAAGCCGGATGAAGTCGCCGGCCTTCGTCGTCGGCGGAAGGACGCGGATCTTGCCGTCGCTGCCGACCGGCACATTCATGAACAGGTTGAACGCGACGGGAATGGCGTCGGCAGCAATCCCATATGGCTCGAGCGCGTCGGCCAGATTGCCGAAGCAGCCGCGATGAACAGGCTTGTCGGCGTAGAAATGGCGAAAGGTCGCCTCGCTGCATGGCGTCAGCAGAAAATCATGCACCCCGCAGCTGTCCTCTACGATCTCGAGCAATGCGTTTGACCGGTTCGACCACAAGCGGTTGCCGGTCGTCAGCCGGATCGTCTCTTCATAGTCGAACGTTCGCCCGTTCGAGATCGCTTCGCGGGGATCGGCCGCACGAAACGCAAGAAGGTCGCCGACCTGGCCGCCCTCGGGGTCGGTCACGCAGAGAATCTTGTCCTTGGGAAGCGTGAAGGCAACGCCACTACGGGGCGCGATCCGGTCGTTCATGGGAACTCCTGTACTGAAAGGGTGCGGCGGCTGGCGGCAAGGATGCGGTGCGGCGATTCCCGGGAGGACGAGGGGCAGCAAGCGAAAGCCGCCGCGCATGGCGCGCGGCGGCTTCATGACACTGCTCCTGGCCTCTGTCAGGGTGCCAGCTTGCCGAGTTCGGCGCGGTGCGCCTCCACCACCGGAACGATCTCGGCCGCCGCCTGCTTGAGCTGGACTGCCTCGCCCGAGGCGGCATAGCCCTGATGAAGCGCCAGCGCCGAACCATGCGCGGTTTTCTGATGATCGAGGTAGATTTTGTCGATCGCTGCGGCATCGGCCGCCTTGATGTCGGCAAGCATCTTCTCCTGGTCAGGTGCGAGCTTGGGTGCCGGCGCCTCGACCCCGGCGCTCGCGGCGGCCGCCTTCACTTTCGCGGTCGATTTGCCGTGGTTGTCGATCATCATCTCGGCAAAGGCCCTGACCTTTTCATCTTTCGATTTGGCGAGCAGGGCTTTCGACGATTCGATCTCCCAGAGGTCACCGGCGCCCGCCTGGGCAACATAGTCTGCGGTGCTAACGGCTGCCGCCGGCGTTGCGGCGGCCGGAGCGGGCTCCGGTGCCATAGCGGCGGTGTCGGCAGACGCGGCGGCTTGCTCCTCGTCGCGCGTATCGGGTCCGCCGCATCCCGCGACGATCGCGGCGATCGCCGCGGCTCCAATCCATGTCTTCATCTTATCTCTCCTCAAACCATTTTCTGCGCGTCGGCTGGGCGGCGCTTTTCCGCATGCAAGACCGGGCCGCGGCGCGCGCGGCCCGGTCTTTCACCCGGGAAGCGGGAGGGGCTCAGCCGCGCTGTTTGCCCTGGTCCTTGCTTCCGGACTGCTTGCCGGCGCCCGACTGGCTTTTGCCGTCGTCCTGCTGCTGCTGACCGCCCTTGCCGGACGAGCTGCCCTGCTGCTTGCCGTCTTTCTTATCATGTTGTGCCATGACGCATCCTTTCTCCTGATCCCGATCGGATCGAACAGGAAACCCCGCGCCTGTCCCGCTTGTTGCGTGGAAGATGAGCTGGGTTGATCGAAGTTATAAGCTTTTGGGCTGCCGCAACGGTCCGGGGCGCCGTGCGCGTTCCGGGCCATCTTTCGGCACGGCGCGGCCGCGCGGCAGCAGGGCGGGGCGGGCAGGCGCGTTCGGCGAGTCGCCGGACACGTCATGCGTTCAGGAGCGCGGCGGCGCGGCGCCTGTGCGGCCAGGAAACGCCGGGCGCGCGGCGCGCCTCGCGGTCGGCTAACACACCTTCAACCGAGGCAGGCGACGATCGCCTCGATCACCGCTATCGTCTCCCTGGGGTCGCGCACGCTCACCGTGTCGAGTCCTAGCAACTTCGCCGGATAGTCGTTGCCGCCCGGAAAGATCGCGTCGCCGATGAAGATCATGTCGCCGAGCGCGATTCCGCTCTCGGCGCTCAGCTTCTTGAGTCCATAGCCCTTGTCGACGCCCTCGCGCGTGACGTCGATCGAAGTCGCGCCGCCCATGTTGATCGACAGGCCCGGGAGCCGCTCGCCGAGATCCGCCTGGATGATCCGCCGCTTCGCGAAGTCGGGATCCCAGACTTCCTTGGCGGCGATCGGCGCCTGCTGGCCGAGCGCCGAGAACGTGATCTGGCTGCCGCGGTCCTCGATGCGATCGCCCCAGACTTCCTCGGGAACGAACCCCGTCGCCTCGAGCGACGCGTCGAAGGCGGCGAGGATGCGCGCCTTTTCCTCGTCGCTGAACAGCTCGGCATAAAGCGGCGTCCAGCCGCCGCCGCGGTGGACGAAAAGCTTCGTGCCCGTCGTCGGCATCAGCCAGAGCCGGCCCCGATCGGCGTCTGCCGGAAGTCGGCTCGCGACCTGCGTGTCGAACTGCGGCCAGTCGCCGCCCGAAATCACCGCGACCTCGGCGACGCCCAGGAGCTTCGCGATCGCCGTGCCCATCTCGGGGGCGAGCGGCTGCTTGCTTTCCGCCAGGGTTCCATCGAGATCGAAGGCGACGAGTTTCTTCATGATTGTCTCCTCTGTTCGCTGTCGCCGACGCTGAGCCGACAAAGCATCCCAATCGCCTGAGGCCTTCCGAAGTTCCTGCGGGCACCTCGCCCCAACCTACCTCGCGGGCAAAATGTCAAAGGCGGGGCGACGAGCACGGCGGGAGCGGGCGTGGCGGGGACGGATGGCGGGCCGTCGTTGTCGGCATGCCGCGGCCGCGGCAAGGTCGGGGCCGCTCGCTGGGCGACCCGCGAGCCTAACGCAACGAGTTCGGCTTTGGAGGCGTTAGCGTGTCGATGACGAGGAAAGCCATTCGATGACCCCGCGCTGGCCTTCGGTGCTCTGGGTGGTTCGCCACGGCCAAAGCGCGGGCAATGTCGCGCGCGATGCCGCCGACGCGGCGGGTGACCTGCGCATCGCGCTCGACCACCGCGATGTCGACGTGCCCCTCTCGGCGCTGGGTGAGCAACAGGCACGGGCGCTCGGCGCCTGGTTCGCCGCGGGCGAGGAAGACGGCCGCCCCGAGATCATGCTCGCCTCGCCCTATGTACGGGCCGTGCAGACCGCCGAAATCTTCCGCGGCGCAGGAGGCTGCGCGGCCGACGAGAAAATCTGCATCGACGAGCGGCTGCGCGAGAAGGAGTTCGGCATCCTCGATGGCCTCACGCGCCGCGGCATCGAGGCGGCGCATCCCGATCAGGCCGAATTCCGGCTGGCGCTCGGTAAATTCTATCACCGCCCGCCGGGCGGCGAAAGCTGGTGCGACGTGATTCTGCGCCTCCGCTCGCTCCTCGACACGGTCTCGCTCCATTATGGCGGGCGGCGCGTGATGATCGTCGCGCACCAGGTGGTCGTCCTTTGCCTGCGCACCATCATCGAAAATCTGGGAGAGGCCGAGATATTGGCAATCGACAGCGAAGGCGACGTCGCCAATTGCGCGATCACCGAATATCGCTTCGACGCTGACGTGGGCCGCGACGGCAACCTCGTCCTGTCGCGCTACAATGTGACTGCGCCAATGGAGGGCGAAGTCCCCGTCACCCGCGAACCCGATGCGATGGTGGCCGCGCGTGGCTGAGGCAACCCCGCTCGACACCGCCTGGCTCAAGGCGCATCCGCTCCCCGATCATCATGACGATGTCGACAAGAACGGACGCGGCCGGGTGCTCGTGATCGGCGGTTGCCGCCGGGTGCCCGGCGGCATGCTGCTGACCGCCGAGGCGGCGTTCCGCGCCGGGGCGGGCAAGGTGACGATCGCGACGATCGCCTCGGCCGCGATCCCGATCGGCATCGCCTTTCCGGCCTGCGCCGTCGTCGCGCTCCCCGAAACCGAAGCGGGCGAGATTGCGCCCGAGGCGGCCGAACTGCTGCTCGCCGAGGTGGCGCTGCACGACGCCATCGTCTTCGGGCCCGCGATGATCGACGCCGACATCGTCCGGACCCTGCTCGAAGCCCTGCTGCCGGCGCTGCCCGAGGACATCTTCCTCCTCCTCGATGCCGTCGCGCTGCGCGCTGCGGCCGCGCATTCGGATGCGATCCGGGCGCGCGCCGCGCACACAATCCTCACCCCGCACGAAGGCGAACTTGCCGCGATGCTCGATGTAGCGAAGGAGGCGGTCGCGAGCGACCCGCTCGCGTCGCTCGGCAAGGCCGCCGACCGGTTCGGCGCGGCGGTGATGGTCAAGGGCGCGACCAGCCACCTGATCGCCGAGGGAAGCTGCCTGGCTTATGCGGGCGGCGGGCTCGGCCTTGCCGTCAGCGGCTCGGGCGACGTGCTGGCGGGCCTCATCGCCGGGCTCGGCGCGCAAGGCCTCTCGCCCCTGCAGGCGTCCGCCTGGGGCATCTGGCTGCACGGCGAAGCGGGGCGGCGGCTCGGCGAAACCATGGGGCCGCTCGGCTATCTTGCGCGCGAGCTGCTGCCGCTCGTCCCGGGGCTGATGCGCGGTGTCTGAGCTCGATCTCCTCGACCCCGATCTCCTGCTGCCGATTGCGGGGGCGGTCATCGCCGGCGCGATTATCGGCGGCGAGCGCGAATATCGCGCGAGCCCGGCGGGCCTGCGCACCCATATCCTCGTCGCGCTGTCCTGCTGTCTCCTCATGCTGTCGGCCGTTCACCAGATGGAATGGCTCACCGACACGCCGACCGAGGTCGTGCGCATCGATCCCGTGCGCATGGCGCATGGCGTGCTCACCGGCATCGGTTTCCTGTGCGGCGGCGTGATCTTTCGCGAGGGGCTCAATGTCCGCGGGCTCACCACCGCTGCATCGCTCTGGATGACCGCGACGCTCGGCATCCTGTTCGGCGTAGGCTTCTACGAACTCGCCATCTTCGGCGGCGTCGCGACCTTCCTCGTGCTCGCTGCCGTCACCTGGACCGAGCGCCACGCGCCGCAGCGGCGTATCGCGCATGTCACGCTCGATTATCGGGCGGGCACGAGCATCGCCTCGGCCGAGGTCATCGCCTTGCTCGGGGAACATGGCCTCAAGGCGATCACCGTCGAACAGCGCCGCGCCGGCGGCGCACCCGGCTTTACCGCGATCGCCGCAGGCTATGGCGAGGAATGTGCCGATGCGCTGGCGGCGGCGCTCAGTGGGGACGATCGCATCGCCGCCTTCGACATCAGGCCGCAGCAGGGATGAAGGGTGGGGCCGGAACGGGAGCGCGCATGCCCGCTGGCCGCGACCCTTCGGGCGAGCCCACTTATGATGCGCTCGTCATCGGCGCGGGACCCGCAGGGCTCACCGCCGCTCTCTATCTTGCGCGCTATCGCCGCCGCACCCTCGTGCTCCACGACGGACGATCGCGCGCGCTTGGCGCGCCGATGGCCTGGAATGTGCCCGGATTTCCGGACGGGATATCGGGAGCCGATCTCGTCGCGCGGCTCACCGATCAGGCCGGGCGATACGGTGCCGAGATCGAGTTGGCCCGTGTCGACTGCCTGTCCGCAGGTGCCGGCGGCACCCCGTTCGCGGCGCGGCTCGAGGACGGCAGGCACCTCTCGGCGCGCGGGCTCATTCTCGCGACCGGCGTCATCACCAACGAGGCGGTGCTTGCCAGCGGCGACCATGACGCCGCCGTCCGCAGCGGCGCGCTGCGCTACTGCCCGATCTGCGACGGATTTGAGCATCGCGGGCGCAAGATCGCCGTACTCGGGTCGGACCTTCATGGCGCCGCCGAGGCGATGTTCCTGAGGCAATATACCGACGATGTGACCCTCATCCCCAAGTGGCAGGTCGAGCTCACGCCGGCGCAGCGCACCGAACTCGCGGCCAGCGACGTGCGGGTCGAGGAGCGGCAGCTGCTTCGCCTCGCGCACCGGGACGGGCGCATCGCGGTGCAGCTGGAGGGTGCGGATGAGCCACTTCTTTTCGATACCCTCTACCCGGCGCTCGGATCCGAACCGCGCAGCGAACTGCTGGCGGGGCTCGGTCTCCAAGGCGACGCCAATCGCTGCCTGCCCGCCGATGCCTTTGCCGAGCCCTTGATGCCCGGCGTCTACGGCGCCGGCGATGTTCTCGCCGGGCTCGACCAGATCAGCACCGCGACGGGCCATGGCGCGGCGGCTGCGACGCGGCTTCACAACTGGCTGCGCCGTGTCGAAGGGCATGTCATGGCGGACCAGCACTGAAGGGCACGGGGCAGGCTATCGCTTCGACGGATGCACGAAAGCTGCTCGGCCGGGCGCGTTCGGCCCACATAGTCGTTGGGCAAAACCTGCCTCGATGGATCTGGCGACGCGACGGGCGGATGGGGCCCAGCCCGCCGCACCGCGTGCAGGATTGATCTCGATCATCACGATTTTCGCGCCTTGGGCCCTGAAATCTGCTATGCAGAACTGGCTGAGTCCCACCCTCGTCGGCGCGTCTTGCCGCTGCCTCATTTTGCGGCCCGTCCTTACATGAGGCCTGCCGATCATCGGGTGCTAAGAGCAGGGTCGTGCTTGCTCCGGAACAGAAACGGAGCATGTCATGCGCCTTTTTCATCTTCTTTTTCATGGCGAGGATGCGCGCGAGCCGCGCCGCGTCGAATTTCGCGCGCCCGACGCCTATCAGGCGTTCCAGTTCGCGCTCAACGATCGCGGCAGTGCCGAGGTCGAACTATGGGACGGCGAGCAGCTTCTCGTTCGCATGAGCAAGACCGAAGCCAATCTCTGGAAGCTGCACGGCCTCCCCCCATCCCAAGGCACCGCGGGGCCCTCGGCTCAGCCTGGCGCCGCCGCCGCCTGACCCGCGCTGCGGCGGTGACGGGCGCGCGATAGACGCTTGACAGGTGGATGACGGCCGCTTGCCCGCCTCAGGCGGGCCGGCCGTCTTGCCCGGCGCAAAGGCCGAGGCATGCATCGACGAGCGCGCTCATCAGCACGGGCTTCGAAAAGAAGAAGCTGCCCTCGACCTGGCGGTCGGCGAGCGGCACATTGGCCGAGGCGTAGACGACGCCGCCGCCCGGATGAGCGTCGCGATAGGCTTCCGCGAGGCTCCATCCGTCGAGAGCGCCGGCAAGCCGGATATCGGTCACGAGGATATGCGGTCGCTCCTCGCCGATCAGGAGGAGTGCGTCCTCGGCGCTTTCGACCTCGCGAACCGCGAACCCGGCTGCCTCGAGCGCCTCGACGATGTCGATGCGGACGAGCCATTCGTCTTCGGCGACGATCGCCGTGCAGAGAGGGGCGGGGGACGGGTTTGGCACGCTGATGACTTTCGCCCTGAAACATGGATCGAAGTAGAGAGGTCGCTCGGCGTCACGGCTGGGCGCATGGCAGTCTCGGCGGAACGCATCAACCCCTCAAGGGTTTCTTTGCGATAGCGAATTCCCGTTTCGGGAACGCAGGGGCCATCGGAGGGGCAGGGACCATGACATATGCGTGAGACGCTGATCGAGGAGGAAGCGGCGCAAGGGGGCTTAGCCGTTCGCGAAAGTGCCGCGCACCTCGCGGCGCTCGTCGAGGGCTCGGACGATGCGATCATCAGTAAAACGCTCGATGGTATCATCACCAGCTGGAACCCCGCGGCCGAACGCATGTTCGGCTATTGTGCCGACGAGATCATCGGCCGCTCGATCCTCACCCTCATCCCCGAGGAACGCCGCAGCGAAGAAACCGCGATCATCGAGCGCATTCGCGCCGGCGAGCGCGTACCGCCTTTCGAGACGGTCCGGCGGCGCAAGGACGGCAGCCTCGTCGATCTCTCGATCACCGTCTCGCCGGTGCGCCGCGCCGACGGCACGATCATCGGCGCCTCGAAAATCGCGCGCGACATCTCGGAACGCAAGGCGGTCGAGGCGCAGCTCGCCCGCCAGGCCGAGCGGCTGACCCAGCTCAATCGCGCCGCCCTCCTCGTCTCGCAGGATCTCGACCTCGAACGGATCGTCCAGTCGGTGACCGATATCGCGACCGAGCTCAGCGGTGCGCGCTTCGGCGCCTTCTTTTACAATGTTTTGGGCGACGAGGGCGAAAGCTATCTGCTCTTCTCGCTCTCCGGCGCGCCGCGCGAGGCGTTCGAGCGCTTCGGCATGCCGCGCAATACCGCCGTCTTCGACCCGACGTTCCGCGGAGCGGGGACGATCCGGTCGGACGATATCCGCAAGGATCCGCGCTACGGCCTGAGCGCGCCGCACCACGGCATGCCGGAGGGGCATCTGCCCGTCGTGAGCTATCTCGCGGTTCCCGTCATCTCGCGCTCGGGCGCGGTGCTCGGCGGTCTTTTCTTTGGCCATGACGAGCCCGCCATGTTCAATGCCGAGGTCGAGGAGCTTGTCGAGGCCGTGGCTGCGCAGGCGGCGGTGGCGATGGACAACGCCCATCTTCACGAGGCGGCGCGCGTCGAGATCGCGGCGCGTGTGAGGGCCGAAGAGCAGCTCCAGCTCACCCTCGCCGAAATGCGCCACCGGGTGAAGAACACGCTCGCGATGGTCCAGGCGATCGCCGCGCAGACGTTTCGCGAGACGCCGGCCGCCGAGCGCCAGTCGTTCGAGGCGCGCGTCCGCGCCCTCTCCGACGCGCACGACCTCCTCACCGAACGCCACTGGGGCACCGTATCGGCCGGTGAAATGATCGAGCGCGCGCTGCACGCTTTCGACAAGATGAAGCCGGGCCGCATCAGCCTCGCGGGGCCGGACGCCGAGGTGCCGGCGTCGAGGGCGCTGCTCGCGGCGATGGCGCTGCACGAACTCGGGACCAATGCGGTCAAATATGGGGCGCTGTCGGGCGATGCCGGCACGGTCGCGGTTGAGTGGGACATGGTGAACGAGAACGGTCGGGATCGGCTCCGCTTGCGCTGGAGCGAGCAGGGCGGTCCCCCGGTTTCGTCTCCCACGCGCACGGGTTTCGGCACGCGAATGCTCGAACGGGCGCTCCGCGGGAAGGGCGGCAGCGCTGCGATCGAGTTCCGGCCCGAGGGTGTTTGCTGCACCCTTGAGCTTCCTGCATGACAAGCATCGCGGACGCGGCGGGATCGCGCGAGGTTCGCGCGCTTCGTTGGTCGAGGATCGAAGGTGAGGGCCGAAGGTCGATGGTCGAAGGGAGCGGGTCGCAGGGCGCGCGTCTCAATCCTTGCTCGTGGCTGGCGAGTCCGGCGCGGCTCGGTTAAGGCGTAGCCATGGCGGGAATCGGATCACGCATCGACGAGTCGGGGACGCTGCTGCGGGTGGCAGGCGGCTTTGCGCTGCGCCGCGACCTCGGCGGCCGCTGGCGGCTCGACCTTCGCCGCACCCCCGTAGACCATGTCGAGAAGCGCGTACGCATCACCGGCACGCTCGTCGGCGACGATCTTGTCGAAGTCGACGGCGTCGCCCCGGAAGGTGCCACCCCGCCGGGTGGCGAACGCCCGGACAGCGGCTCGGCGATGGAGGCATAGACACGCCGCGACTAGCCGGAGCTGCCTGGCGGAAGGATCGTAAAGGCGGATGTCCGCAGGCGGTCCGGATGCCTCTCATTTTTGACGGTCTCGAGCCGCGGAACAAAGTGCTGCGGCGCCGGTTGAAGCTTGCATGACTCAGACCATCGCAACCCCCACACCTGCCGCCGATCCGGCGCGTTTCATCGTCCTTCTCTGTGCGCTGGCGCAAATCGGAGCTGCCCTATTGCCCGCGATGGGGATCGGCACGCCGGTCGGCGAGCGTTCGGACGCCGTGCAGACGCTGATAACGCCCGCGGGCTGGGCCTTCTCGATCTGGGGCGCGCTTTATCTGGGATCGCTGGTTTTCTCGCTTCTCCAGTTCACCGCTTCCGGGCGCGATAGCGCGTTGTTCGCCGCGCTGCGCTGGCCGGCGGCAGGGGCCTTCCTCGGCAACGCGCTCTGGGCCACTTGGGTGCAGCTCGGCGACATCGACGCGGTATCGACCCTCATCATCTTCGGTTCGCTCGTCTCGATCCTCATTGCTTACCGGCGGATCGCCTCCTGGACGACGTCCTTTTCGGCGGCCGAGCGCTGGGGCGCCATCCTGCCGCTGTCGGCGCTCGCTTCCTGGTTGACCGCAGCCTCGATCGTCAATGTCGCGGCCACGTTGCGCTACTATGGCGTCGACGCTGCGCCCGATGTCGCGCCGCTCATCTCCGCCGCGATTATCGTCGTCGGCGGTCTGATCGCGGCCGCGGCCCTTGCGCGGGGCAAGGGCAATCCGCCTTTCGCGCTCGTCTTCCTCTGGGCGCTGACAGCAATCTTCGCAGCCGGCGGGCAGGAGGCGGCTGCCGTCGCGGTGGCGGCAGCGATCGCGGCGATCTTGGTGCTGATCGGAATTTCGCTGGGCTGGCGCGACGGCGGCGCGCGCCATTGGTCCGGTTCGAGATCGTAAATCTATCTCGGGGGCGCTTGAGCGTCTTCGCCGCAGTCGGTTTGATTTCGAACTTTTCCGAGGTTGAGCGCGCGGTCGGCACTTTCTTGCGGCCAGGCGCACCGGGCATCGCCGCGTCCCTGCGGCCAGCCGCGATCCCGACCCGCGCTTGAGGCGTCTGCCGGGGCGCGGCCCCGGCGCAACGGGCTTCGCCCGTCCTCCACTGCCGTTGCGGCCCTCTGGGTGCGCCGGCGCCTTGCGGCGCCCCGGCTGCCTTCCTGCGCCGCGGGACGGGCTCGCGGGCAAGGTCAGGAGACACATCATGGGAGCCATCGGCTTCGTTAGCGGCACGATCGAGAAGGGCTTTGTCGGCGAACTTCGCACCCTCTCGATCAGGGTGCCGATCGAGATTCGCATCAACCGCGGCAAGGGGAGCGACGTGCAGCCCGACTACCGCGTCTACTCTGACGACGTCGAGATCGGCGCGGGATGGGTGCGCCTCGCGGCAGTTTCCGAGCGCCGCTATGTGTCGCTCGCGCTCGAAGCCCCCGAGTTCGGGCAGCGACGCCTTTATGCGAACCTTGCTCGCGCGGCAGGGCAGGACAATCCCGACGCTTATGCGCTGCTCTGGAACCCCGCTGACTGACGGCGTGCAGGAAACGCGGGTTATTCTCGCACTGGCTGCAATAGCTGGTGCGCGGGAGCCCCCGCCTTGATAGGGTGACGAAGATGAAAAGCGGTATCGACCATCTCCCCCCGCACAAGCAGCGCGAACTCGAGCGCGTCGTCGAGATTATCTTCGAGGAATTCGAGGATGCGCTGGCGCTCGCGACCCAGGGCTGGAAGAAGAAGGGACGCATCTCGAAGATCATTCTCTACGGCAGCTATGCCCGCGGCGGCTGGGTCGACGAGCCGCACACCGCCAAGGGCTATCAGTCGGACTATGACCTGCTGATCATCGTCAACGACAAGCGGCTGACCGATCGGGCCGACTATTGGTCGAAGCTCGACGACCGGCTCATTCGCGAGTTGTCAGTGACGAAGACGCTGCGGACGCCGGTGAATTTCATCGTGCACAGTCTCGACGAGGTGAACTCCGGGCTGTCGCAGGGCCGCTATTTCTTCATGGACGTCGCGCGCGATGGGATTGCGCTGTACGAGGCTGAGGACAGTAAGCTTGCCGAGCCGCAGCCGAAGACACCGCATGCGGCGCTGGAGATGGCGCGGGAGTATTTTGACGAGTGGTTTCCGAGCGGCGGCGAGTTCTTCGACAACTACCAATTCAATCTGGATAAGGAACGTTTCAACAACGCCGCTTTCCAACTTCACCAAGCAGCGGAGCGCTACTACAATTGCGCTCTTCTCGTCTGCTCGTTCTACTCACCCCACGTGCATAACCTCGCCTTCCTGCGAACCCAAGCGGAGCGGATTGATACGCGGATAATCGATGCCTGGCCTCGCGAGACGAGGTCGGAGCGGTCTCACTTTGAGAAGCTGAAAGAGGCATACATCAAGGCGCGCTACTCTAAGCATTACAGCATCACCGCCCAGGAACTGGCTTGGCTGGGTGAGCGGGTTGCCGATCTGGCTAGCATCGTCGAACTGGTGTGCCGCGAACGCATTGTGCTCTTGGAATCGACGGCGCGCGACGCTGGCTGAGGCTCCAAAAGCAAAGGGCCCTGCCATGGCAGAGCCCTCTCTTCTTTCGGCGTGGAGGGGTCTCCAACCGAAAGATGCCCCTTTTGCTCCCGGGGTCGCACGGAAGCATTAGAACGACGACAATAAGCCTCCGGTCGTCCATGGCAATAAACACAGGTTAAGTCGGCGAACTTAGTTTTAGATCGCCGTGCTGATGCGATACGGTCCTTTGCGAAGGGGGAGGGTCTCACCCTTCCAGCTGAGCTGCACCAGATTCTTGGCGAGCATGCCGTCGATTGCGGCATGGTCCGTTGGCATGGTGCTGCGCCAGTTCGGTCCGTCGATTATCGCGCGAGCGACCTCACTCGGACATACCGAACCCCCAGGGAACCGGGCGGCCAGAAGCGCGAGAACTTCCTCACATACTTTATCGTCCACGCTCGCCTCCACCACGCGACGAGCGTCCTTTGGTCATAGGGTCTGGTTTCGGTGGCGGCTTCCATCCCGGAGGCGGTGTCATGCGTTGCTGGTTCGTGCCGAGTCCCATCGCCCCAGGCCGCTGCCGCTCGATACCGGACAGGTCCGCCTTCTCTGCCTTGTCGGGGGTCGCGCCGCCGCGCAAAAGATTGATCTGGTCTCGGCAGCGGCGTGCCTCTTCGAAGTCGAGGTCGGCCACGGCGGCTTGCATTCTCTTTTGAAGTGCTTCGATTGTGTTGGCCATTCTTACATTACGCATGACCCGAGGATTGGCCGCATCCAGTTGGCAGCGCCTGCATCTCGCCGGATAAGTTGCATACGAAACGATGTGTTGCGCTGTGGCATCAGTAAGAAAGAATCGCCGAACCGGTGCGGCAATTTCTATGGCCTCTTCCTTGCGTTGAAGTATGTGCCACCCGCGACCCGATGAAGGGGCTCCTTCATCACAAAAACTTGGCGGCCGTTCCGGCCGCCTTTTTTTTGGGCTGATTGCAATTCCGGCGACTGGCGGCTCAGCGCCCGATGTCGGTCGTTGCGGCCGCCGGCAACCAACGCTCGAAAGCGGACATTCGGTTTCACGGTGATCAGAGGCAGCAGTGCGCCCCACCCAAGCCATTCGGAGGTATCGATCAAATACCCGAAAGCGGAAATTAGACCGAGCGGGCCGGCGGCAGGAATGTCGGACAACCCGGAAAGCTCCTTTCAGAAACGCCGACTGAGATAGCGGACGTTCTAAGTTGCGAACCGGCATGTAAAATTTCGTCGACATTGCTGAGATGTTTAAGCTGCGAGGCAAAAAGGCAGTTGCGACTAATTTGTAGGTGCGCTCAGAGCTTGCGCCAGAGCAGCGCCTCGAGCTTGTCGATCTGAAGTGCGACCGATGACGGCGGAACATCAAATGCATCTACCTATTTCTTAGGTTTCATCTGCGGGCGAGCCGATTCGGCGGCAAGGCCCTCCGCCTTCATATCCGCGATGAGGTTTTCGAGCGCCGCGATGTCGACATTGAATTCATCGGGCTTGGGAACAGGAACCGTGTCCGCCGCCGGATTGTCGTGACTATGGGTATTTGCCTTCGTCATTCCTTCGTGGAAGCGGATCGCGAGCGCATCGGACAGTGTGACGAAGCGCAACAGCTGCGTCTGAATGACGTCGGTGCCACGACGCACGATGTCGCGAAAAATCACTTCCTCGACTACACGCTCATAGGTATCGCGTAGACGTCCATAGAGGTGCTTGACCTTGTATTCATAGTCGGCGGGACTAGTCGCGAGCAGTTTGGGAAGCGGCGCGAAGTCGTTCTTGATCTTGCCGATGCGCTTGGCGACGTTGAGACCCTTCCAAACCATGCCTGCAGGGTCGATTTTACCCGCCGCATCTTTGTCACCGAACAGAGCAATCGTCACCGGTTCAAGGCCCCGGTTTTCCGCGGCGGTACAGAGCTCGTTGAAGAAGATTATGTCGTGGGTGAACACGACGACCTGGCGTTGGCAAGCCTCTTCAGCGAGCCGTTCCGCAACGCGCGCACTGCGGTCGCGGTCGAGCGAGGACACTGGATCGTCGACGACGATCGGGCCGGAACCATCGGTCAACGCCACCTCGGTCAGGAATCCCGCGAGTGCGAGCGCACGCTGCTCACCTTCGCTGAGAATTTCGGAGGTCACCTTGGTGAGCTTGGTCTGCGGATCGACCTCGAATTTCGCCTCGGTCTGGCTGCTCTTGCGCGAAAGGCCGACCTTTAAGTGCATGATGTCGAACCGTTCACGCTCCGCATCAAATTGCGTGACGACAGCGGTCGTCAAATGCATATCGACCAGTTCGTTTGCACGTTGCGTGATGCTTCTGGTGTGCACTTCGCCGAGCGCTTTTTCATAGGCGGCATCGGCGATCATCAGATCGCGCCGGGTCACGAGCTTTGTCCGATTGGCGGCGAGGATCTTCTTGTCCTCGAGTTCAGCCTTCTCGGCGACCAGCTTGTCGCGCTCCTCCGTTTCCCCGGCCTTGGCGAAAGCTTCCTTCTCGTCGCGCAGCTTCTGCGCCAGCGCTTTCAGCTCGGCATGCGGCGAAACAAACGCTGGAATGGGCTTGGTGTCTTCGCCCGCCAACCTCGCAGCGGCATCTGTCCGCCGGTCGATCGATGCGATTTGGAAACTCGCCACGGCGTCGGCGAGACCGCCGTCGCGTTGCCGGACCTGGTCGACCCGATCGGTAAACCCCTCAGCGCGTAACTGCGTCAGCGGTGCAAGCGCTCCTGCGGCGTCCGCGAGCGCCTTCTCGGCCTTCGTGGCGGCCACATCGAGCGTGTCGTCCATATATTTCTGAAAGCGCTGCATCCGCTCCGCGCCATCTTCTCGCAGTGGCTGCTGACACAGCACGCAGGCCGCCGGGCCACTATCGCTGGCTAGGACCGGAAAGTCTGACCCGGCATAGGCTTCGCTTACGGAATAGTCGCGCGCTGCGTTCCACAGCGCCCGCCAGGTTTCGCTACCCACTCCCGGGAGCGGCTCGTCGGTGAATAAGGCGCCTGCCGACAGCTGGGCCGTCTTGCGCGCGGTAACCGCAGTCTCGCGCAGGTTGGTGAACGTCGCCAGAGAAGCGTCCGAATAGGCAGTTGCCGCACTCTCGCATTCGCTGGCGATTGCATCGACCCATCCGATGAGCGCGTTGAGATCGGCAACCGCTGCGGCGCTGGCAGAGAGGATGGCCACGATTTCGTCGAGGCGCGCTTGGTCTTCTGGCTTGAACGTCGCTGCCTCATCGATTTTGACATTGTCCGTGGCCTTGGTGAGCGTCCGGTCGAATGTCTGCGCTTTGGTCGTGCGTTGCACGGGAAAGGCAATAGCGGTCAGGCTGACCTTGTTGCCGATCGCCGTCGCCCGTTCCGCCTCGAGACACTCCTTCAATTTGAGGCAAACGCCGTTGAGCCGGTGGGGCAGAGCCAGGCCAAAGGGCAGATAACGAATCTGATTGCCGCTATCGACATAGAGCTGCGCCGACAAAGTATCGAACACCGCGACTTGCATGAGCTCGGGCCGGGCAGTCATTCCGCTCGTCCAGGCGATCGATGCGTCCCCGCTGCCTGTATCGACGATGATCTCGGCGGCTTGCGGACCCGTGCTTCCGCCATAGACGTCGGAGAGAACCTTGAGCTTGTCCGCCTTTTCTACCCGCGTTCGGCAGGCCGTACGCAGAATCCGCACGAAGCCGCTCTTGCCACTACCGTTGCGGCCGTAGACGACCGTCAGCGCCTTTGGACAAAAATCGAGACCGGCCTTCGGAACGAGCCGGTTGACGTTCTCGACATTCGCGATCCCTTTGAGCACCACCGGTTGCTGCTTGCCACCGCCGAAATGCGCCTTCACGAAAGGCACCGGTGTGGGGGCCGGGCTTGGGAGGACGAAACCTGCGGCATGTTTGATCATTGCCAGCAGCTCGTCGGAATCCCCGTCGGTTAAATCATTGCTTACCGCAAGCCGTCGCAAGGCATCTTGGCGCCAAGGCGAAAGCTTCTTCGACCAGTTCTCGATATCGTCGATCGGCTCCGTCGCCATGTTTCCCCTCGCTTCTGTCCCTGCTGCCCGCCGTGCTCAGGCCTAGGCGTGCCTCTTTTCGTCTTTCAAGCCGACCTGACAACTGCCAACCAATCGATGTGCCGGCAATTTTAATCCAGAACGAACACTTTCTTTGGTCTTGGTAGAGCCCTCTTGTCGCTTCGCCACCATTGTTCGATATCTGTTCGACGCATCGCGGAACCGATGCTAGTTTTATACGCAAGGGGGAGTTAGCAAAAGTGTTGCGTGTAAATAACCCGTTGGTTCGATTCCGGGATGTCGGGGACGATCCTCAAAGAGTAGAGGCTGGGGGAGGATGATCCGCATCCTCCACACAGCCGACTGGCAGCTCGGCAAGCCGTTCGCGCGCTTCCCGGACGAGGTCCGTTCGGCGCTTTCCGAAGCTAGGCTCGATGTCGTCGACAAGATCGGCGCGCTCGCGCGGGAGCAGGAGGCCGGCCATGTGCTGGTCGCAGGCGACGTTTTTGACAATGTCGATCCGGGCGATCGCATCCTTACGCAAGCGCTTTCGCGCATGAGCCGGGCCAGCACGACCTGGTGGCTCATGCCTGGAAATCATGATCATGCTCGCGCCGACGGCCTCTGGTCGCGCGTTCGCCGCCAAGCGCCACCCAATGTCCGTGTGCTCGATCGTGCGGAAGCGGTGGAACTTGAGGAGCAGGCCTGGCTGCTTCCCGCGCCGCTCGAGCATCGGCGCACGCGGGACGATCCGACAGAGTCTTTCGCCTCGATGTCCACGCCCCTGGGCGCAATCCGTATCGGTCTTGCACACGGGTCGATTACCGATTTCGGTGGCAGCAGTCCCGCCACGAACGTCATTCCACCCGATCGGGCCCGTCAGGCGGGCCTCGACTATCTTGCGCTTGGCGACTGGCATGCTCATCTGCAAATCAACGATCGCACAGCCTATTGCGGTACGCCCGAAGTCGATGGCTTCGGGAGTGAGGAGCCCGGCAGTGTTATCCTCGCCGACTGCGCCGCCGGCGGCCCTCCGAGCCTGCAGCGCGTTCGATCAGGAACTTATTGGTGGCTGACCCAGATATGGGAACTTCATGGTCGTGATGACTTCACGAGCGCGCTTCAAGGGCTGCGCGTGTCGGACGATCTCCCGCGGACTCTGCTCGACTTGCGTTTGGAGGGCACCGTTTCGCTCGCAGACCGCATCGCGATGCTGGATGAACTTGGGACCGTGCTCGCTCATGAGCTGCGCTGGCTCGACCTGCGTCATGAGGGCCTCGCGATCCGACCAACCGAAGACGATATCGCCGAAATCGATGTGCAGGGGACGCTTGCCAATGCGGCATCGCTGCTGGCGAGTAAGGCCGACGCGGGCGGCGACGAAGGATCGCTCGCGAGCGCCGCGCTCGAACGGCTCTATGTCGAAGCACTACGCGCGCAGCGGGAGGCTGACGCATGAAGCTACGTGCGCTGGAAGTCGCCAATTTCCGCAAATTCCGCAAGCCGCTCGAGATCACCGGCATTGCCGAGGGGCTCAATATCGTCGTCGAACCGAATGAGGCGGGAAAATCGACTCTTCTCGAGGCATTGCGCGCCGCGCTGTTCATTCGCCATTCGGCGAAGAGCGAACTCGTGCGGTCGTTTTGCCCGTTCGGCGACGAGGTGGGGCCAAGGGTCGGGCTCGATTTCGAGGTCGATGGCGAGGCATGGCGGCTCGACAAGCAGTTTCTCAAGGCGGCATCGATCACGCTCGTCGGCCCTTCTGGCCGCTTCGAAAGCGACGCCGCTGAGGACCGGCTGCAGACCCTGCTTGGCTTCGACAAAGGTAACAATCGCGGCACCGATCCTGAAAGCCGCGGTGCGCTGGGCCTGTTGTGGGTTGAGCAGGCGAGTGCGTTGGCGGTCGAACCACCCGGCCATCTCGTGCGCAACAACATTCGCAGCGCTTTGGAAGCCGAAGTCGGCGCCGTCTTGGGTGGTCGGCGGTTTGAGCTGGTGCGGGCGCGGATCGACGAAGCATATGCCGCGCTCAGAACGGCCCGCACTGGCAAGCCAACCGGGCGTCTGGCGGAAGCCGAGTCCCGTGCCGCCGAGGCCGGCGCGCGCCGAGAGGTGGCTGAGGACCAGCTGCGATCCTACGAGCAGTCGCTCGCTGCCCTCGAGCAGGCGCGCACTCAGAAGCGGCTCATCGAGCGCGAGCTTGAGGATCCCGAAATGGCCGAGCAGCGGCGCAAGCTTGCCGAAGATCTCAAGCTCGCCGAATCCGCGCAGCTGCGTCTGACTGCGGCACAGGCGCGTCATGCAGAGGGCGAAGCCCAGCTAAAGGCGCTCGATCAGGCGCTTGCGGCCTTCGAGCACGCCGAAAGCGCCGTGCATGAGGCGCTTGCCGTGCGCGACAAGGCGAACGCAGCGCTGGCCGCGCATCGCCAGGACCATGAGATGGCGGTGGAAGCAGAGACCACTCGGCGCACAGCGCTAGCCGAGCGTCGCCAGGCACGCCGCGATGCGCAAGGCGCACTCGACGCAGCGCGGACGATTGCTGAGGGCAATGCGCGGCGGCAGGCCGTTGCCAGGGCCCGCGCACAGCTCTCACAGGTTAAGGCGGCTGAGCAGGCGATCGCCGTCAAGCGCGACCTTGCGAACTCTTCGCTCACCGCAAAAGATGTCGAACAGCTCGCCGCCCTCGACCGCAAGGTTACCGAAACGCAGACGCTGCGCGATGCGGGTGCGGTCTCGATCGAAGTCGAATTGACCGAGGGGCAAACGTTCACGATCGATGGTGAACCGGCCACGGCCGGGCGTCATGACGTCCTTCAGGCGACTACCTTTGCGATTGGTAAGGCTGCCCGCCTGACCATTACCCCTCCCGCCGTTGTCGGACGAAGTGCCGTGGACGCCCACGACGCGGCGCTCGAGGCGTATCACGACAAGCTCGCAGAGCTGGAGGTTGAGAGCTACGCAGCCGCGGTTAAGCGCCTCAATGCGGCCCAGAACGCGCGCGATGAACTTGTTGTGCTCGAGCGACAACTCGCCGCTCTGTGCCCAGGCGATATCACACTGGATCTCGCGCCCGGCGCAGCTGCCCTCAAACTATTCCTTGAAGATCAGACCGCAGATGCGGACGATGCGGAAGCCGAACCCGACCTTGCGGCCTTATCGGTGGCGCTCGACTTAGCGAACGAAGCCGAACAGCATGCAATTGGCCAGCACGAGAGTGCCCAGCAAACGCATCATCAGGCCGAGACGCGACTCGTTCAGCTCGGCGCTGATACGGCGACGGCGGAGCGCGACGTCGCCAGTGCGCAGGCGCAGCTCACGGCGCTCGAAGGCGAGCACGATCGGTCCGCACTCGCGGCACAGCGCCAGGCGGCAGGGGAAGACTATGCGCGCCGGGTCGACGCGCTTGATCAGGCTGAACGCGCCGCCGGCGCGCTCGATATCGAGCGGATTCGCCGCAGTATTGCTCACCAGGATCAAGCTCAGACGCGGGCCCAGGAAGAACGCCTCGCGCTCGTCGCGAAGATCGCGTCGCTCGAGGCCACCGTGGCGAGCGAGGGACCCAAAGGCCTCGCCGGCATCGCCGCTGAAACGCGCGAGGTGGAGGAGAGCGCCGCCGCGCAGCTGGTACGGCTGACGCGCGAAGCCGATGTCCTCGCGCTTTTGCGCGACACCTTACGTGAGGCGGGCGACGCGGCGGCGCGGACTTTCCTAGGGCCTGTCACCCGCCGCGCCGCCCGTTATGTCGAGCGTATCCTTCCTGGCAGCGATCTCGTTTTCGCCGAAGATATGGGGTTAGTCGGCGTGCGTCGGGACGGTTTCGACGAGGGCTGCGGTGATTTAAGCCGTGGGACGCAGGAGCAACTCGCCGTGCTCACGCGTCTCGCTTTCGCCGACCTTCTTCTTGATCGTAAAGCGCCAGTCTCTCTCATTCTTGACGACCCGTTGGTCTATTCCGATGATGCTCGCCTCGAGGTCATGACCGATCTGCTTGAGGAGGCTGGCACGCGGATGCAGGTCATCCTGCTCACCTGCAGGTCCAAAGCCTTCCGGCATGTTGCAGCCCATCGCATCGACCTTGCGGGGGCGTCCGCGTGAGCCGCGTGTTGGGCACCTTCATCGCGGCGGGAGGCGCTTGATGCTGTTCGGTCAGCTCAATGACTATATTTTACGCTCTTCTCGGGCTCGACCGGCACCTCTACGAGGCGGTGAGCGTGAAGATTTGCGAAAATTTCTATCGCAGCGACCTGCGCTTTCCGAGTCAGGTCGAGATTGTCGGCCTGGTCTACGAGACGCTCGCGAGCAATGCCGATCTGTGGCGTGAGGACGAAGCTCCGGTCGTGCTCGATCAGGTCGTCACGCGAAAAGGGCGGCGTATTCGTCGGGCAAGAATGAAAGGCGACTTCTGCCCGAGAGATCCGAACGTAGGAACGTCCGCTTTGTTGGCGATGGCTGACATGCGGAAATGAAAAGGGAATGACATAGCCGGGTACCTCGCCGAAAACTGCCAGTCGGAAATCGGCCAGGCTACTCGAACAGAGCATCGAGCGTGGCGAACACGCCGGCGGTACGCCACAGATTGCGATTACCGATTACGTATAGGGCCTCTTTGGCGCGCGTTACTGCGACGTTGAGGAGGTTGGGTTGTTTGCCAGCCCAAGCGCGGGCGCCTGTCTGATCGGCATTGGGAGCGCCGAGCACGAAAATCACCGCCTCGGCCTCGCGGCCCTGCACCGTGTGGATGGTTCCGACACGCTCATAGACCCAGCTGCCGAGCTCCGGGATTGCGGCATTCAGGGCGGCGCTATCGCGGATCGCGGCGCGCAGGCCATCGGCGACCTGCACGAAGGGCGTGACGACATAGAAGTCGGGCGCAATGCCTTTCGCGATGATCTGCTCCAGCAGACGGACCGCCTCGCGGCCTTTATCTGGGCACCATTTGTCGCGCCCTGAACCTTCGACGTTGATCCAGCGCGACGGTCCGAGACAGGCGCGAATGTCTGAATTGCGGGGCGTTTTAGCCTGCACCATGAGATTTTCATAGGCGATGCTGTTGGCGATCTTGAACATTGGCTCGCAGCAGCGGCGATGGACAAGCAGCGGAACGCCGACCGTTCGGCTTCCGGCGCCCGACGGAAACTCAGCGAACCAGGCGGTAGCATCATCTGCCAGTGTCTGGACCGAGGCCGCGGGGGCGCCGAAGCGCTCGGCATCCACTCCGAAGCTGCGGCAGATGGCGCCGACAAGATCATCGGGAAGCATCACGACGGGCGGGACCTGGATCGGGTCGCCGACGACGACGGCATGGTTCGCACGCAGGAGCGCGCCGACCGCTTGCTGCGGCGCCGCCTGACCTGCTTCGTCGATGAGAAGCCAGCCGAGCGATTGGGGCGGCAGCTTTCCGAGCATCGCGCTGACCGACGCGAAGGTCGTCGAGACCACCGGCACGACCAAGAAAAGGCTCGACCAGATATCCGGTATCACCGCGTCGCGCGCGGGTGAGCCGAGACCCTTTCCATCTAGGACCTGCATCGCGAGGCCGAGATTGTGGCGAAGCGGTTTCGCAGCGGCATCGAGAAAGGCCCGGTGTAGATCCATAGCCGCTTCGAAAAGGGCATCACGTTCGCGATGCTCGGCCTTGGTCAGCCAAGGCGCCGCCTTCTGAACGATGGTGTGGCCATTCTCGAAAAACTCCTCGTCGATGATATCGCCCGTACGCGCTCGCTTGTCGCGGCGCCATTCTGCCGCCATTGGCGCGAGCTGCTGGCGAAACGCGTCGGCTTGTTTCGCGGCGCCAAGTCCGAGCCAGGGCGAGCGGCCGAGTTTTAGCAATTTGCCGTCCGGCCATGATTTTTCCTGCGACGCGCTTTGGCACGCATCGACGAGCGCATAAGAAAGCGGAGCGTGATCGGCTTCCCAGTCCCGATAGCAGCGAGTTCCGAAGAGGCGGTGGAACCAGCTCGGCCGACCGGCGCCATGCGCTTCGACCGCCTCGAAGCGCCGCTCGATGACCGGCAGGTGCAGTCCGCGGACGCGCAGCAGTTCGACTTGCGCGAGTATGTCGTTGACGCGCCTTTCGAGCTCACGAAAGCGCTCGCGCTTCTGCCGCCAATTGCCCAGCGCCTCGCGCCGGCTGCGCGGCGGATCGAGCGCGGTGACGATGTGAGGTGGTCGTGATGGCTTGCCGGGCTCGTCGATCTCTGCCTCGCGGCCATCTACTGCTTTCAGATATGCGAACAAACCATTGTCCGCGTTCCACCAGAAATCATCCTTGAACGCATAACGATTGGATGAATTGCCGAGAATCGCGGCGATCAGCCCCCAGCTCGGCCCGCCAACCATCGTCTGCGCAATGGGTTCGAAATAACGCATGTCCGAATCTTCGGCGATGGCGCCTTTCGCCGGGAGCTCACCGCTGACATTTTCCACCGCTTTATTGTTCGATGAAGCGACGAGAATCTCGAAACCCTTTAGGCGCGGATCGAGCCGGTAGAGATGGATCCAGGCTGCACCCGCTTTCAGCGTTTCGCCCGACGCGGTGAAGGCCTGTTCGGGATCGGCAAATCCCGCCATCACGCTCGCTCGTGCAGTCACAAGGGCGGCGACAACATCGCGGAGCAGTGTCGTTTTGCCCGTGCCCGGTGGACCATTGACGGCCAGTATCTCGCCCGTCGCCGTTGCGGCGGCGAGATTGACCGCCGCCTGCTGCATCAGGACGAGCGGGTGGCGGCCGAGACCCGGCCACCGGCCGGCTGGAATGGAGGCGGGTGCAACGGCCTCTTCGATTGCCAAGGCGTCGTGCTTCAGATCGCGCCGCTGTGCGGGTTGTTTTGCGCCGAGGTAGCGCAGTAAGAGGTCGGGTGCATTGCGACCAGCGCAGAGCTTGCTGGCTGACGCAAGGTCCTTCAGGAAGAAGCTGTTGAGCAGTAGTGCCTCGGGCGGGTCTTTTGATTTGAACGGGACGAGGCTGCGGACAGCGAAGCTCGGCGGGCGGAGAAGTGCCGGCTCGATGGCGAATTCAGCTGCTAGCCACTCATAGGCGGCGCGAATTGCTTTTTCGTCGAGCGGAAACGGTTTTCCGTCCGATCCTTCGCGGTACAGCCGCTCGTGCAACGCTTCGCCAATACGCTCTTCCTCGCCCGGCCAACGCGCGAGCGCGGCGGGCCCTTCGCACAAGATGACCGGTAGCCCCCAGCCGAAACTCGACAAAGTGGCGCATTCATCTTCAATCGGTCGGCCGTCACGATCGACGATAACGACCGCAAGCGGCGTGTCGCCACGCGCCTGCGGGCGTTCGGCCCGTCCATCGCCGAAGCGCTGGAGTAGCCGATCTACCGCTCCCGCCATATCGATCGATCCGAGGACGATCTGGTAATAGAGCCGCTTTCCGGGCGGACCTTTTGCTCCGCTTGCCCAGGGCAGGCCGCGATCCAGGCGCGCGATTCTTTTGATGTCGCCCGCAAGATCGGCGGGCCGCCGGTAGCTCGTCGGAGAGAGAACCTCGAGTGCAGTCCACGCCTGCAATATCTCGACCGGATGGTTCGACCCGTCGGTTCGCTCCGGCAGGGCAATGATGGGCAGTGCCGTCTCAGCCGGCATCGTGGCAGATGGACTGAAGTTGGGGGGCGGAATCTCCCGCGCTGTTGGGCGGACCCTCGCCGGGGCTGGCGCCGGCTTCGGCGCGGGCTGGGCGACCTTCGTCGCGCTGGCCTTCGGCGTCTTTTTTGCCACGGCCAGTTGGTCGCGCAAGCGCCCCGCGCGCGCGGTATTCCGGTGACGCAGCTCAGCGAGGATTAGCGCATCGGTGGCCGCATTCTTGCCGGCGAGCGTTTCCAGTTCGGCAATACCGGACTGGGCAAAAGGACGGTTCTTGAATGACATCTCGGCGGCTCTGTTACGCATCAGGTGATTTGAGAGAGGAAGGCGCGTTGTGGGTGGGCAGTCGCTCCAGTCTGAAAGCGGACCCGTGAATTTCTAGTTTGTCATCCAGTCGATATAGCGCGCGATCCAATGATGTTCTTCGGGCGCAATTCGGCCGTCGGCCTCGATCACCCGCTTCGCATAGCCCGCCACGATCGGACGCAGCGTATCCGAAGCGCGGATGCGCTGCGCCGCCAGGACGAAGGCCTCGACGTCAGGCGCCATGCGCCGGATATGAGCCGAGATATCGGCCTCGGGAAATGGCGCGCGAATCTCGGCACGGATCCACCAAGACGCGGTGAAGGTGTCGATCTCGTCATTCTCCGCGGCATCGACATGCCCGTCGCATCGCGACAAAAATATGAGTGCCGTCAGGCCGGCGCCAAGGTCGGCGCGCTGCACCGGGGAGAGGCCCCAACCAAGGGGGCTCTCGCCAATTCGATCGTCAGCGAAGGGCGCAAAATAGTCGGTGCCCCCAGCCAGTTCCTCGCCGGTCTCGGCGTCGTGGACGGCTTCGATCCGCGTCATCAGGAACACGCGCTGCGCGCGGCGGTGATGGCAAAAGGCTCGCAGATAGCGCTTGCCCTGTCCCGTCTCGATGCGGATGCAGCTGACCTGTCGCAGCGAGGCGGCTCCCTTCGCGTCGCGATAGGAGATGATGATTGTCAGGCCGTTGACGCTGTCGCCTGCGGGTTCGCGCATAGCCGGCAAATCGACGGGAGCTTCATCGGAATCTTCTTCCGGCAGGCGGGGCGTAAAGCCTTGAGGCGACGGCGCTTGCGGAACGCTTACGCCAAATCGCTCGCGAACCAGTTCGAGTATCTGAAGCATATGAACCTCCGTCCGTGTCAGCTAAGGTCAAAATGATGGGCGACGGTCATGACAGCGCCCGCGCGATGTCGCGGATCATGTCGCCTACATCGGTTTCGAGGTGCGCATGGCGCTTGACCCAGAAGCGGCGGAGCAGATCCTCGGGAATATACTCGTCATACTTCTCATGGGCGAGATTGGAGACGAAGCGGCCAAGGATTTCGATCGGCGGGCAACCATCGAGCGCCCCGAGCACTTGGGCCGCCTCGTCTGAAGGGGTGCCAAGGAGCGTCACCCCGACGTCGAACGTCTCGCACTCGAACCCGACCGATCCGAGCAGCACCGCCAACAGGCCATTGGCGACGCTGCCGCGCCAGGTCATGAGATGCGTATCCTTGCCGGCCGCGATCAGCGGCGTTCTCGCGAGGTCGAGCGCGGCGAACATCTCGCGCCCTTCGGTGAGCAATCGGGCAGCGACGGGGTCGAGATAGGCCGGCATGTCGGATGCGACGAGCGCGTCGCGGATCGCACTTGCGAGCCGATCGTGGATCGGTTCTCCCGACACGCGATCGAATTTCGGGATACGGCCGGCACGATGGGCAGCGACCTCGACGACTTTCGCCGGGTCGTCGATAGCTACCGCGCGCCACCGGCGCCCGGCGAAGGACAGGATGCTTCCGACCGCGAGTGCATTGACGATTGGCAGCGTGCCAAGCGACCGGCCCTGATGGACGAGGCGCCATTCTTCATCCGTCTTGAAGTTGGCGTAAAAGTCGCGCGAGGCCGTGAGCCGTTCGCCAAGCGGCCCGAGCATCAACGACCCGTCGGGCGCCTGTTCGAGCATCGGCTCTTCTCCACCGCCGAGCCCGCGCAGCAAATCTGCGAAATCGCCAGGTTCGATCGCCGCGAATGGGCCATCGCGGCCGATTGCCTTATAGAGCTGATCGGCTCGCTGCGCGCCGCGCTCGGCAATGCGCGACAGTAGCTGGTGGACGGTGACCGAGAGGAGGGCGGAATCGCCCAAAGGCGGCTCCACGAACCGCTCGGCAAGCAAGTGCAGCGCCGCGACCGACTGCGCAACGGGAAGGTGAAGCCGGTCAAGCGGATCGGCGTCGGCCGCCAGATAGGGCTCGCGGACATAACCCCGGAAGATGGCCGCGCTGCCTTCGCGCCGCCCCGACCGGCCAAGCCGCTGGCGAAGCGATGCGAGCGAGCGCGGCGCTCCGAGCTGTGCGACGCTGTGGACAGACCCGATATCGATTCCGAGCTCGAGCGTCGTCGTGGCAACTGCGGTCGTCGGAAGGCGATCCTCTTTGAGGCGCGCCTCGACTTCTTCGCGCAATTCCCTGGCGAGGCTTCCATGGTGCGGGAAGAACTCGTTCGGCACGCCGCTGTCTTCCGACAAGGTCCTGAGGCGGTCGGCAAGGGCTTCGACGTTGGCGCGCGAACCGGCGAAGAAGAGATTGTTCTTGCCGCGCAGAATCTCGTGCGTGTGCCGTGCGATCTCGGCGAGGGCACTGCGAACCTCGAGGTCCGCCGCTGGCGGGCTCGTCTCCGGTGGCTCGACGACGGCACGTATCTGAAGCTTGAGCGGCGCGCCGCCGCCATCGACCGCGATAATCTCGGGTTGCGGTGTTCCGCCGGCGAGCCAGTCGACCGCATGCTGCTTGTCGCCAAGCGTTGCCGACAGTCCGATACGGCGGGCGCGGCCAAGCGAAATGGCATCGATCCGGTGCAACAGGCTCCACAGATGAAGCCCGCGCGGACCCTGAAGAAACGCATGGAGTTCGTCGATCACGATCGCGTCGAGCCGTCCGAACATCGCCTCGATACTTGCGGGTCGCCGCACAAACATCGCCTCGATGGATTCGGGCGTGATGAGCACAACGCCCTCAGGTGACTTCAGTAGGCGCGTCTTCGGGCCTTGGGGCGCGTCGCCATGCCAGCGCGTCAGTCCGATTTCGAGATCCGCGCAGAGGCCTTCCAGCCTTTTATGCTGGTCGTTGATAAGCGCTTTCAGCGGAGCGACATAAAGGATTGCGACCCCGCTATCCTGCCGTGCTGCGGCTGCGCCGAGAAGTGGCAGGAAGGCCGCTTCCGTTTTTCCAGCAGCGGTTGCCGCTGCGATAAGGATGTCGCGGCGGTGCCCCGCAATGGCCATGATTGCGCGCGCCTGGACCTCGCGCAGCTGCGACCATCCCTGCACGCGTACCCAGCGCTGGACCTGCGGATGCAGTCGGTCGAATGCTGCTGCGGGATCAGAGAGTGAAGTCGGCAAGGCCATCGTCTTCAGCCGCGATCTCTTCGCCGACCGCGCCGTCATCCTGTTCAAGCGCGATCGCGCCGAGAAGCTGCGCCCATTCGGCGCCCGGATTCTGCTCTAGGACGGCTAGGAATTGAACGAATGCTTTGATCGTGTTTCGCGGTGTCCGGAAATAGGCTTCGCCGATCCGCTGATTGCAATGCTCCATGAAGGCCGCGAGCGCCGCATTGGGAACGAGATATTTTGAAGCATCGCCAAGAGCGAAGACCGACCGGATATTGCCGAGTAGTACGAGGAAATCCTCGGGGGACAGATTCTGGAGCCGGATGACGGGCCCTGTCATGTCGACGAGGCCGTGCGCCGCGAACTGGTTTTCGGCCAGCCGCGACTGGAGCGCTTCATAGCTGTAGAGCCCACGCCGGCTGTCCATCAGAAACTCCGGGGTTCCGCCGAAGATGAAGCCGAGACCTTCCGAATTGCCCTGCAGCATGTCGTTGACGATCCGCAGGATCTGCTCGAAATTCTGGTTGCGCGCCTGAGCGCTTTGCAGCTTGTAGATGTTCACCATCTCGTCGAACACGACGACAAGGCCCGAATAGCCCGCCAGCCTCACAAATTTCGCGAGAAGTTTCAGGCTGTCATAGACATCGGCGTCGTCGATGATCGAGCGCACCCCGAGCGCCTGGCGCGCCTCGGTCTTTGTCGGATATTCGGCGCGCAGCCAACGCAGCGCTGCCGCCTTCAGAGCGTCGTCGCCGGTTTCGCTCCCGCGCCAATAGCATTTCAGGACTTGTGCGAAATCATGGCCGCCTACCAATTCCTGAATCTCGCCAAGACGCGTGTGGATGGCTTGCTCGACCGTCTCGCCTCCGGTCTCGGCCTCCTTGACGCATTCGCTGATGAAGCGCTCGACGACACTTGCGAGCGCGCCTCCATCGGCTTTGGTCCGGGTTGCCATATGCCGCACTGCCTCGGCATAAAGGCCGCGCGCCTGCCCGCCCGTTGCATGAATGCGGCGGTCGGGGGCTAGGTCGGCGTGGATCGTTACGCAGCGTCGCTCGAGCGCGATCAGTCTGACGAGGCTGAGGAAGAAGGTCTTGCCGGCGCCATATTCGCCGATGATGAACCGTACCGACGAGCCGCCGTCGACGATCCGGTCGACATCCTTGACGAGCGCGCCGACCTCCAGCGCGCGGCCGACCTGGATATGCTGGAGGCCAATGCGCGGAACGACGCCGGCGGCTAACGCCTGAACGATAGTGTCGCGTTCACGCGGCTTCACCTGTGCGGGCTGGGTCATGGTTTTTGGATCATTCCTTTGAGCGTGGTCAGGATATGTGGCTGCAGGCAATAGATGTCCTCATCTTCGATCGCGACCTCGTCGAGGATATCGAACGCCCAATCGTTGATCGTCTCGATCGCACCGCCGGGAAGAAGCTTCTCGCGCTTGCAGAGCGAAGCGAAGACATCGGCTTCAATGGGGCTCTCGATGAGCGCCATGAGAAGATGGCTATGGGGAGCATCTAGTCCGGCGAAGAGCGCTTGCTCTTCGGCCTGGAGCGGTGCGGCGGGTTCCGGTTCGTTTTCGGGGTCTTCCTCCCGGAAGATCGAGGCGAGCATGGTAGAGACGGCGGCCGTTTCTTCGCGGATGCGAGCGAGCTTGTCGCTATCGATATCTCGCGAAACGCGGGCTGCGGCCTTGTTCGGGGTGGGCGCAGGTGACGGCGCATCAGGTCCGGAATGCAGCCGCGAATAAACTTCATCCTGCGGCTTCCCGAGCAATTTGTAGAGGCCCTCGAGAAAGCGCACCTCGGTCGGGGTGACGCGCTGATCGGCAAGCACGGCATTGATGACGGACTGCAGAACCATTTCTTTGTCGGCAGGGGTGAGATCGGCAACGCGCTTGGTCGCGGCGCGCAGCTTGGGCGGATTGTGCACAAGCGCATGCATGTGCGCCTCCAGCCGCGTGCGCTCCGGCGGCGTGAGTTCATTAAGTGCCCCGAGATCGCGCACGATCGATTCCAGTTCGGCCTCGACGACCAGATTATCAGCCTGTGCGGCGAGAACTGCGATCTCTACCATCGTTCGTGCAACGTCATACCGTCCGCTGCCCGCCGCAGGCGCACCCGAGGTAGCGTCAAACAGGCACAGGGTCATATCCTCGCTGAGCGTCGGAGCCGGCCCGAAGCGCTTGTCGGGTTCGAAACCGACTTTCATTGCATCCAGGATATCGCCGAGACGCTTTCGATAATTTTGCCGTTGATCTTTGGCCTCAATTGCCCCGTTATCCAAAAACAGATCGAGGAGTTCAGCAAGCTTGACGGGCGCGAAGCCGGTCCCTGCGATCCTTTCTTCCAGCTGGCTTCGCACCAACGCATAGCGGCCTGAAGGATCGCGCGACCGGATCAGCGGCGGAGCGAGCGCGGCGGCGAGCACCGAGCCTTGCTCGGCGGGGTGGCGGCCAAGGAAGCGGCTCAGGGGATCGAGCGCATCGGTGCAGTCGTTGAGCAACTGTTCGAACTTGGCGACAGGGGCACTGATCGAAGCGATGTCGGGAAGATGGTCTAGTGACGCGATTGCGTTAAATTCGCTGCTTGCCGAACGATATTGATAACTTAGCCGCGTCTTGGGTTTGGCGACCTTGATCCCGCCCGGAAAGCGAGTCTCATATTCATGGTGCCAGAGCGCTTTGAAGTCGTCGAAGCACCGCTTCGCCGCGGTGCGGGGCCAGATTTGCGGATGCGCCAGCGCCCAGCAAAGCGCATCTTCAGCGCCTATCGGCTCGCCCTTGGCAACTTTCTCGCCGAGGTAGAGCCGGACCGGTATTGGTATTTCCCAAGCGTAGCGAGACTCGATCGATGCGGTGAGACTGTCAGGAGGCGATCCATGCAGGACTTGGGCGGCATCCATCAGCGAACGAGCGTATCCGGCGAAACTGTAGTTGTCGCCGTAAACCGACAAAAGCGCATCAAGCTCGCCCATAATGGCGCCGGATTCGTCCGCTGCCTTCGCTTTGACGAGCCGTCTTTCGAGACCGTAAAAATAAAGGAAAACATAGCCGATAGGAGTTGCCGGATTGCGTCTGCCGTCGGCTAGCCATTCAATATAGGCTCGCCGCGCACCGGGCTGAAGCTCGCTATAGTGCGGCCAATAGCCGAGGCTGCTACCGCTGCGGTCGGACCACGCCCCCAAGGGAAGCGCGGGGTCGACGAGGGCGCGGTGCCGACCCTCCTTCCTGGCCGGTGAACCGAAGTAAAGAAGCTCGGCTTCGAAATCGATGTCGCCGACAGTTACCCTTGTCGCCGCTGCAATCCAGCGTTCGGCGGCGATGTTGCGTCCAGTCGATGCTCGCGGGCGACCCGTCTCCGCCGCTGTCTTGGATGAAAAGAGCGATGAAAGGGCGCTATGAAAACCCGTCGCTACCTGCTCGCTGCCACGCTGCGCTGCAGGAATAGTTCGCTCAGACTGTTGTACCAGGCGCGGATCGGGCGGGCGGATCGAGTTGGACGCGACGCCGCGCCGCCTTTCGGCATAGTGGCGGGCCTGGTCGAATGTCGTGAAAATATAACCGCCGCAAGCGAAGCGTCCATCGCCGGTCTCGTGCACTTCCGGCCAGTGCGGGAAGGGCAGGCTGTGCGGCGTCGTTGTGCTCGCGGGATTTTCGGGCTCAGTGACGATCGCCGTTTCAGCCGGCACATCCTCAGCCGCAGAACGCAAGATCGCGGGAGACGCGGTGGTGGCAGTAGAAGGGCGTGGCGGTGCTCCTGCGGGAAAAGTCGGCTTGCGCTTGCGCTTTCGCTCCGCCGCCGCGCGCGCTTGCTCGAAACTCGAATAGCTTAGCCCACCGCTCGCATAGCGCCCGTTCTCGGTGCGCCTAACGTCCGGGTCGCTGGTATCGCCCGCTTGCTCGGTGACCGGGCGTTCGGAGTTCGGACGTTCAGCAAAGGTGCGATCGGTGCGGTGCGTATGCGCGGGAAGAGGGCTAAGGGGCCTGCGTTGCCGCTCCGCGAAATCTCTCGCCTGTTGTTCGGTTGTAAAGCTGAACCCGCCGGCCACGAATCGGCCATCACTGCGGGCCTCCACGTCGGGATCGGCGAGCAACTCCGTGCCGGCAGATGGTGTGCCAGACGTCGACTGTGCCACATGGCTTTGAGGTGACGTCAGCCGATGGCGTTCTCGGTCTGGCGCGTCTTCGGTTACCGTCTCGCTTGGTCGCGCCACGGATTTGCCGGGGATTGCCATCAACAGCAGCGACAATGCAAAAAGCACGAGACCAACAGGCGGTGCGATAAGCAACGCGAGATATGCGCTGCCGTTGATCAGCGCCAGCCAACCACTCAGTCCGATGTCGTGGAAACGGCGAACCTGAAGCGCGAACCAAGGAACTGCAGTTGCGAGCCACCACAATAAATAGATGAGAACAGCGTTTGGCGGGTCGGCGGCAGGGTCGGAGACATTTCCTATCTGGGCGTCGAAAAGCGAGCCGAAGACCGTGAACATGAAGACAAGCGCCGAAAGACTGAAAAACAGCCAGAATTCACTTCGTCCCGAGCGACCCTGAAAATCAGCATAGCGCCATAAAGGCCGCAATAAATTCGCCATCGCATCCAAAGCCCCCCTGAGCCCGGGGCAGCTTGTCGAACGTGCGGCGGATAAACAAGCGGTTATCGACAAAGATCGATTAAGGGGACGCCGTCAAACTTATCGCGAGGGCACCCAAAGAACCCATGTTCAGGGTGCTGCGACCCCGTATGCAACTCTTGAGAAAATAGTCCAGATTGGATGGAATTTATGAGTATCAGGACCTGCCGATGCAACCGTGCTGATCGATCGAGTGCATTCCCCTTCTCGGCAATTAAGGTCCGCTTTCGCCTGTTTTCGGCCTGAAAGCCGACAGACTGCAACCGGCCACAAGCGGGCAACGGGCTAAAGAGCGCTTGCTGATTGTCTTGTCGCATGTGGGGGCAAGGCAGCAGGATAACGAGGTCGGACGGCTCGCGCGATCGAAATGCTCAGCCGGGATAAGGTGATCCCCTCAATAGTCGGGCAAGATGCGTGGCATTAGCGGCCACCATTTTGGCGGTCTCGGTTACTTTGCTGGGGCGATGCTTAAGGTCCTTGAAATCGACTGAACCCATCGCCTCACCGACCCAGTAGCAGGCGGCCACAGCGGGAATCGTCCATCCCACATCGTTCAGCGCCTGAAAGATTTGCGACGAAGCATTATGCGCGCCGTCTTCATTGCCGACGATCGCGGCAACAGCCACTTTCGAAAAGCTTGGCATCCGCCCCTTGTCGTCGGTCTCCGACAGGAAGGCATCCATTCGTTCCATCACAAGCTTGGCGACGCTTGATGCTTGACCCATCCAGATCGGTGTGCCGAAGATGAGAATATCGGAGGCGAGGATCGCCTCGCGAATTTTCGGCCATTCGTCGCCAGCACCCTCGTTCGAGGTGACACCCCATTTGATGCTGTGCGCGGCGATACGGATGGGCTTGCCGACACGGACGCCTTCCGCCTCGAAATGTTCGGTAAGCACCGCGAGCATGGCATCGGTCGAGCTCTTGCGGCCACGGGCCGACAGCGAGCAATTGATCGCGGTAGCGGTAATCGGGGGCATATCGTCTCCTTTACCCCGCCGGGGTGAAGCGCGCGCCGGTCGCGGTTGGTTCCGATGTCATACTGGCGGCGTACTCGGAATGACGATGAGCGTCCGCTCTCGACGCGCCTTGGGCGAGTTCCGACAGGGAATTCATGTTGAAAATATCGGTGCCGCCGAGCGCGGGCAGTAAGAAGGGGCCGCCAAAGCGGCCCCTTCCTGCCGGCTTGCCGGGTCAATCGAGCTTGGGACTGACGACGCCCGAGCTGTAGCGCAGATTGTTCTGCACATGTTTGACGCCCGTGACGTCGTCGGCGACATCTTCGGCGCGGCGCTTCGACCGGCGATCCTCGACCGTGCCGGAGAGCGTGACTTCGCCCTCTGCGACGCTGACCTCGATCTCGGAGGCGTCGATCCAGACATCCTCGGTAAGACGGTCGTTCACGTCCTCGCGGATGCGCTCGTCGGAGCGGATATAGCTTTTGGGGCCGCGGCCGCGATGATCGAGTTCCCGGCGACGGCGCGCGTCGCGATCGCCGAACCAGGAAAGCACTTCGTCGCCGGCGCGGTCGAGGAAGCCGCGGTCGTCCGGGTCGTAATCGGGGCTGCGCGTCCGCGGATAATTGCCGTAAGGCGAATAGCCCTCGACCGGGAGATAGCCGAACTCGCTCGGCCAGTAGTTGCCGCCGCGCGAACGATCCTCGCCTCGGGCTTCGCCGGCAGCATCGTAATAGGCGTCGCGGCGGGGCGTGCGGTCGTAACGGGGCCAGTCGGAGCGCTCAGCGCGGCGGACCGGCCGGCGATAGTCGCCCGCGCGCTCATCCTCCCAATTATCGCGGCGATATTCCTGCTCGCGATAGGCGCGGCGCGGGCGGCGCTGCTCGCGCTCGTCTTCCTCGATCGCCACATAAGCGCGCGAGGCATCCTCTGCGCGGCCGCGGTTGTAGCGACCCGGCGATGCGCCGGTGTCGGGGCTGCTGTTGTCGCTATAATACCAGAGCGGGGTGCGGTCGTCGAACCTGTCCATGATCCATCTCCATTTGTTGAGGGTGGCGGGCAGGTTGCCGGGAAGGGAGGCAACCCCCCGTCCCGCCGAACCGACGCATGGAGTGGGGGCAAGTTCCCGATTTGGGCGCAATATGTCGCGCTGCGACGTCAACGCATCGACGAATGTGACCCGATCTCTCCAATGGGCGGTTGGCGTCGCCGGCGCTTCCGAGTTCTCATGGAGAATCAAATCTGCAAAGGATCATACCCATTGGGCCGCGCGAGCTTTGCGTCCGGCGAACTGGCTGCTGGGGAACCGGATCTCTCCAACGCATCTTTCCAAAGCCTTCCCAGCTCGACGTCGATCCAGTCGGCGGCAAAAGGATCGAGGCCAGAGCCGGGATAAAGGCAAAACTCGCCGAAAAGCGGTTGGCAGTCGATTTCGTAAAAATCGACCCGAACGAAGGCTAGGTTCCCGGCAAGCGTCTCTGCAGCTTGCAGCATCGCCCCGAGGGAGGAGGGTCTGGAAGGTCGATCGGCGGCAGGCACGAGCTGCCGCCAGTTGCGGTCATGCAATATCCAGCGGTGACGGACACCGCGCCCCAAATGTACCTGGACGTGCGTCGCGACACCGCCAAAGACGTAGATCTTGTAGTCGATGGGGAGAGGACGTGCGCCGCCGAGCAACGGCTCGGCGAAAACGCCACGCGGCACATTGCGATAAGCCCATTCGTCGAGCCAGCGGCCGTACTCCCGGCGCTGCCATCGGCGCGCGGCTCGCTGGACCTGCTTCCAGCGCTCGCAGTCCGGAAATGTCTCCAAGATTTGATATTGGTTACACCCATGTCGCGCCTTGACGATAGATGGGAGGGCGAACGGAATCATGCGCGGCAGAAGCTGGCCCTGCCAGAGCGTTGGTACGATCCAGTTTGCGCCGAGTTGCTCCGAGGCCAAGCGTTTTGCCTCAAGTTTATCCAGCAGCGTCGTTTGCAACGGTGACCGATCATTCAATTTGCGGAGCTGGACGAACTCGGTGAAGCGCGTCGGATTGAGCAGGTCGGGCAGGCGTCGATGACGCAAGGCGTAGAGAAGGGCAATCCGGTGCGCGGCTATCGAGGAGCCGACATTGTCCACTTTCGCCGGGTATTCCGAGGCGCGCGAGAGTTTCATGCCATGTCGGTCTCAGGGCTGAACGACGTGTGGCCGCTATCGCGGAAGCTCGGCCGATCCAGGTTTATATCGCGGCAAAGCTGCATGCGGATACGAACGACCCGGCGCAGAAAACGCTCCCGGCAATATCATCGACCGACCTCCGATCACCTGGGCAGCGCTCAGGCGCTCGGGTGCGACCAACCGGTGAGGAACGCGTCATCGCGCGCACCGCTGCGGATCGCGTGCAGCATCGCACGTCTCAACCTCGGATCTTCATGAACGGGCAAAAGAAGATTGCTACCGGTCAGCCTATTCGAGCGAAGTGGGGAGGGAAAGACCCCGGCGTGACTATGCCGAAACAGAAAAAATGCTGACCGTGTATCCGATGATTTGATTGCAGCATCCGCTTGCCTCAAACATTAGGCGCGTAGCACACTCCGACGGCCAAGCTGAGCGATATGTCGTTGAGCCGGATATGCGCGCCGATATTCGGACAACGTTGGGGAGCGGCGCGGACGACGATTGAATGCGTACGCCGACGGCAATTCGACTGAGACGTGGGATCGAACAGCCGCGGCGATACGCGAAGCGATGCACATGGCGGCGGCAGACCGACCGATCACCGTCGAAGCCCGTGCGCCGTTCAAATGCAGTTGGCGAAGAAAGGTTGCAAAGATGGCACGCACGGTCGCCGCCATTCTGGAAAATTGTCGAGGCTGCCCTCCACGCGATCGCGGCCTCAGGCCTCGGTGCTGCCATTGCCGATAGACGAGGACGGAGAGCCGCGCGCGCGGGCACGGGCGGGAACGACGATAGCCGCGGCGCATTGGTCATGAGACAGCAAAGGAGCTTTCCGATGACCAAGGACAATATACTCGCCGGCTGCAGGATCCTGATCATGGCGACAGATGGCTTCGAACAATCCGAGCTTGAAGTGCCACTTCAGCGTCTGGAGGACGCCGGCGCGAAGGTCGAAATCGCATCGATCGACGATGATGATATTACCGGCTGGGACGAAGACGATTGGGGCGACGAGGTCGAAGTCGATCTCAAGATCGCTGACGTCGATACCGACCGTTATGACGCGCTCGTCCTCCCGGGCGGTCAGATCAATCCCGACTTGCTGCGGGTCGAGGACAAGGCGATCTCGATCATCCGGGCCTTCGCAGGTGCTGGAAAGCCGGTTGCCGCGATTTGCCATGCGCCGTGGCTTCTTGTCGAAGCCGGGCTCGCATCGGGCAAGCGAATGACGAGCTACAAGTCGATCCGCACAGATGTTGCCAATGCCGGCGCGCAGGTGGTCGATGAGAGCGTCGTGGTCGACGGCAATATCATCACGAGTCGCTGTCCCGACGACCTGCTCGACTTTTGCGATGCGATCGTTGCAGCGGTGGCCGACCGCAGGGCGCGGCCGTAACTGTGCCGAGCTCAATACGGGACTGTTGAGTTGTGAAAAGGCGATCGCGTGCGGGCACGGCGATTCTTGCGATAAGCTGTTGAAAGCTCGCTGTTCTATTTCGCGTCGCTTCAAAGCCTACCGCCCAGGCAGTTTGGAAAGAGGATGACCCACATGGGACAGAACAACCAGCAGAGCGGCCAAGCCGATCACAATCCGAACGAGAACCCCGGCGAGCAGGAACAGCAGCGTCGCCAGCTCGGTCAGGACAATGACCAGAAGTTGGGAAACCAGGCCGGCCGCGACGACGAGAATCTTCAGAAGCGCTGACGTCGGAAAGAAGAGTGACGCCGAGGCGCCCTCTCGGGGCAGGGCCGCACTTCGATGCGGCCCGGCCTTTTCTATTCCCCGGTTGCGCCCATTCCAGGTGCAACCTTCCTACCACTTTGGCATTCTCCCTTCATCGATCGCGGACAGCGGAATGGGAAGGAGAGGCCCGTGCGAACGATTGAGATATGGCCCGACGAAATCGAGGGCGGCGACACCGAGCGAGAGGGTGTCTTCTACGCGACTATGCGCTTCATCGACAGGGAAGCTGAAACAGCCGTCGTGATCTATCTGCAACCCGAGATCGAGCGAGGCATGATCGCCGATCTTTACGGCTGGGCGCAAAGCCGCGGCATGACCGGTCGAACGAACTGAATTGGAAGCATGGGTTGGCAAGCGGTCGCCCGCCTGAATCGGAGCGCCCCTTGGCGGCCACCTTTTCAATTCGGAGACGTGGTTCGATGCAAGTCAGTCAGCACGGCGTTCCAGAATGCGATCTCTTCGTCATTGCCCCGGTCGCGCGACCATTGCACCTGCCTGGAGACGATGAAGTCGGCCTGTTTGCCATGCCGCAGCTTGATCTCCGACACACAATTTCGAATGTTATGACCTCCGAACGGCATTGCCGATCTCCTTGATGCTTCGCATAGAAACAGGGCAGGTGAGGGCGGCGGTTTCCCGCCGCCCTCGATATGTCAGAAATCCATCGCCGGCATCGGCGCGGCCTTCTCTTCCTTCGGCAGCTCGGCGACGAGCGCCTCCGTGGTGATCAGCAGCGACGCGACCGACGCGGCATCCTGAAGCGCGGTGCGCACGACCTTCGCGGGATCGATCACGCCGGCCTTGACGAGGTCCTGATACTCGCCGGTGGCGGCGTTGAAGCCCCAGCTATAGTTCTCGCTTTCGAGGAGCTTACCGACGATCCAGGCGCCGTCCTCGCCGGCATTGTCGGCGATCTGGCGCGCCGGGGCGCGGAGTGCGCGGCGGACGATGTCGATGCCCGACTGCTGGTCGTCGTTCGCCGCCTTCAGGCCTTCGAGCGCCTTCAGTGAACGCAGCAGCGCGATGCCGCCGCCGGGCAGGATGCCTTCCTCGACCGCCGCGCGTGTCGCGTGGAGCGCGTCGTCGACGCGGTCCTTCTTCTCCTTGACCTCGACCTCGGTCGCGCCGCCGACACGAATCACCGCGACGCCGCCCGCGAGCTTGGCAAGCCGCTCCTGCAGCTTCTCGCGGTCATAGTCGCTGGTCGTCGTCTCGATCTGCTGGCGGATCTGCGCGATACGGCCGTCGATATCCGACTTCGCGCCGACGCCATCGACGATCGTCGTATTATCCTTGTCGATGACGACCTTCTTCGCGCGGCCGAGCATGTTGATCGTGACGCTCTCGAGCTTGATGCCGAGTTCCTCGCTGACGACATTGCCGCCGGTGAGCACCGCGATATCCTCGAGCATCGCCTTGCGGCGGTCGCCGAAGCCCGGCGCCTTGACGGCCGCGACCTTGAGCCCGCCGCGCAGGCGATTGACGACGAGGGTTGCGAGCGCGTCGCCCTCGACATCCTCGGCGATGATCAGCAGCGGCCGACCCGACTGCACGACGCTCTCGAGCAGGGGCAGCATCGCCTGCAGGTTCGAGAGCTTCTTCTCGTGGATGAGAATGTACGGATCGTCGAGCTCGACCTTCAGCTTCTCGGCATTGGTGATGAAATAAGGGCTCAAGTAGCCGCGGTCGAACTGCATGCCCTCGACCGTTTCGAGTTCGGTCGCGAGGCTCTTCGCTTCCTCCACCGTGATCACGCCTTGGTTGCCGACCTTTTCCATTGCCTCGGCGAGGATCTTGCCGACCTCTTCGTCGCCGTTCGCCGAGATCGTCGCGACCTGCGCGATCTCGCTGTTGGCGCCGACCTTCTTGGCATGCGCCTTGAGATCCTCGACGACCGTGGTGACTGCAAGGTCGATGCCGCGCTTGACGTCCATCGGGTTCATGCCGGCGGCGACCGCCTTCGAGCCTTCGCGAACGATCGCCTGTGCGAGCACGGTCGCGGTCGTCGTGCCGTCGCCGGCCTTGTCGTTCTGCTTGCTCGCGACCTCGCGCAGCATCTGCGCGCCCATATTTTCGAACTTGTCGGCAAGCTCGATTTCCTTGGCAACGGTGACGCCGTCCTTGGTGATGCGCGGTGCGCCAAAGCTCTTGTCGATCACGACGTTGCGGCCCTTCGGGCCCAGCGTGACCTTCACTGCATTCGCAAGCGTATCCACGCCGCGCAGCATGCGATCACGCGCGTCCGACGCAAATTTCACTTCCTTGGCAGCCATTTTGACCTCCTTCTTGCTGTCCTTTCAGTTGGTGATGAGTGCGGCATCAGGCCGCCTGCTTGAGCGCCTCGGCCTGTTCGATGACGCCGAGGATGTCGCTCTCCTTCATGATGAGCAGCTCCTCGCCGTCGATGCGGACTTCGGTGCCCGACCATTTGCCGAACAGAATCCGGTCGCCGGCCTTCACGTCGAGCGCGGCGATCGTGCCGTCCTCGGCGCGGGTGCCCGGGCCGACGGCGACGACCTCGCCCTCCTGCGGCTTTTCCTTGGCGGAGTCGGGGATGATGATGCCGCCCGAGGTCTTCTCCTCGGCTTCGATGCGGCGGACGACCACACGGTCGTGCAAGGGACGGAAATGCATGCATAACCTCCATGTTGCATAACGATATGATAAGCCGACGCGCCTGTCCGGGACGCGCGGCGCCGATGAGCTAGGAAGCGATTTTTTTGGCTTCAAGAGGTCCGGCGAAAATTTTTTCGGCGCTTGATCGGCCGAGAAACAAATGCCCCTTATCAAGGGCCTGACACCTCTTGACTCGACTCGCTTCCTTTCCAAAATCTGTGGCTGCGGCAGCCTGCCGCACGACGAGAAAGGATTGGCGACAAGGAAGGAGGCACGATCATGTCCGAGCCATTTTCCCGTTTTCTTCATCCCTTCGACGTGGCGCGTCACCCGAGCCTCGAGCCCGAGGTCAAGCGCGCCCTTCTCGCATCCTGGGCATCGGATCGCTCGGCGGTCCGCAACAAGCCCGCGCTTCGCAAACCCCCGGGGGCGAGGCGAGCGGTGCCAGTCGACGATGTGCTCGCGGCGCTTCGGTCGCTCGACGGGGGCGAGACGCGCGCGCCATGACCGACCGCGCGCTGATCGCACAGTTGGACGGCTATGGGCTAACGACCGCGGAGATCCATTATTACCGGCCCGATCATCCTTCGCTGCTCCAGCTGTACGTCTGGCAGGACTATGATCTTCCGCCCGACTTCCCGGTGCTGTTCGATTTTCTGGCCATGTGGCGGCGGCAGATTGAAGCTGCGCTTCATTCGGTGCGGATCGCGCATGATGCGCTGATCGGGCCCGCCGAGTGGAGCGCGGCGGATATGATCCGGGCGATCGACTGACGGATCGGGAGCGTCGCCGCGTACCGGAACCTTCATCGTGTTTTGGTTCGTCTGATACAGCGAAGCGGGGCCGCCGCTGAACAACGGCTCCGCCAGACGTTAGGCGGTCTCGAGAGTCTTTTCCTTCGACGATCCAATCCGGCGCGTTTCGGTGTTGCCGCTGCCGATCTCTATCTTGCGCGGCTTCATCGCCTCGGGGATGACCCGGTTGAGTTCGATCGCGAGCAGGCCGTCGGCAAAGCTCGCGCTGCCGACCTCGATATAGTCGGCGAGCTGGAAGCGCCGTTCGAACGCGCTTCGCGCGATGCCGCGGTGAAGATAGGTGCTCTTCGCTTCGTCTTCCGCCGGTTTGCCTATGACGGTCAGCTGGTTCTGCTGCGCGACGATCTCGATCTCGTCGGGCTTGAAGCCCGGGACCGCCAGCGTGACGCGGAAGCGGTCATCGGCATCGCGCACGATGTCGAAGGCGGGAAAGCCATCGGACGTTTCGCCGCGCTGCCCCTTCTCGAGCAGGTCGAAGAGATGATCGAAGCCCACCGTCGAGCGGCGGTAGGGGGTGAAGTCAAAGTCGGTTCTCATTTCCAAATCCTCCTGATTGAAGCAATTCGGGCATGAGATGCGCCGGGACTTAGAGCCGGCGCTCTCTATGTCCTCAGGACCCGGAAAATCCGGCATCCGGGAAAAAATTAGGAAGCCATTTTTCGATTTCAAGAGGTCGCGCGCGCGAAGATTCTGGATGCGCCATGTTCCGAAAATCCGCAGCGCCAAAGCGCGGAGCCGCAACGCGCGCGGCTCCGCGATCGGGTCAGGCGACGCGACTGTCGCCGGTATCGCGGCTCCATGCCGCGATCTGGTCCTTGATCGCCAGCTTCAGCTTCTTGAGCCGCGCAATCAGGACTTCGTCGGGCTGGCGGCGCTGCGCCTCCCGATCGATTTCGGCGTCGAGGCGGGCATGCTCGCGCCGCAGATAATCGATATGTTTGCTGGACATCTTCTTCTCCATGCCAAGTTGAGGATGTTGCAGCCCGAGCGGCTGCGGCGTCGATGTAGGAAAGCTATGGTCAGGATTTCAAGGGGTTGAAGTGTCTGCCTGTGGGAGACTGTCGGAAGCTGTGAAGAGCATCGCGCGGCGCCCCGCACGGAAGGCACGACAGCCGGCATTGGGAAGCAAAGATGTAGAGGCGGTCGGCGCGCTACAGCTAAATCGTCACAACATGGGTTAGTCGCTGCAACCCGGCCTGGCGACCATTGTTTCGGTAGCATGCCGACTCGCGAGGAACAGGTTTACCCGCTCTTCCGGCGCGTCGCCGACGCCATTTGCGCTGTTCGCCTTCCTGGCCGCGCCTGGGAATATGCGCTGCGCCGGAGCCAACCGGCATATGCTTCAGACTGGGAGTGATGGATGTGACCATGAAAGCACAGAAGCTTGATACGATCAGGGTCGAGAAACCTTGGGGCGTCGATCGGCTTCCTCCGCCCTTCGATGCACGGACTGGTGGCCGCGTCGGCGAAATCTGGTTTCGTCCGCCCAAATCCAATCCGCTGCTCGTGAAATATATCTTCACGAGCGAGCGCTTGTCGATCCAGGTCCATCCCGACGACCGGCAGGCGCAGGCGCGCGGACTTCCCGCAGGCAAGGAGGAATGCTGGTACATTCTTGACGCTGAGCCGGACGCGGTGCTCGGCATTGGCACGCTCCGCGCGCTCGGCGAGCGCGAACTCGCCGATACCGCCCGCTCGGGTGCTATCGAGGCGCTCATGGAGTGGCATCCGGTGCGCGCGAACATGTTCTTTCATATTCCGCCCGGAACCGTCCATGCGATCGGCACCGGGGTCACACTCGTCGAAATTCAGCAGAATGTGGATGTTACCTATCGTCTCTACGATTACGGCCGCCCGCGCGAGCTGCACCTCGCCGATGGGACGGCGGTCGCGAAGGCCGCGCCAATGTCACGCGATCTCTGCCGCCAAGTCGATATCGCAGAGAGCGCGTTGTTGCTCGACAGCCGCCATCTTGTGGTCGCGCACCTGAACGCCAACGACCTTTCGCCGCTTGCCGATGCGAGGGATGGGGCGATGATCGTCCCACTCAGCGGCACGGTCGCGACTGACGGCGTGACCGCGCAGGCGGGCGAGTGCCTGTGGGCCGAGGACGTCGCTACCATTGAGGCCGGAGCCGGCGCGCGTTTTCTGGCGGGTTGGCACAAGCCTTGACGCCCTGCGCCACCTTGGCGCGTCACCGATGGAGGGCGATCCGCCTGCGCCAGCTAACCTGGCACCGTCCTGCCGCCCGAGACGCCTAGCGAGGCGCGTCGGCTGCCGCGCATGTTACAGGGTTGATCGGCTATCCGCCCGAGGCTTTCTCTACGGCGCTTCCCATCTCCTCTCCGAGGCGCACCGGCCGTTCGGGAAACCAATCGGGGTTGAACGCGATCGCTTGCTTCTCGAACAGCATCACGATCGTGGAGCCGAGGAGAAAGCGACCCATCTCGTCGCCCTTGCGCAGCAAGACTTCATCGGGGGCGTAGGACCATGACGATATCTTGCCCGATCGCTTTGCATTCACCACGCCATGCCATGACGTTGCGATGCTGCCGACGATGGTCGCACCTACGAGTATCATCGCAAAATGGCCGTGAGTGGGGGACTCGAACAGGCATATGACCCGCTCGTTACGCGCGAAAAGGCCGGGCACCCCTCGCGCGGTCGTCGGGTTGACGGAAAAGAGCGAGCCCGGGACGTGGATCATGCGTCTGAGCTCCCCGTCGCACGGCATGTGCAGCCGGTGATAATCCTTGGGCGAAAGATAGAGGTTGGCGAAACTGCCGTCGCGAAACGTCGCGGCGAGGGCAGCGTCGCCGCCCAGTATCGCGGTGGTGGTGAAACGGTGGCCCTTGGCCTGGACGATGTGATGATCGTCGATGGCGCCGAGCTGGCTGATGGCACCGTCGACCGGACAGATGAAATCGGCCTCCGCCCGCGGGCGAGCGCCGGCTTTCAGCGGACGCGTGAAGAAGTCGTTGAAGTTTGCATAGCTGCGGATGTCGGGATTTTCCGCTTCGCTCATGTCGACGCCATATTTGGCGACGAACCATTGGATCAGTCGCGGGGTCAGCCGGCCCGACGATGCGGCAACACGGCCGGCGAATTCGGTCAGCCGCCGCTTCGGCATCGCATGCTGGGCAAGAATTGTCAGGCGCTCGAACATGATATCATCCGTTGGTCGATGCTGCGGAGGGAAAGCCGATCGCCTGTGGAGAGACGACGGCGCCCGCCTCTTCGTTCCGGCGGTGATGCTTTATCCCGATGTCGTGGGGCACGGGAAGGCGCATGGCCGGGAGCGGAAGATAATCGGGTAAGGGGCGCGCTCAGTCTCGCCGGGCCTTTGGCGCCCCTCCCGCCGAACGGACGAAGCGGTAACTCTTCTGCTCATAGTTCCGCGCGCGCAGGAAGTTGTGGGCGTTGTTGATCATGATGTCGCTCATGATCTCGATCGTGCCGCATCCGCCCTTGGCGAGAGCCGTTTCGGCGGCGGTCAGGAGCGCCGTCCCGATGCCGCGGCGCCGATGGTCGCCGTCGACAAGCAGCAGGGTGACGCGGCCGACGAGGCCGTGTTGCAAGGTCGGAACGGCGGCCCAGGCGCAGCATCCGACCAGCCCGCCGGCGTCGGCGACGAGAAGTCCGGCCCTCGCCTTGCCGATCGCATCGATGTTCGCATCGATCGATATGCGCTTCGGCGGCTCGGCAAGCTGCGCGAGCAGACGACCGAGAGCTTTTCGGTCGTTGCCAGTCGCGGGCCGCAGGCTGAGCTTGGACTCGGGTTCGGGCACGGGCTGGGGAGTGACGATCCTGAGCACCGGCTTGGCCTTCGGCGGCGGCGGCGGATCCTGCCGCCTTCGCACAGGCTCGGGTGACGGTGGCGGACGCGTTTTTCCGCGTCGACGGATGGGTAATTGCTCCTCGATAGGTTCGGCGGCTTTGGGTGCCTTCTTGGCAGGCTTCGCCGCGGGTTCGCGTTCGGCCGAGAGTTTCCAGCTGTCGGCCGCGCCGCCGCGAAGATAGTGCGCGATGTCGGCGGCGCTTGCCATGAGCCCTTGTTCGCCGATCCCGAGGAGCGGCTTGCCCGCCGCATCGGTGAGGCCGAACTTCCCATAGTCGCCGACGCCCGGCGTTCGCTTTCGCGACCGGACGAGTTTCATCCCGCGGTGTTCGGCGATTGCGCGAAGCTCGTCGGCTGTCGGCTCGGTCGCCATCGATCAGGGCCGGAAAGGAGAGGCGGGGCGGGTCTGCGGGGAGGGGGCGCTCGCCCGGACCGCCGGCGCGCGCTCGCCCGCGCCCTGGTGGGAACCTGTGCGGCTGCGGCGCGCTCTGCCGATATGCGCGCGCGCCGTTTCACCCGCTCGACCATGATCGACCATGTCGCCTTTGACGAGGCGGCGTCGGTGCTTTCCATCAACTTCCGGGACAGCGGCAAATATCTTTATCATGGCGTCCCGTGCGCGATCTACGACGGGCTGTGCGCCGCGGAATCGCTCGGCGCCTTCTTCAACGCGCATATCAAGGACTATTTCCGCTGCGAGCGCGACCCGGCGCGCAAGCGGTTCGGTCCCGGTGCCTGAAGCTCCGGCGGTTATCGGTACTGCGAAGGCGCCGCTCATGCGCGCTTGCGCGCGGCTGTCTTGGCTGGCGCCTTTTTCGTGGGGGCCTTTTTGGCGGGCGCCTTTTTGGCACTGCCGGCCTTCGCCTTCCCGCCGCCATCGCCGATCGACTTTTTCAGCGCGGCCATCAGGTCGACGACATTCGATCCGCTCGGCGCCTTTTCGTCCTTGTCGTCGTCGAGATTGAGCGTCTTGCCCTTCTTCTTGCGCTCGATGAGTTCCTTCAGCGCCTCCACATAGCGGTCGTGAAAGTCGCTCGCATCGAACTTGCCCGTCTTCTTGTCGATCAGCGTCGTCGCTAGATCGAGCAGGTCCTCATCGGGATCGCTGTCGGCGATGTCGCGGAAATAGCTCGCCGCCTTGTTGACCTCGTCGGCATAGCGCAGCGTCTCCATGACAAGACCCCGGCCGCACGCCTTGATGCTGACGACATATTCACGGCCGCGCATCGCGAGCTGGCCGAGACCGACCTTGCCGGTGCGGCGGAGCGCTTCGCGTAGCACGATGAACGCTTCCTCGGCAAGATCGTCGGCGGGGACGACATAATAGGGTTTCTCGAAATATATCTCGTCGATATCCTCGGCCTCGACGAACTGGGTGAGCTCGAGCGTCTTCTTGCTCTCGAGCTTGACCCCCTCGATCTCCTCGTCGTCGAGCAGGACATATTGGTCCTTCGCATATTGGAAGCCCTTGACGATCTCGTCGACATCGACCGGGCCGACGTCGGGGACGACCTTCTCATATTTGATGCGTTTGCCCGTCGGTTCGTGGATCTGGTTGAAGGCGATCGTTGCCCCGCTCTTCGTCGCAGAATAAATCTCGACCGGGATCGACACGAGTGCCAGGCGGATCTGGCCTTTCCAATGAGGGCGCGCAGCCATCGTCACTCACTCCTTTGCCTATTCCCTTCAATGCGCGCGGTCGCCGAGCGTTCCGCGCGAGCGATCTGGACGGAGACCGGATCGGCGGCAACGGGACCGAGGCGGCGGGTTCCGGAATGGCCGATCGGCTTCGACGACGCGAGCGCCTGCCGCGTTCGGGCCCGCGACACCCCTGCCGGTGCCCGTCAGACGGTCCAGCGCGCGGGCGTTAGAGAGATGGGGATCGGAGAATGCAGCCGCTGCCACTTCGTCGCTGCGAGCACGTCGTTGCTCTCCTTCGCCTCGCGGCCTGCCGCGAGCGACCAGGTGATATGATAATGGCTTCCGTCGCCGCGATCGGTGGTTCCGCCGATGCGGACGATAAGCGCCTGGACGCCTGCGCCGTCATCGACCTCGCCGACGATCTCGCCCGACCGCGCGGCGGGAAGCGGCGTGTCCTCGTCGGACCCGAAGCGCAGCGTCACATGATCGGCCACGACGCCCGCATAGTGCGGTTCGAACCGCCCGATCAGCCTGTCGCGCTCGGCGGGCGGCAGCTTCCATCCGACGATGGTGCGGGTCACGGGGAATTTCGCTTTCGCTTTGCGGCGCTTTCCGTGAGCTCGATCCACGCAGGCGCATGGTCGCTCGTCTTGTCGAGCGCCCGCGGGCGGGTGTCGACGCCGGCGGCCGCGAGCCGCTTCGCCGCGGGCTTGTTGAGCAGCAAATGGTCAATGCGGATGCCGGCATTGCGCTCGAACGATTGGCGCCAATAGGCCCAGAAGCTGTAGATGCGCTCCTCGGGATGCAGATGACGGATCGCGTCGGTCCAGCCCTTGTCGAGGATGCGCTGATAGGCGGCCTTCGCTTCGGGCGCAAATAGCGCGTCCTTCTTCCAGTTCTCGGGCTTGTAGACATCGAGGTCGGTGGGAATGACGTTGAAGTCGCCGCAGATGACGACGGGTGCGTCGAGGTCGAAGAGTGTCGCCAGGTGCGCGTCGAGGCGCGCCATCCACTGCATCTTGTAATCGAATTTCGGACCGGGCCAGGGGTTGCCGTTGGGAAGATAGAGGCCGGCGACGAGGATGCCGCCGACCGCGGCCTCGATATAGCGGCTCTGCTCGTCGCCGGGATCGCCGGGGAGCCCGCGGCGCGTTTCGTGGATTTCGCCGACGCGGCTCAGCATCGCGACGCCGTTCCAGCGGCTCTGGCCGTGCCAGATCACGTCATAGCCCGCGTCGCGGATCGCCTTCTCGGGGAATTTCTCCTGAGGGGCTTTCAATTCCTGCAGGCAAACGATGTCGGGCTCGGCCTGCGCGAGCCAGCCGAGCAGAATGTCGAGGCGGCCGCCGATGCCGTTCACATTATAGGTCGCGATCTTCACAGGTCGGGCAGCGTCTGGTCGGCGCGGCCCCAGCCTTGCAGCGCCTTGAGGCCGGCGCGCTTCAGAAGCTCCTTTGCGTCGGTGATGCGGAAATGCGACGGCTTGTCGATCGTCTCCATTTCCTTCCAGCTGAGAGGCGCGGCGACCGGCGCGCCTTCGCGGGCCCGCGCCGAATAGGGCATCACCGCGGTCGCGCCCCGCTGATTGCGGAGATAATCGACGAAGATCCGGCCCTTGCGCTGCGCCTTGGGGAGGGCGGCGGTGAAGCGGTCGGAATCCATCTGGGCGACGGCGCGGGCGAGCCGGTGCGCGAAGTCCTTGACCTCGGGCCATTCGGCGCGCGGCACGAGCGGGGCGATCACATGGACGCCCTTGCCGCCGGTGAGCATCGGGAAGGTCTCGAGGCCCATCTGCTTCAGGATGTCGCGGAACTGGAAGGCGGCGCTGCGGACCGCCTCGAAATCGAGACCGACGTCGGGATCGAGATCGAAGACGAGCCGATCGGCCTTCTCGACATCCTCGATGCGCGCGCCCCAGCCATGGAATTCGATCGTGCCCATCTGGACGCAGGTCATCAGGCCCTCGGGCGTGTCCATATAGAGATAGGGCTGGTTGTCGCCATCCTTCTCCTCGATCGCGACCTGCTTCACCGCATCGCCGAAGCTTCCGGCATCATGTTTCTGGAAGAAGCATTTCTTGGCGCGGCCCTGCGGACAGCGCACGAGGCTGATCGGGCGCGAACCCGCCCACGGCAGCATGATCGGCGCGACCGCGGCATAATATTCTGCAAGCTCGCCCTTGGTGAGCCCCGCCTCGGGAAAGATGACGCGGTCGGGGTTGCTGATCGGTACTGGCGAGGCGTGCGCCACCTCGGCGACCGCCGCTTCGCTTTCGATCACGACCGCTTCGGGCTTCTTGTCCTCACGAAGGCCGAGATAGCTCGGGTGGCGGAGCGTGCCATCGTTCGTCATCTCGGTGAAGGCGATCTCGGCGACGAGCTTCGGCTCGATCCAGTGCGCGCCGCGCGTCTCGGTGCGGGGCGCCTTCACCGTCGGCTCCTTTCGTTCGAGCGGCTTCATCATCGCCTGGAGGCGGAAGAGCTCCTCGGTATCGAAACCGGTCCCGACCTTGCCCGCGTAGCGCAGCGCGCCCTTCTCATGGACGCCAAGCATCAGCGAGCGGAAGGCGCGCGACGTGTCCGAGGGTGTCCAGCCGACGATGACGAACTCCTGCCGCTTGATGCACTTGGCCTTGAGCCAGCTTCCCGCGCGCGCGCCGACATAGCGCGCATCGCCCTTTTTCGAGATGACCCCTTCGAGACCCGCAGCGCAGAAACTCTCGAGCAATGCATCGCCGCTGCCCGCGATATGATCCGAGTAGCGGATATGCCTGGAGGCCTTGGGAAGAATTTTGGCAAGATGCGCCTTGCGGTCGAGGAGGGGGAGGGCGGTCAGATCCTCGCCGTCCAGCGCGAGCAGATCGAAGGCGAAATAGTCGATGCTATCGGGCGCGGACTTCAGGGCATTTTGCAGTGACTGGAAGCTTGAGCGGCCTTCAGCATCGAGCACGACCGCTTCACCGTCGATCAGCGCGCTGTCTACCTTCAGCTTTGCGGCCTCGGCGAGGAGCGGCGCGAAGCGCGCCGACCAGTCGAGACCCGAGCGCGTATAGGCGCGGGCCTCGCCACCGCCGACCGCGATCAGCAGGCGGTAGCCGTCATATTTCATCTCGTGAACCCAGCCCCTGCCGGCGGGAACGCTGTCGACGAGCGTCGCCAGCTGGACCGGACGAAAGGGCGGGGGAGCCGCAGCCTTTCGTTCGCCGCGCTTCGAAGAGGGGGCGCGGTCTGCGGGGCTCGGTGCGGCGGTCTTTCTGGCCATGGACTCAAGACCATCCGGCGCCGTGATCGTTCCCGGTGGCGGGGCAACTTGCCCGCCCCGCCATGCGTTCCCATTTTCGTCCCCGAGACATGGAGCTTCAACATGGCGAATGGCTGGGCGCGCGACGGCGCCGTTCAGGATCAGATCGACGACACGGTGAGCGATGCCGTCAAAGAGGCGCGCCTGCGGCTGCTGTCCGGCAAGGGCGCGGACTATTGCGACGATTGCGGCGAGCGGATTCCGGAGGCGCGGCGAAAGGCCTTGCCTGCGAGCCGTACCTGCATCGGGTGCCAGACGCTTCGCGACGCCGAACGCCGTCCGGCAGGTTTCAACCGCCGGGGAAGCAAGGACAGTCAGCTGCGTTGACCTCTTTGGAAAGCGGGCCGCGGCGTCGACTTCAGGCGCGCGCCTTGGCTGCGGCGCGGACCTCCTGCGATCGGTCGAGCGCGATAACGAGGATATCGTCGCCGTCGACGATGACGCCGACATTGTCCATGCCGACGAGCGACACGCGTTTTCCGGGCGCGCGGACGAGGCAACCATGGCTGTCGTGTGCGAAAAGATCGTCGCTGCAAGCATTACCAGCCGCGTCGGCACCTGCGAGCGCGTGCACCGCTTGCCAGCTGCCGAGGTCCGACCAGCCCATCGACACGGGGACGACCGCGACGCGGGCGTCTTTCTCCATCACGGCATAATCGATCGAATCAGAGGGCGCCTGTTCGAACGGCGCGCTTGCCGCGTGCAGGGCATCGCCATCGTGCAGCGCATTGGCGACCGCGGCTTCCGCCGCGCGATATATGGCCCGGCAATGCGTGAGCATCGCCTCGCGCATCCGACCGGCCCGGAAGAGGAAGATGCCGGCGTTCCAGCTGTAACCGCCCTCGCGAAGCATCGCTTCGGCATCGGCGAGCGGCGGCTTCTCGACGAAGCGGGCCACGGCAAATCCCGCGCCGCCGAGCGGTGCGCCGCTGGCGATGTAGCCGAAGCCCGTGTCGGGCCGATCGGGAGCGATGCCGAATGTGACCAGCCAGTCGTCGCGCGCCAGATCGGCGGCTTTGGCGATGGCGCCCCGGAATGCGGCTACATCGGCGATGACATGATCGCTCGGCATGACGAGCAGCAGAACGTCATCGGCCGACGAAGCGACCGCGAGCGCGATGGCGGCGGCGGTGTTGCGCGCCGCAGGCTCGACGATCAGCCGAACGTCGCGACCCTCGGATTGTTCGCGCACCATCGCGACATGCTCGGCGCCGCACACGATGAGCGGCGCCGAAAAGCCGGCTCCGGTTGCCCGATCGAGCGTGCGGGCAAACAGGCTCTCTTTTCCGATGATGTCGAGAAACTGTTTGGCACGCGCGCCGCGGGAAGCGGGCCAGAGGCGCGTACCCGCGCCGCCGCAAAGAATGACGGGCTGGATCGTCGCAGACATAGGATCAACCTTCCAGGGTCGGGGCGGAGGCGCGCGAGCTCGACCCGATCGCGGCGCGCCGAGACTCTCCGCCGTTTTCGAAATTTCGCGACCGACTGAACCATCTCCGACCGAACGCCGCGCAAGCGAGCGAGTTGCCCCTGCTTCCGCGAAAAGGCCCGAAATCCCGGTCTGATTAACGCAGGTTATACCGATTCCTCGCATGCGTGGTCCGGATTGAGCGCGGCCCCATGTCCTGTCGCGCCGGAAGATTGCGAAGTCGGCGTGGCGAATGCGCGAACGAGGCAGCGTCATGGAGCATTACAGGTCGGATTTCACTCCCGCCGCATGCAGCCCGCCGGGGCGCCGGGGCGTTGAACAGGCATGAACCAGAGCGACATATTTCTAATGCTGGCCGGGCAAGAACTGAAATTCCTCTCCGACCTCATCGCGCGGATCGATCAAGGACGTCTTGATCCTGTCTGCCTCGACCGGGAGGCCGCGATCCTCCTCCTGCGCGAGGTAGCGGCGGAGCGCCGAAGCCTAGTCGATCGCCTGAAATCTTATGAGGGTGAGGGCGGCGCTGCCTGGACCGGAGCGCCCGTATAGGGGCTCTTTGTCGGTCCTTGCTAATCTCGTCCGCCGCTATCCCTTGGCATTTCGGCGGCGCGTTTCCCAACCCTTTTTCGCGGCCGCGGATCGCTTTTCGCTGCTCTTGCCCGCACCGCTTTTGCGGCCACCTTTTCTCGAGGCTTCATGGGTATCGGGCTGGCCACGCCCGGAACCCGACTTGTTGCCGCCGCCCGACTCCTTGTTCACCGTTGCCCATGCGCGGCTCTCCGCTTCCTTCTTGCCGACGCCGCGCTTCTCATAACTTTCTTCGATATGCTCGGCCTTGCGCTTTTGCTTGTCGGTGTAGCTCGATTTGTCCCCACGGGGCATGACAATTCTCCCTATCCGGCCCCCTTTGGTCAACCAACGGAACATCTTGGGGTTCCGCTAAAGACGCTAATCCGTGGCATGCAAGACCTCGCTTCCGGAGACGGACACGAGCACGCTGGCCGTGTCGACACCGCGTGACAATCGTTGCGAGCGGCGGCGGCGCCCAGATATGATTGCCGCTCGGCGCGGTCTATCCGTTGACGACCGTTCCGCCGTTCGGGTGGAGCACCTGGCCCGACATGTAGCTGCTATCGTCGCACGCAAGAAAGAGGAAGCTCGGTGCGACCTCGTTGGGCTCTCCCGGTCGCTTCATCGGCGTCGTCTCGCCAAAGCTTTCGACTTTTTTGGCGGGCGCTCCGCCGCGTGGATTGAGCGGGGTCCAGATCGGGCCGGGCGCGACCGCATTCACCCTGATGCCCTTCTCGATCAGATTCTCGCTGAGCGAGCGCGTGAAGGCGGTAATGGCGCCCTTGGTCGCACTATAGTCGAGCAGACCACCGCTCCCCTGATACATGGTCACGCTCGTGCAATTGATGATCGCCGCGCCTTTCTTGAGATGCGGCAGCGCAGCCTGCACAAGATAGAACATGCCGAAGATATTGGTGGCGAAGGTGCGCTGCAGCTGCTCCGGGCTGATGTCGCGAATATCGTCTGCCGGATGCTGTTCGCCCGCATTGTTGACGAGAACATCGATGCGCTTCAGCTTGCTCACGACCTTGTCGACGATAGTCTTTCCGGCGCTGGTTTTCCCCACGTCGGCCTTGACGAGGATCGCGGTGCGCCCTTCGGCGCCTACGAGCGAAGCCGTTTCCTCGGCATCGGCTTTGTTGCTCTTGTAAACGATGGCGATATCCGCACCTTCGCGGGCGAACAATACGGCTACCGCGCGCCCGATCCCGCTGTCGCCGCCGGTCACGATCGCGACCTTGTCCTTGAGCCGGTCGGAACCGGCATAGCGCGGCTCCCATTTCGGCGCGCGGTCGAGATCGGATTCCCGGTCTTTCGGCGGCGTGCGGATCGTCTTCGTATCGCCGACCTCCTTCCGCAGTTTCCTTGCCGCCGTCTGTTTTCCGCGCTTCTCGGACGCGGTTTCTCCGACCTTTCCGGCCTCTGATTTGCGTGTCATTGCCGACTCCTCCTGTTCTGCCTGTCATCGACAAACCGGCGGGTCCCACACTTGGTTGCGGAGCACTTGGCTCATGCCGAGCTGCGCTGCGGCGGTGGTCTGGAAATGCGCGGCCGACTTTCTACCTATACAGCGTTGCAATCCTTACCGCCCGGGGGCGCGCCCTGCGCCGCCGAAGCTGAGAGAAGAAGTTTGTCCAAGATCGTGAACGGGGCCAGCCTGCAACCTCGCTCCGGAGGCGCCCCCAAAAACATCGTGCTGCTGCTCCACGGCTTCGGGTCGAGCGGCTCCGACATGATTTCGCTGGCGCCGCAGTGGCAGGAGGCCTTGCCGGACACGCTGTTTCTTGCGCCGCATGCACCGCAGCGATGCTCGATAATGGGCGGGGGCTACCAATGGTGGGGGCTGTCGGGTTTCGCCCCGGCGGCGTTGGCTGCAGGCGCTGCGTCGGCAGCGCCGGCGATCGACGCGTTCATCGATCGCAAGCTCGCGCAATATGACCTCAGCGAGGCCGATCTCGCCCTTGTGGGTTTCAGCCAGGGCACGATGATGGCGCTTCATGTCGGCCTTCGCCGCCCCCGCGCCGTTGCCGCTATCGTCGGCTATTCGGGCATGCTCGCGGGCGCGGCCGATCTCGCGCATCATGTTCCGTCGAAACCGCCAGTCCTGCTGGTGCACGGCACGGCCGACCCCGTCGTGCCGATCGCGGCGCTGCACATGTCCGAGAGCCAGTTGAAGCGGCTCGGCGTCGAGGTCGAGACGCATATCTCCTACGGTGTCGCGCACAGCGTCGACCCGGTCGGACTGCGGACCGGCCGCGACTTCGTGACCGGCGCCTTTGCGAAAAGCTGCGGCTGAACCGCGCAGCTTCGTCACGGCGGCATCGGGCGCACGGTGTCGGCGAGCGACGCGGGGTGGCCGGGAAGGGAGAGGTGGGGGCACCCGCGGGGGGGTGGGATCCGCGCGGAACTGCCGGGTGCAGCGGGCGTTGGCCTGATGGGTCAACATTCGGGGACAGGCATTATGAACAGGTTGCGGCGGCTCGAGACATTTGCGCGGACGGGGTGGTTCGCGCGCGGCGTCGTCTATTGCTTGCTGGCATGGATAGCGCTCACCGGTTCGTCGGCCGACGACGCGAGTCCGCAAGCCGTGTTCCGCTCGGTCCGCGATATGCCCGCTGGCTCGATCCTTCTTGCTCTTCTCGCGATGGGTCTGGCGCTTTACGGCGCCTATCGCCTGTACGGGGCGGCGCTCGATAGCGAAAACAAAGGAACCGGTGCGAAGGGCGTCGCTGTGCGGATAGGCTATGCCGCGAGCGGCATCGCCCATTTCATTCTCGCCTGGGCCGCGCTTCGCCTTGCCTCGGGCGGCGCCGCCGAAGACGGCCGCGAGAAAGAGGCGGCGGGAATGCTGCTCGACCTGCCGCTTGGCGGCCTGCTCCTTGGGGTTGTCGGCGCCGCCTTCCTCGCGGCGGCCGCGCAGCAGGCGGTCAAGGCCTGGACCACCGAATTTACAAAGGATCTCGATGCGGCAGCACCTGCATGGGCCGTGCCCGTCGGGCGGGCGGGTCTTGCTGCGCGCGCGGTCGTGTTCGCGGCCATCGGCGCCTCGCTCGTGCGCGGCGGCTGGTTCGGCGCTGCCCGCGAGGTCAAGGGCCTCGGCGACGCGCTTTCGGCGCTCACCGACAATCCGCCGCTCTATCTGCTCGTTGCCGCGGGGCTGTTCCTGTTCGGCGTACATAGCTTCGTCGAGGCCCGTTGGCGGCGGCTTCGCGATGAAGACATGGTCGCGCGGATCATGGCTGCGCGACGCTGACGATGCCCATCGCGCAGGCCCGCGGAACCCTGTGGGCTTCGCCGCGTTAGCAGGGCAGTCATCAACAGGGAGAGTCTCGATGAAAAAGCTGTTTGTAACCCTCGCCGCAACCTCGGCCCTCGCGCTCGGCGCCTGCCAGAGCCCTGCCGCCGACAAGGTCGAGGATCAGGCCGAAGCGAAGGCCGAGGCGATCGACGATCAGGCCGACGCGATGCCCGAAGGTCCCGCCAAAGAGGCGATGGAGCAGAAGGCCGATGTCGTCGAAGAGCAAGGCGAAGAAAAGGCTAACGCGATGGACGACAATGGCGAGATTGCTCCGTCCGAAACCGGCGTCGGCGACACCCAGAAGAAATAAGACTGCCTTCCCTAAGGGCAGGGTGAAGGGCGCCGGCTCCGGCGCCCTTTATCGTTGCGGTGGCCCGGCTCAGGCTGCTGGCAGCTGGCGCCGCTGGGACAAGGCAAGGGAACGCGGTTCGGCGTCGCTTCTCAGCACAGCGTCCGATCGAGAAAGTCCCTGATCAGCGGGACAACCTCGTCGAGGTTGGTTTCGAGAAGCCAATGGCCGCCGTCTAGCATATGCAGCTCGGCCGCGGGGAGATCGCGCAAATAGGCGCGCGCAGACTTCTCGGGCATATAGAAATCCTGCGGACCCCAGACGATGAGCGTCGGCGGGTGGTGCTCGCGCAGATAGCGTCGATGCGCGCCGAACCAGGAGCGATTGGCCTTGAGGCCCCCGATAAGGTCGATCGCGATTTCGCGGCGCCGCGGGTTGATCAGCGACCAGTGCAGTTTCCAGAGGTCCGGCGGAATGCGCGGCACGAGATCGGGCCGCACGTCGTTCAGAAACTCCTCCCGAAAAACATCCTCGCTGATTGCCTTGCCGATCTCGGCGCGCATCTCGGGTTCGGGAAGCGACCAGCTCTTCTCTATCTCGGCATATTTGTCGCCCAGCGCATCCTCATAGGGAATGTCCCCATTCTGGATGATCTGCGCGAGGATGCGTTCAGGCTGCATGATCGCGAGACGCGCGCCGATCGGCGATCCGAAATCGTGAAGATAGAGCACAAAGCGCTCGACGCCGAGCGCACGCACGAACCCGTCGAGAAGCTGCGCATAGCCGTCGAAGCTATAGTCGAAATGCTCGGGCGTATCGCTGTAGCCCATGCCCGGATACTCGGCGCGAGCAGCCGCCACCGATCGCCAAGCCGCGGCAGGAGATTGCGAAACTCGAACGACGAACAGGGATAGCCATGCGGCAGCAGCAGCACCGGAGCGTCGGGCGGTCCTGCCTCCCTGTAAACGATATCGACTCCGCCGACATCGATCCGCCGATGGAGAGTTTCTCCGTTCACAGTCGATGCTCCTCGCGCGTCACGATCTCAAGGGGCTGGCAGTTCCACTTCGGGCAGCGCATCGAGGTCGGCCTTGGTCATGCTCGTCTGAAGATCGGTGTCGCCGCCGCGCACGATGGGCTTGAGGCCCTGCACAGGTACGTGGACATAGCGGTCGGGACCGACGCCATCGAGCTCGACGAGGAGACGGTCCACCTTGTCGTCGGCGCCGCGCAGCACCTGCGATACGTCTCCGAGATACTTCCCGTTCGCGCCGACGATATCGGCATCGAGGAGTTGTGCCTCACTGAGGCCGAGCGCCGCAGGGAGGGGGCCGGCGACCGTGGCGCTGGTCTCGGCTGCACGTTCCATCCTATCCTCGGCAGCTTCCTGCTTGCTGTCGCAAGCGGCGAGAAAAAGTGCGGCGCCGGCACTGAGGATGAGGATGCGCATGTCTTGTCCTTTCAGTAGCGGATCGAGCTCCGGTTCGACGCGGCAAAACTCGAAATCGTCATGACCTGACCAGGAAACGCCCCGCTGCAAAAGCGGTTGCGATTTTGCGACGTGCGGCTCTTGGGGCGCGGTCTTCATTTACGCCTCAGCCCGCCTCCGTGACCCCCTCGTCGAGCCCGCGCGTCTTCGGTCGCAGCGCCTTGTAGCGCGGAAGGAACGCCATCATCGGCATCCAGCTCGGCGCCTCGGCGGTATAAAGATGGAAGGCTGGTGCAATCTCTTCGGGATCGTCCAGCGTCCCCGCCGCAATATCGATCTCATCGGCCTGGTGGCGCACATGGATCGTTAGCGGCGAGCCGCACGTCCGGCAAAAACTGCGCGTGCCGAAGCTGGTCGATGCGAAGCGTCCTATATGCTCTTCGCCCGCAAGGATGCGGTACCGGTCGAGATGGACCGTCGTAAAGACCATGCCGCCCGACCCCGAGACATGCTGACAGACACGGCAGTGACACCAGCCGCTATCATAGGGTTTTTCCTCAAGGCGGTACCGAACCGCGCCGCAAGCGCAGCCCCCATCGAGCGCAACCTCTCCGGCGCTTGCAGCGTCGCTGTCGGAAGCGTTCGGCATGGAGCTCGCCTTTCTCGCGGCGCGGGTATCGGAGAGGGTAATGGCAGACCGATGGGGTGGTGGCTTCTCTTTGTCCTTCACCGACCGGGAACCGTGGCGGGATGTCTTTCCTTGTCAGAGCTGAACTTCGCCCTCATCCTCCCCGTCCCAATAATGCGCGCGGGTGCCAGACACCTTGATGAGGACGATCCCTGGCGTATCGATGCCGTCCGGCCACCAGCGTTCGAGGCCCTTCGTCCAATGTTCGGCGAATTCGGCCTTGTCGCGGATCAGGGCCGCGTGACCCTCGACGGCGAGGAAGAAGGGCCGCATGCCGAGCAGGCCCGATTTGCCCTGATAGCTCAGATTGACGTTCGGGTTGGCCGCGATATCGGCGACCATGAGGGACGTCTCGTCGGTGAAGAACCAGGCATCGCCGTCATAATCGACTTCGCGATTGTTGCTCATCGGCCGCGACCCGATGGCGCCGCCCGCGGTGTGCGTGGCGAGCATCGCGAAGTCGATATCCTTCATCTTCTCGGAAAGCTGTTCGATCGTCATCGTCATGGGAGGAGCCTTTTGTCTGGAGCGTCTGTATCTGCATCAATGCGCCGCGAAGGCGGGAGTTGCGGAGGGGGGCTGCGCCTCGCGGCTTGGGTCAGGGACCGGTCGCGGCGGTCCGGCTTTGCCGGCGCGGCGCGCGGATCGGGCGATATTCGCAGGTGATCGCGAGCTCGCGCCGCGGGGCGGGCAGGAGATGGATGTGGAGCCGGGCTTCGGCGGCGACCGCGTCGAGCGCAAAGGCCTGCTCGGCCTCGTACATCTCGTCGCGGTGCGGCTGCACCCACTGCCGCACCGATGCGAGCGCGCGCGACTTCGCACGCGCGAGCGTGTCCGCCACAATGAAAAGATTGCGGTGGCGCTCGAGAAATTCGCCCCGGACATAGCCGCCTAGATTGACATAATAGAGCCGTTCGGGACCCTCGAAGGGCGCGGTCTTCAAAACTATGTCATAGCCATCGGCGTGATCGATCTCGGCCCAGCAGTCGATATGGAGGCTGCCCGGCGTGCCCCACCATTGGCGGCGGAGCGCATCATAAGTGTCGGTGATCGTGGGCGCGGCGACGAAGCGCATGTCGTGCAGCTCGATATTGGCGCCGGCCATCTCGCCGCCGACATAAATGGCGAAGAGCTTCACGCGGCCTTCTCCTCGGTAGTCGCCTGGCCGATCGCGGCTGCGAGCTGTTCTCCGACAACCAGGCCCATTTCGTGCGAGCTTGTTATTCCCTGGATGAAAGGGTGGCGGCCGAGCAGGAAGGGCAGGCTGAGGCAGAAGAGGCGGGATTCCGGGATATCGTCTGCCATCGGGTGGAAGGCATCGTCGATCGCGATGCCCCGCGCCTCCGCCTTGCCGGCGCCAGGCGCTGCATCGCGCACGATGCCCTGTCGCCGCAGCGAGGGGAATGGAAAGGCTGCGGCGCCGAGCGGGCGCTGGCCCATCGCCTCGATAAACACATCAAAATGCCGCTGCTCGCCGCCCAGGATCAGGGACGCGCCTGCCTCTTCGCCGCTCGTGTCGATGCGGTAATCGTCGCCGATCGCCATGACATCGAGCTTCCCGGCGCGGTGGAGCGCGATCAGCCGCCGGATCGATTTGTGGGGAACGGTGGCATAATCGTCGACGAACACCGGCTTGAAGTAACGGACGAAGCGACGGTAGTCCGTTCCCTCCAGATATGGCACGAGAAGCGCGAGCACTTCGTGCATGCGCAGGATCGCGTAGCGCCAGGCGACGGTGTGCCTTGCGGCATAGTCGTGCTGCGCTTCGGCGAGATTGGCCTCGGCCCACGCGAATGGGTCGCTCGCTGCGCGCCTTGCAAAATAGGCTTCACAGAAGCCCTCAAGGTCGAGGTTCTCCAGGCCGATGCCCGCGGCGTAAGGGGGATCGGCAGCGGCAAGCTCCGCCTTGAACAGTGCGAAGGCGGCATCGAGCAGCTGGTCTTCTTCGCTCGCAACGAGACGCGTGATCGCCTCCTCGGTACAGCTGGCGAGCGGCTCATAGGGAAGCGGCGCATAGAAATCGGCTTCGGGGAGCAGGCCCTTCCTCGACATCATCGTCATGTGGAATGCATCAGTGGCGGATGCCGGACGATAATGCGTCTCGCCGTCCCGGGTTTCGTCAAACGAGCCATGGATGTTGGCGAGCGCAATACAGGCGTCGATGGCCGTGAGCGAGCTGCCCCGAATGCCGATATCGCAGGGCGGTACCGTGGCCAGAGCCGAGGCGGGCCAGGGGCTGAGGAAATAGCCCGGCCGAACCTCGGGCTCGGAGGGCCATTGGTGGCCCGTCGCGAGGACGACATGATCGAAAGCCTCGTCGGCGAGTTCGCCCGACCTCGTGCGAACCTTGAGTATCATCGCGCCCGACGTGCTGACCGCGTCCTCGACGCGGCATCGCGTGCGCAGCTCGACCTCGATACCGCGCGCGCGCGCCATGTCGATAACGGCGTCGAACTGGTCGCGGAAATATTCGCCGAGCGCGACGCGCGGATAGAAGGTCCGTTCGCCGATCGCATCAGGATCGATGCCGAGATCGGCGAGGCGCTCCGGCGGCTGACGTATCAGCCAGTCGCACAGCGTCTCGGCAAGCGGCGGGATTTCGATGCTGGCGATATTCGCCAACATGGCGGGGTCGTTCCAGCCGGGCCGATAGGGCGTTCCGCAGCCCGCGCTCGCCTGCGCCTCATACACGGCAAGACGGAAGGGCGGGGGGTTGTGGGAGAGAAGCGCATGCAGCGTGTAGAGCGTGGTCGGGCCGGCTCCGACAAAGGCTATGCGGGATGTCATGTTGCGACAATGCTCCGGGCGCGCAGAAGTTCGGCCGACTTGCTCTGGGTCAATGCGAATTCTCCTCAGCTGCTCCGGGGCGCCCAGCCAAAAAAAAGGGTCCGCATGCGCGGACCCGAAGGGGGCTATCAACTTGGCGGGAGGATTAGTTTTCGGTGCCGGGAGTACCCGTCTTCGGCGGCTTGCCGTCTTCGATGCGGCCTTCGTTGCGAAGGTCGCGGCCTTCCTGCGCCTTGCGCTTGGCCTCGGGGCTGTCGCCGTTTTCGAAGGCTTCTTCCTTCACATAGCCGGCAGCTTCCTTGATCTGTCCCTTGACGCTCATGATACTCTCCATTGGCTGTGGGTTCTGGTGCGAGAAACCCTTGGACGCGGACGAAAGTTGCCTGCGATCGCCCGGATTTATCTTCGCCGCCGTGCGCAACTTTGGCCGCATCGCGGCGTTTCGCTGCGCGCATGAAAGAGTGACGACGGCGAGGCTTGGCCATTGCCCTGACGCCTGCGAACGCCCTTCGGCGATCGTCGCCGAACCGCAACTTTTGTACCCTGCAGGCGTTCGCCCGTCATCATAAACGGGAGACGGGCGTGATCCACCAACAGTTCGAACTTGACCGCATCGATCGAAGCGCGCCCGACGCGATGCTCGCCTGGGCGCGCATATTGGGCGTCAGCCAGTCCGAGATATTGATCGCGGTCGCGGCAGTCGGCGATCGCGCCGACGCGGTTCGTACCTATCTCGCGCGGCCGTGGCCGGAGCCCCTCGCTTGACGGAGGGCCCCGAGGGGACGGGCGGCGACGCGGCTGCAGCGAACAGCCGTCGCCCGGACGGAATCAGCGAAAAGATGATCGCCGGGCAGCGCTGGCACCGCCACGCGAGCCCCGTTTCCTTCGTCCTGCTCGCTGCCATCGTCGCCGTCGCGCTATCGGGCCTCGTCGGTGGCCAGCCGAGTCCGCTGCGCGCCGAGGATTTTGGAGCAGCGCGGCTCGAGGTGAAGACGCCCTCGGTCATTCGCAACGGCGAGTTTTTCGAAACCCGCATTCGTGTCGAGGCGATCCGCGATGTTTCCGATGCGGTGCTTGCGGTCTCCCCGTCGCTCTGGACGGACATGACGATCAACACCATGCTCCCCGCCGCCGCCGAGGAAAGCTACAAGGACGGCGCCTATCGTTTCTCCTATGGGGAGCTTCGCGCGGGCGAGACGCTGGTCGTCAAGATCGATGGCCAGATCAACCCGCCGCTCTTCGCAGGAACCAAGGGCGAGATTGCGCTGTTCGACGGCGAGCAGCGGCTCGGCAGCATGCCGCTAGAGATCAAGGTCCTGCCCTGATGGATATCGTCCTTCGCGCGAGTGCGATGTTTTTCCTGCTCTATGCGCTCCTCCGTCTCATGGGGAAACGCGAACTGGGGCAGATGACGCCTTTCGAGCTGGTTCTGCTTGTGGTGATGGGCGACCTCATCCAGCAGGGCGTCACCCATAATGATTTCAGCCTGACCGGCGCGTTGCTCGCGATCGTGACCTTCGCCTTCTGGGCGCTCACCCTCAGCTGGGCGACCTATCTCTTTCCGCGGCTCAAGAATCTGCTTGAAGGCCATCCGCGCGTCGTGGTGAAGCAGGGCGAGATCATCCGCGACAATCTTCACCGCGACCGGCTCACCGTCGACGAAATCGAGTCCGAGATGCGGCTAGCAGGGATTGCCCAGCTTTCCGACGTCGAATGGGCGATCCTCGAGCCGCAGGGCAAGATCAGCTTCATCAAGCGGTCGGACGGCACAGCCCGCCAGCGCGATGCCGAGGATGGCGCGGTGTGAATTAGTCGATCGCAACTTTCGGGTCCGCCGCGCGCTGAACAGGCGCGGGGCAAAACGATGGAGACTGCCATGAAACCGACCGAAATCGACACCGACGCTACCCATATCTGGCGGGAAAGACGCTGCGTTTCGTGACAGCCGAAAGCTGCACCGGCGGTCAGCTCTCAGCGGTTCTCGCAGCCGATGCCGCGCTCGGAGTACATCTCGAGCGCGGCTTCATCGTTTATTCGGTCGACGCCAAATGCGAGATGCTCGGCGTCGCCCGAGAAGACGCCGAGCGAGATGGAGCGGTGAATCCCGAGGTCGCCGCCGCGATGGCGACTGGCGCTCTTCGGACAAGTCATGCCGACATTGCAATTGCGATCACGGGGTTCTGCGGCCCTCGCGAAGGCCGCGAAGAGGTGGGCCTTGTCTACATCGCCGCCGCCGACGCCGACGCGGTGCGGGTCATGGATTTTCATTTCGGCGACATCGGGCGGCGCAATGTGCTCGATCAGGCCGTGGCCGCAGCGCTACAGATCATGATCGATGCGGCATCGTGAACGAGGGTCGCGGGCGCTCCGGCGGGCGGGACCGGAAGCAGGAGCAGAGCCGAGTTCGGCAGGCGTCCTTAGCGCGGCGCTTTCCGCTTCAAGGCGCCGTCCTTGTGGGCCGCCCGCTTGCCTTCGGCCGTTTCGACCAGATATTCGGGGTTCGTCGGCGACGCCGCGACATGATGGCCTTTGATGTCCATTGCTTTCGTCACTTTTCGCACGACCTTGCCCTCGGCGCGTCCGCCGTGGCTCTTCCAGGTCACCTCATCGCCTTTCTTGGGTTCGTCTTTCATCATCACTCTCCTTCCGAAAAACAGTCCGCGTGCGCGGCAAAGGTTCCTCTCTTGGAGCGGCGAGCAGGAAGACATCTGGCGCAGGCTCTTTCTATGCGATTGCCGAATAGCGTGGGGAGTCCTCGATGAATGAGGATCATACGCGCGGACAACGCGACGGTCTGCGGCTTGCCCTCGCCGTCCTTGCCGCTGAAGAAGCGAAATGGGCCGCGCTGCTTGGTGAGAGCCGATCCTGGCGGACGAACCGCGAACGCGAGGTACGCCACAAGGCCCTGCAGGTCGCCCAGAAGCGGATACAGACATTGCTCAACCGCACGTCTCCAAAAGGGTCCGATGGGCTCGGCGATGAGGTCGCCGCCGCCCTTGAGAAAGCCGGACTCTGATCGGCGGCGCGCGCTCGCTTTATTGTTGTGCGAGGCTGGCTAGCGCGGCTTCGAGGCTGTCGACGGTGAAAGGCTTCGCAAGGATCGGCCGATCGTTCCAGCAGGGGCCTGGCTGACCGACAAAACCGCCCGTCGCGACAAGGAAAGGGATCGAGCGTGCCGCGAGAGCCTCGGCTACCGCATCGCAAGGCAAGCCGGATTCGAGATAGACGTCCACAATCGCGGCATCGAATTCGCCTGTCGCGATATGTCTGAGCGCCGATGCGATATCGCCGGCGTCCCCGACAATATCATGCCCCAGCGCGCCCAGCGCATCTTCGAGCATCATGGCGACAAGTGGATCATCTTCGACGACCAATATCCTTTTGGGCATATTTTCCCTGCATTATCTGCGAGGCGCTCGTGGCGCGCTCACGAAGCTCGACTTACGGCGGCATCCGAGTGAATGTCCTCCCGGTGCCGCGCCTACGCCTGAGCATCGGCGACCCTCATCCAAAATCATATTGATCCATGTTAATCGCCGCCCAGACCGCCTGCAATCTCGGCTGATAGGGCTAGCAAGGCTGCTTGCCACGAAGGGCATGGCAGTGCATGCACGGCACAAATTGTTCGACCGGGCCGAGGGGAATATCGATGGAATCGGCCAGGATCTCGTCGCTCGGCCGCGACACGCGGGCGAGTCGCCTCATCATCCTTCTCCTGACGATCGGATTTGTTGCGCTCCTCGCCGCGGCATTGACTGCTTTTTATGTCCAGCGCCAGAATGAGGCCGACGCCCGAAAGGTGGCGCACACGCTCGCGGTCGAGGCCAATCTCGGGGCCTTCGCCAGCGCGACAGAGCGGATGGAGACTGCGCGCCGCGGGCTGATCCTCACGCAAAGCCCGGCTTTCGCGACGATCATGGACGAGGCGGAGGAGGACTCGCGCGCCCAGCTTGCATCGCTCGAGACGCTGATCAGCGACAATCCGAAGCAGCGCGGCCGTGCCGCAAGGCTTCACGCGCACCTCGACGCCTATGGCCGTCATTACCGCGCGACGCTTGGCCTTCGCGGCACGGACCGCGCGGCGCTGATCGCCGACTTTACGAACGACAAGGGGGTGCTCGAGGTGCGCGCTGCGCGCGCGGTCGTCGAGGCGATGCTCGAGAGCGAACTCGCGCTCCTCAAGGATCGCGAAGCGCGGCAGCAGCGCACGCAGTCTTTGTTCACCCTGACGCTGATCGGGACAGGAATCCTCCTGCTGGTGGTCGCCGCCGCCACGCTGCTCCTCGTTCGCAACAATCTCGTCGAGCTCCGCGCATCGCGCGCGGAACTTCGCCGTCTCAACGAAGGGCTTGAGGAACTGGTCGATGCGCGCACGGGCGAACTCAAGCGCGCCAATGCCGAAATCCAGCGCTTCGCCTATATCGTGTCGCACGATCTGCGTTCGCCACTCGTCAATGTGATGGGTTTCACGGCCGAACTCGAGACCGCGCGCAAGGCGATCTCGGGCTATCTCGAGCAGGGAGACACGCAGGGCTGGCAGGCGCCCGACGCCGCGACGCGGCTCGCGATCGAGGAGGATCTGCCGGAATCGATCGGCTTCATTCGCACCTCCACGCAGAAGATGGACCGGCTGATCAACGCCATCCTCAATCTCTCGCGCCAGGGTCGCCGCACGCTCGCGCCCGAAACGCTTGCTCTCGGCGACGTCGTGGGCGCGATCGTCGGCAGCCTGCAGCACCGCATCGACGAGACCGGCACGACGGTCGAAGTGTCGGACCTGCCGACCGTGATCAATGACCGGGTCGCGGTCGAGCAGATCCTCTCGAATCTCATCGAAAATGCCCTCAAATATCTGCAGCCGGGGCGGGCGGGGATCATTCGCATAACCGGGGGCGCCGATCTCGGGCGCGCTTGGGTGGCGGTCGCCGACAATGGTCGCGGCATCGAGCCGCGCGATCACGAACGCGTGTTCGACCTCTTCCGAAGGTCGGGCGTCCAGGACCAGCAGGGGGAGGGGATCGGTCTTGCCCACGCCCGCGCGCTTGCCTATCGCCTCGGCGGTAATATCGAAATCCAGTCCGAACTCGGTGCGGGTTCCACCTTTCGGCTGATCCTGCCCCTCGTGTGGCAAAGCGGAGAAGAAGATGCCTGACCAACTGCCCGTAAACATCGTGATGATCGAGGACGATGAGGGGCATGCGCGCCTTATCGAGAAGAACATCCGGCGCGCCGGCATTTCCAACAAGATCCATCATTTTCTCGACGGCACCTCGGCTCTCGAGTTCCTGTATGATGCGGCGGAGGGCCCGGTGCGCAACGGGCCGGCGCTCGTGCTGCTCGACCTCAATCTGCCCGACATGAGCGGGACCGACATTCTCGCCAGGCTGAAGGCCGACAGCAGTCCGCTGCGCCGCACGCCCGTCGTCGTGCTCACGACCACCGACGACAAGATCGAGATCCAGCGCTGCTACGACCTCGGCTGCAACGTCTATATCACCAAGCCGGTGAACTATGAGAATTTCGCCGACGCCATTCGCCAGCTCGGTCTTTTCCTCTCGGTGATCCATGTCCCCGATCCCGATCCGGTTTGAGACGCGCCCTGGCCCACATTCTCTATATCGATGACGATGACGGCATGCGGCGGCTTGCGTCGCGCGCGCTTGGCCGGAAAGGTTATGAAGTCAGCCTCGCGGCAAGCGGCGGCGAGGGCGTCGACATGGCGAAGGTCACTGCCTTCGATCTCGTTGCCGTCGATCATTATATGCCCGGGCAGGACGGGCTCGCGACGCTCGAGGCGCTTCGCGCACTACGCGACTGCCCGCCCGTCGTCTATGTGACGGGCTCCGAGGAGAGTCGCATCGCCGTGGCGGCGTTGAAGTCGGGTGCCGACGATTATGTGGTAAAGTCGGTCGGCGAGGATTTCTTCGATCTTTTGGCCTCGAGCTTCGAACAGGTGCTCGAGCGTGCCCAGCTTCGGCGCGCGCGCGCCGAGGTGGAGAGCGAGCTGCGCGCGACCAATGCGCGGCTGGAAGCGCTGCTCAAGGAAGTGAACCACCGCGTCGCGAACAATCTCCAGATGGTGATGTCTTTCGTCGCCCTCCAGTCGAAGACGATCGCCGATCCCGCGGCCCGCGAGGCGCTGCAGAAGACGCAACAACGGATAGCGACGGTCGCGCAAGTCAACCGGCGCCTCTACACCACCGACGACGTCGAATATGTGGCGATGGACGATTATCTGGGCGGCCTTGCCGAGGATCTCTCGGCAACCTGGTCGACGGGGGTCGCCGCGCGGCGCGTTATCGCCGACGTCGAGCCCATCCGTGTGGCCACCGACAAGGCCGTGGCGCTCGGCATGATCGCCAACGAATGGGTGAGCAACGCGTGCAAATATGCCTATGGCGACAGCCACGATGGCGAGATTCGGATATCGCTTCGCCGGGCCGACGAGACATTGCTCGAACTCGCGGTTGTCGACGACGGGGCAGGGATGCCCTCCGACGGAACGGCGCGCGGCACGGGTCTCGGAACGCGCCTCATCGAAGCGTTGGCGCGGACCCACAAGGCGGCTGTCTCTTACAGCGCGGTCGATGCATCGCGCGATATGCCGGGCACGAGCGCGCTCATCCGGATCCAGTTGCGACCGGGCGAGCTCAAAGCCTAGTTTGCGCCGCGCGGCTGCCGCGCGGGTTCGGCCGCCGCTGACGGGCGAGGCTGGACGAGCGCATCGCACTGCTTTTCGGGGCGGATGTAGATCGAGCTGATATCGCTCGACGCAGCCTTGAGCTCGGCCTCGATCGCCTCGATCAGCGTCTCGGCCTCGCCCATCGCGAGACGATCCTCGAAGTCGGCGCTTACGGCGACGAAAATCGAATTGGGTGCGGTGTGGATCGTGCGCACATGATTGACCGCGGTAATTTCGGGGCGCCTTTCGACGATGGTCCAGATATGCGCGATCAGTTCGGGGTCCGCAGCCTCGCCGATCAACAGCTCCTTCGCTTCGCGGGCTAGAAGGATCGCGACCGCCGCTAGGATTGCGCCGATCGCCATCGAGGCGATGCCGTCGATCCGCGGATCCCCTGTCGCATGGCTCAGCCATATGCCGCCGGCGGCGATCGCGAGGCCGGCGAGCGCGGCGCTGTCTTCGAACAGGACGATGAAACCTGCCGGATCCTTCGACCGCCGCACCGCCGTCCACCAGCCGAGGTCCCGCCGCCCGGCGTTGAACTCGCGCACCGCGATCGTCCACGACGCACCCTCGAGCAGGAAGGCGATGGCGAGCACGACATAGTTGATCGTCGGATCGCGAAGCGGCTCGGGATCCCGGTAGTGAATCCAGCCTTCGTAGATGGAAATGCCGGCTCCGACGGCGAAGATGAGGATCGCGACGACGAACGCCCAGAAATAAAGTTCGCGGCCGTAGCCGAAGGGGTGACGATTGTCGGGCGGCCGCTTTGCCTTCGCCTGGCCGTAGAGGAGCAGCATCTGATTGCCGCTGTCGACGAGCGAATGGACCCCTTCCGATAGCATCGACGAGGAACCACTGATCGCCGCGGCGACAAATTTGGCGACGGCGATGCCGAGATTGGCAAAGAGCGCACCGTAAAGCACGATGTTCGCCCTGATATGATGCGCCTTCGAGCGCGGCTGGCCCGTATCAAACTGGTCTATCACCGAGCTACCTTCGCCATCGCGGCGCAAGGGGCCGCGCAGGCTCTCGATATCGATAGACAGGGGATGGGACGCGTCATGGGACAGCTACGCCCGGCGGGGCGGCACGTTCCCGAGACGCTTGGCTATGTCCCCGCTCCATCAGCGCCGCCCAGCGCGCCTCTTACGCCGATCGCGCGCCGCGGGGGCGCGAAGGTGCGGGAAGGCGGAAGAAGGTGGCCAGTGCCACACCTTACTTGTCGCGCGGCTGCTTCAGGCTTGCTCCCGCAGCGACCTGCGTGCCGGCGCGCTTGGCGCGCACCGCCTCGAGCAGCGTCAGGGCGGCATTGCGGACTTCACCCTGCATCGCCTTGTCCTTGTCAAAGGCCTCGTGGCTCGTCGCATAGGGTTCGAAATAGCCGATATAGCGATCGAGCTCGGCGCGCGGTCCCGCGGGCACCATATGGATCGACGTCATCCAGTCCGACAGGGAACGCCGGACATTCTCGGCGCCCTCGACATCGCCGTGCACGACGACGGCGAACAGCCGCCCTTCCAGTTCGCGGTGATAATCCCAGCCGGCGAGTTCGAGCGCCTTGGCTTCCCCGACTTCTTTGCCATGCGTCGATGAAGGATCGGGGTTTGCGCCGTCCATGCACACCATCCGATCCATCATCAGCTTGATGGGGGAGCTCGCCATGAACCAGTTGACGGGCGAGATCAGGAAGACGCCATGCGCGCGCATCCACATCGGGTAAATGTCGTTCATCCAGTCCTGCGTCTGGCCGAGCGAATGATTGGGATAACAGCTGCACGGGAAATGGCAGAGCGCTGCGGCGGTGGAGTAGCAGGCCTTGCAGGGGTGGATGTTGCGGCCATATTCGGAATTGAGCCGGCTGAGGTCGAGTATCTCGACCTCGGTATCCTTCTGATCCAGGACGCGCTTCGCGATCTGCCCGATGCGCCAGCTCTTCGACATCTCCCCAGGACATGTGTGCTCCGAGCGCGCCGATCCGTTGACGATCAGGATGCGGCTGGGGCCGTCGGCCCGGGCGTGCACTTTCCGCGCTTCCTCGACCGCCGCGTGCGCCGCGAGCCAGTCGACCGAGAGGTCATAGTCGGGATCGGCGAAGCCCTTGCCGGCCTTGCGCGTTTGCGGGCTCTTGCGCTCGTCGCGATAGGCCTGCCAAGCGATCGCCGCGATGCCTTCGAGCTCGCCGCGAACCGCGTCGAAGCCTTCGTCGCGAAACTGCTCGAGATAGCGGGCGAGGAACTCGGCCTTGCGCAGCTTCGGGCTGGGCATGCCTTTGCGGGCTACCGGAACGGCAAGAGACTTAGCCATGCGCTGCAAACGGTCGGCTAGCCCGGCGGTTGCCTCTTGCACGTCGCGAGCGCCGGGTTCGCTGCCCGGCGCCGTTTCGAAATGGTGCGATGTAACAAGCTGCGTCCAGCACCTTTTTCGACTGCAGCATCCATTCGGCTCACCGCTCGTTGACTGCGGACCGCCATGTAAGGGAGCCGTCGCATGACCGACTGGATTACGGACCTCGTCGAGACGATGGGCTATGCGGGGATCGTCCTTCTCATGTTTCTCGAGAATGTCTTTCCGCCGATCCCGTCGGAGGTCATCATGCCGCTCGCGGGCTTCGGCGCCGCCGATGGACGCTACAGCCTGCCGTTGGTGATAGTCGCAGGACTTGCCGGAACGCTTCTCGGTGCGCTCTTCTGGTACATGATCGCGCGCAGGATCGGCGACGAACGGCTTCGCCGCTGGGCTGACCACCATGGGCGCTGGATCACGCTCAGCGGCGACGATATCGCGCGCATCGAGCGCTGGTTCTGCCGCCACGGCACATGGGCGGTGCCGCTCGCTCATCTCGTCCCCGGACTTCGCACGCTCATTTCGATCCCGGCGGGCATCTTCGCGATGCCGCCGACGCGCTTCCTTCTGCTGTCGGCGCTCGGCGCAGGCGTCTGGACGGGAGCGCTCGCGATCGCGGGATATCTACTCGCCGAGCGCTTCGAAGGCGTCGAGACGTGGGTCGGTCCGGCAAGCACAGCGATCATGGCGGCGCTCTTCGCTTATTATGTCTGGCGCGTGATCCGGTTCAAGCCGGGCGGCGCCAGCTGATTATTTCTGACCGGCCGCGGACGAGACCGGCGATCGCATCGCGAGTGCGTGAGGGCCGGAGATGCGCCACACCGTGTTCGAGAGATCGTCGGCGATCCAGAGCGCGCCGCGCGCCGCGTCCCAGGTGACGCCGACCGGGCGACCGCGCGCTTTGCCGTCCTTGATGAAGCCGGTCACGAAATCCTTCGGCTTGCCGGCAGGACGTCCGTTGGCGAAGGGGATGAAGCTGACCTTGTAGCCGGCGAGAGTCTGGCGGTTCCAGCTGCCATGCTCTCCAACGAAGGCGCCCGTCTCATAGCCCGGGAGCCCGCCTTCGGTCGCAAAGCTCAGCCCGAGCGGCGCGACGTGCGAACCGAGCGCATAGTCTGGAGTAACAGCGGTCCTGACGAGCTCAGGCTTCTGCGGATGAACGCGCGGGTCGGGATGGCGTCCCCAATAGCTGTAGGGCCAGCCGTAGAAAGCGCCCTCGCGCACCGAGGTCAGATAATCGGGTACGAGCTCGGCGCCAAGCTCGTCGCGTTCGTTCACGACCGCCCAGAGGATGTTCGACGATGGCTCGATGGCGAGGGCGGTCGGGTTGCGGATGCCCGAGACGAAGATGCGGCTCGCGCCGGTAGCGGCATCGACTTCCCAGATGACGGCGCGATCTTCCTCGATGCTCATCCCCCGCTCGCCGATATTGCTGTTCGAGCCGATGCCGACATAAAGTTTCGACCCGTCGGCGCTCGCGGCGAGCGATTTTGTCCAGTGATGATTGACCGCTGCCGGGAGCTTGGTCACTTCCTCGCCTTTGCCAGCGATGCGCGTTGCGCCCGGCGTGTAGGCGAAGCGCAGCAGCGCACCCTGGTTGGCGACATAAAGGTTGTTCCCGACGAGCGCGAGGCCATAGGGCGCATCGAGATCCTCGATGAAGCTGGTACGAAGTTCGGGTTTGCCGTCGCCATTCGCGTCGCGCAGCAAGGTGATGCGGTCGCCGCCCTTCACCGAGGATTTTCCGAGGCTCTTGATATAGCCCGCGATCACATCCTTCGGGCGGAGCTTCGGCGCATGGCCGCCGGACCCTTCGGCGACGAGGATATCGCCATTTGGGAGCACGAGGATCTGGCGCGGAATCTTGAGGTCCGTCGCGACCGGCACGATCGTGAAACCGGCGGGAACGGTCGGAAGCTCGCCGTTCCATCCTGCAGGCTTGGCGATCTTCATGGGTGGGACGAGCGTCTCGTCGATCTTCGGCAGGCTCGGGCTGGTGCCCGTCTGGTCGAGTTTTTCATCGCCTTTGCCGCAGCCGGCGAGCGCGGCCGCTAGCGCCGCCGCAGCGACGAGGCCAAGCGAGGTCTGGCGGTTCATGCGCGGGGCTCCTTCGCTGCGTGGAGAAGCCAGGCGGCGGCAATCGCTGCAAGTGTGGATAGGACCGAGAGGGTCACGCCGGCCGTGCCGACCGAACTCCAGGCATCCTGGCTATGCTTGAAGGCGTTCACGAGGCCCGCGATCCACATAACGAGGATCAGGAGGAAATAGGCGAGGGCGGGGGTTCGCGTGGGCAGCTTCCGGCGGCGGAGGAAGGCTATCGCGGACCACAGGAGCACGGGAGCCCCGAATATCAGCCCGCCCGTGATCAACCAGGCCGAGAAATTGCTCCACTGCATCTCGGCGCTGTTGAGATAGGTGATGTCGGAAAGGAGCGCGCTGCTGAACAGGGCGACCGGAAAGGCGAGGAGAATGGCGTGCAGCGGATGGGGCGCGTGTCGGCGATAGGGCGGGTCGGTGAGAGGCGATGGGGCCGTTGCCATATTGATCTCCATGCACGCCCCCGTCTGGATAATGCGCCGACCGCCCAATAGTTTCCCGGAACCCGCGCGCCGGGCGCGACGTTGGCAATTGGATGGATCCGTCCTCGATTCCTTATTGTGGTCCCGCGCCGATCCCGGCTGACTGGATGCTGCGCTGCAATCTCGATCCCGGGCTGTTGGCGGCGCTGGGCGCCGCGGCGCTGATGGCGTGGCGATGGAAAGCGCGCGGTCCCTTCTGGGCCGGGTTCGCGCTGATCGCCCTGCTGTTCGTGTCGCCGCTATGCGCCCTGTCGTCGGCGCTCTTCTCGGTGCGCGTCGCGCACCATATCATCTTGACCGCGGTTGCGGCTCCGCTGTTCGCGTTCGGCCTGCCGCGGCTTCGGCCGCGCGGCGGTGCGCCGCTATGGGCCGCCGCGCACATCCTCGCCTTCTGGGTCTGGCACGCGCCGGCGCCCTATGCTCTCGCGCTGGCGAGTGACGGCGCCTTCTGGTTGATGCAGCTTTCGTTGCTCGCGACCGCGTTCGGCTTCTGGGCTTCGCTCCGCTCGTCGTCGCCGCCGCTCGCGATCGGTCTGCTGCTTGCCATGATGGTGCAGATGGGGCTGCTCGGAGCGCTCATCACCTTCGCGGGCACGCCCCTCTATGCGCCCTATCTCGCGACGACGATGGCCTGGGGGCTGGCGCCGCTCGAAGATCAGCAACTGGCGGGGCTCATTATGTGGGCTCCTGCCGCGGCTCTTTATCTCGGCGCGGCGCTCTGGACCGGGTGGCGCCTCTTCGGCGAGCCGCCCCCGGCGGCAGCATGATCGAGGCGATCCAGGCGTGGGCGGCGCGTTATGCCGCCGACCGCCGCTACTCGCCCGTCGGACAGCTATTCCACTGGACGATGGCCGCGCTCATCCTCTTCCAGCTCGGCTGGGGCTGGCGCATGAGCCGCATCGACGCGGGTGGCGACAAGCTGGAGGCGTTTCGGGTTCATGCCGAACTCGGCCTGCTGATGCTCGTGCTTGCTGCGCTGCGCGCGATCTGGCGGATGATCGTGCCGGGTCCCATCAACGATGCCGACCGGCTGGGCTGGCAGACGGTCGCAGCCTATGTGACGCACATACTCTTTTACGTCTGCTTTTTCGGTCTGCCGCTCTCGGGCTGGGCGATGTGGTCGGTGGTCGGCGGCGAGCCGCTCGAAGTGGCGGGGCTCCTTCCCTGGCCGCACATGCCCTTCGACAGTCTGGAAAAAGGCATTCAGTGGTGGATTCTCGACTGGGCGGAGGGAATCCATGCGCTCCTGATCATTCTCCTCGTCGCGATGATCCCGCTGCACGTCGGCGCGGCTCTGAAACATCATTTCTGGGATCGGCACGACGTGCTGCGGGGGATGTTGCCCGAGCTTCCGGAGGATGGGGCGGAAAGGACGCCGCATGACGGGACACCGCCGCAAGCTCGGCGTCCGAGAGCAGGCGGCTGACGCGGCGCATCTCGCCTAGCGGGTCATTGTTGCGCTTCGCTTCGCGCCACGCGCGAAGCTGACCCGCGATATAAGCGGCGGACTGACCGGCCAGCGGCGGATTGGCGGCATCGCCCACGCCGCCCACACCGTGGCACGAGGCGCAGGACGGCAATCCCCGCGCGGGATCGCCCTCGTCGTAGATGCGCGCACCCGCCGGACTGCCGGCTTCGACGGGCCACGCCGCGGGCCTGATCGCCGCGTAGAATGCCGACACTTTCGATCGGTCGCCGTCGCCGAGTTTGCGGGCGATCTCGCGCATCGCGGCATGCTCGCGGCGACCATTTGCATAATCGTCGAGCTGCCGATGGAGATAGCCCGCGTCGAGTCCGGCAAGGCGCGGCGCGTCGCGCCCGTCGCCTTCGCCCTGCAGCCCGTGACAGGTGAAGCAGGCCGCTTCGGCGCCCGCATCGCCCCCGCTCATCGCGATCGTCTCGCCCGTCGCGCGGAAGCGATCGGGCGGTGCGGGCGCTTGGCATGCGGACAGGAGGAACAGGAGGAGGAGGAGGAGGGGGGCTTTGCGCACGCTTCGGGAACCAATGGCCGCGCGAGGTGGTTCCCAAAGCGAAACGAGGACGGTGAACGGCTATGAAAGGGGGCGCTGCGATTTCGGTCTTGATGCTGCTCGGCGCCTGCGCGCCCGCCCCGGTTGAAACGGCACCCGCCGACACGGACGCCGTCGCGCGCGGCCGCGACGCAGCGGCGCGCCTCGGTTGCGGCGCCTGCCATGATATGCCCGGGATCGCTTGGCCGAAAGGACGCGTGGGACCGCCGCTCGCGGGCTTCGGCGCCCGCCCGCTGATCGCTGGCCGCCTCCCCAATCGCGCGCCCCAACTTGCCGCCTTCGTCACCGACGCGCCGGCAATGGTGCCGGGGACCGCGATGCCCGCGATACCAATGAAAAGAGCTGAAGCTGACGATATCGCCGCTTGGCTGCTGAGCCTCGATGACTGAGCGAACACTGCCTTCCGAAGGCTGGCCGCCCGCCGTCCTCGATCCCGCCGGCCCTTATTCGGAGCCTGTGACCCTGCTTGCCTGGGTGCTGCTTGTCGGCGGAACCGTGATATTGGCGATCGTGGTTGGCGCTCTCTGGATAGCGCTGCGCGGATCGCCTCGGCTCAAGACGCGGCTTGGCGGCGAGAAGGCGATCTGGATCCTGGGATTTGCCTTCCCCTCGGTCGTGCTCACGGGCCTGCTCGTATGGGGCCTATTGCTCACCAGTTCGCTTTCGGCGGCACGCGTTCCCGTGGGCGCCATGCGCGTGAAGATCATCGGCGAGATGTGGTGGTGGCGGGTCCATTATCAGGATGGGCAGGGCCGCGAGACGCTGCGCGACGCAAACGAGCTCCACATCCCGGTAGGGCAGCCCGTCCTGCTCGAACTCGAAGCGGCCGACGTCATCCACAGCTTCTGGGTGCCGCGGCTCGGGGGCAAGATGGACATGATCCCGGGGCGCACCAATCGCCTGCTGATCGAGGCCGATGCGCCGGGTGTCTACAAGGGGCAATGCGCCGAATATTGCGGCGGTCCGCACGCGCTGATGGGTTTCGTGGTCGTGGCGCACACCCCGGCAGACTTTGCGCGCTGGCAGGCTTCGCGGCTCCCGTCGCAAGGCGCGGGCGGCGAGGGGCTTGCGCTTTTTCTGTCGAGCGGATGCGCTGCCTGTCACACGATCCGCGGCACGCCGGCGCGCGGGCTTGCCGGTCCGGATCTGACGCATGTCGGCTCGCGCAGGACGCTGGGCGCGGGCATATTGCCCAATAATCCGGGGACGATGGCGGGCTGGGTCGCCGACAGCCAGGCGATCAAGCCCGCGAACCGTATGCCCGCCTATCACCAGTTCAGCGGCGAGGAACTGCAGGCGCTCACCGCCTATATGGTCTCGCTCAAATGAGATCGGAAACGGGGTTCGATCCCGCGCTTTATGACCGCTTCCCGACCCGGGACGAGCGACCGAGGGAAGAGGAAGAGGACCTCCGCCGTATCTGGTGCAAGCCCAAGGGCTGGGAATATCTGTTCGCGGTCAACAATAATTATATCGGCATCTATTATCTCGGAACCGCCTTTCTCTTTTTCCTGATGGCGGGGGTGCTCGCGCTGCTCATGCGTGCGCAACTCGCCGCGCCGATGCTCGAGATCCTGCCGCAGGGCACCTATAATCAGGTCTTCACCATGCACGGCACGGTGATGATGTTCCTCTTCGCGGTGCCCGCGGTCGAGGCGGCAGGCGTGCTCCTGCTCCCGCAGATGCTCGCGGCGCGCGATCTGCCGTTCCCGCGGCTGTCCGCCTATGCCTTCTGGGCCTATGCCGTCGGCGGACTTTGTTTTTTCGCTTCGATCTTCGTCGGGCTCGCGCCCGACGGCGGCTGGTTCATGTATCCGCCGCTGACGTCCAA
>JAFAGN010000045.1 GCA_023422695.1 Pseudomonadota bacterium
CTCCACCATCCGCTTCGCGGACGGTCCCCCTCCCCAGCGCTGCGCGATGGGGAGGATCTTTTCTACCGCCAGCGCAGATTATGGGGGCCGAGATCCGTGAGGGTCTTGGCCCCCATCAATTTCATGCCGCGCTCCATCTCGGCGCGGAGCAGGGCGATCGCGCGCGCGACGCCATCCTCGCCCGCCGCCGCCAGCGCGTACAGGTAGAGCCTGCCGCCCGAACAGGCCTTGGCGCCGACCGACAGCGCTTTCAGCACATGGGTGCCGCGGGTGATGCCGCCGTCGCAGATGACCTCGACCTTGTCGCCGACCGCATCGACGATGTCGGCGAGCGCGTCGAAGGGCGAAATGCTGCCGTCCAATTGCCGCCCGCCATGATTCGACACCATGATCGCGGTGGCGCCGATGTCGGCCGCGCGCTTGGCATCCTCGACCGCGGCGATGCCTTTGAGGCAGAAGGGGCCATCCCATTGCTTGCGGATCGCTTCGGCCCGGTTCCAGTCGAGGCTCTGGTCGAGCATCGACGTGAAATAGTCGGCGACCGATTTGGGAACGCTCGACCCTTCGGAAACATGGGTGGCGAGGTTGGGCAGGCTGAATTTTTCGCGCAGCACATAGTTCAGTCCCCAGCCGGGCTTGGCGGCGTAGCTCAGCATATTCCCCGGCGTGAAGCGCGGCGGCGAGGTGAAGCCCGAACGCAGGCAGCGTTCGCGGTTGCCGCCGACGATCGTGTCGACGGTGAGCGCCACGGCGTCGAACTTCGCGTCGCGCGCGGCATTGAGCATCGCGCGGTTGAGCCCTTCATCCTTGTGGACATAGAGCTGGAACAGCTTGGGGCCATCGGTGAGTGCGCCCGCTTCGGCAAGGCTGATCGTGGCGAGGCTGGAAATGCCCGCCATTGTCCCGGCATTGGCGGCGGCGCGCAGCACCGCGCGTTCGCCCTGCCAGTGGAACAGGCGTTGCAAGGCGGTGGGCGAGAGGAACAGCGGCATTGCCATCTCGCGCCCGAACAGCGTCGTGCGCATGTCGACGTTTTCGACGCCGGCGAGGACGCGGGGGATGAGGTCGCAGTCGTCAAACGCGGCGCGGTTGCGGCGGCGGGTCACCTCGTCGTCGGCAGCGCCGTCGATATAGTCGAACACGGGCCAGGGCAGGCGGCGCTTGGCGAGGGCGCGGAAGTCGTCGATGTTGTGGCAGTCGGTGAGTTTCATCGGAACCCCGTTCTGACCCCGTCATTGCGAGCGTAGCGAAGCAATCCAGGGCGGTTTACGCAGACTCTGGATTGCCGCGTCGCTTCGCTCCTCGCAATGACGAACTTAGAAAACCGTCCGCGCCGCGACTGTCCCCTTGGTCGCAAAGCTGAAGCGCGGCTCGACCGCCAGCTTTGCATCCAGGATGTGCGCCGCCACGCGTTTCCCCACCGCGGGGCCGTTCTTGAACCCATGCCCCGACCCGCCGCCGACCAGCCAGACGCGTTCCTGCCCCGGAAAACGATCGATCAGATAATCGCCGTTCGAGCTATTCTCATATTGGCAGACGCGTCCGCCGATCAGCGGTGCCGAGGCGAGGGCGGGGAAGCGGCGGGCGATATAGGCGCGCGCCTCGGCGATTCCTGCGGGGGTCAGACTGCGCTCCATCGTGTCGGGATCGATCGTCGGGCCGTGGCGGTCGATCGCGATCTTGAACCCCGCGCCTTCCAGATCGGGAATGCCGTAAAAGATGCCATTGTTGCTGTTGTCGGCCCACACCGGCAGCTCGGGCGGGGCGAAGCGCGTATCGCCCTGCGGCGCACCGAAATGATAGACCTCCTGCCGCGTCGCGACGATCCGGTTCATCAGCTGCTGCGGAAAGAGTTCGGCCAGCCACGGGCCGACGGCATAGACGAGATGGTCCGCGGTGCCGCCGTCGGGCAGGCTGTGGCGCTTGATCCGTTTCGATAGCAACGGCGCGGGCATCACGACGCGCTCGACCGCAATCTGCGCGTCGGCGATCACTTCCTGTACCCCGCGGCCCGCGATCAGCGCGCCGCATTCGGTTTCGAGAATGCCGGTCTCGCCCTGATAGAACTGGATCTGGCGATATTTGTCTTGCAGCCAGCGCACGTCGCCATGTTCGTGGCCGACGCGGTTGGCCTGCAACCATGCCAGCGACTGCGCTGTGTAGGCGTCGCCCGCGGGTCCGAACCACAGCACGCCGGTGTTGTGAAAGATCGGCGCGCTCGCAGTGTCGGACAGCGCCCTCCAATAGGGCAAGGATTCGCGCGCCATTTCGGAATAGATGGTGTCGGCGCCATAGCCCATGCGGATGACCCGGCTTTCGCCGCCCGAGGACGAGCGGATATGGCCCGCACCATAGGCGTCAAACAGGCGCACCGTCTTGCCTGCGCGCAGCAGGTGCCACGCGGTCCACGCGCCGAACACCCCGGCGCCGATGATGGCGACATCGACATGCTGGACCTTGGGTTTTGCTGGTTTGCGTTTTTTCGAGCGGCGCTCGGCCGCCGCCGCACTCGCCGCGACGGGCAGTGCGGCGAGCCCGGTCAGCAGCGCGCGGCGGGTGGGGGCGTTATCGCCCGCCACCGGGCGCCTCTTTCTTGTAATAGCGATAGCCGCCGATCCAGGTTTCGAGCGGCACCATCTTGCGAATTTCGTCGGGGCTGGCGAGCATCGGGTCGGCGTCGACGATCAGGAAATCGGCGCGCATGCCCGGCATCAAGGTGCCGATGCGATCCTCGGCGAACCCGGCGAAGGCAGCCGTGCGCGTGAAGCCGTCGAGCGCCGCTTCGCGGCTCACCGCTTCCTCGGGGCGCCAGCCGCCGAACGGTTCGCCCTTGGCATCAGTGCGCGAGATGGCGGCGGCGAGCCCCGCGAACGGGTCGGCGCTTTCGACCGGCACGTCGGAGCCGAAGGCGATTCGGGCACCCGCGGTTTGGAGGCTGCGCCAGGCATAGGCGCCCTTCAGTCGATCGGGGCCGAGGCGCGCTTCGGCCATCAGCCGATCGCTGGTCTGGTGGACGGGCTGCATCGACGCGATGACTTTCAGGCTGGCAAAGCGCGATATGTCGGCGGGGTCGATGACCTGTGCATGCTCGATGCGCCAGCGGCGTTCGCCGGGCAGGTCGGCGGTGAGATCGGCGATCGCGTTCAAAGCCTCGGCATTGGCGGCGTCGCCGATCGCGTGGATCGTCACCTGGAATTTGTCCATCGAGGCACGGACCATCTTGTTGCGGAGCTGCGCGGGGGTCAGCAGCGGCAGGCCGATTTGACCGGGGGCATCGCTATACGGCGCCTTCAGCCAGGCGCCGCGCGAGCCGAGCGCGCCGTCGAGGTAGAGCTTGACCCCGACCATGCGCAGCCGGTCGTCGTACAGCCACGGCGTCGGCTCGCCACCCGCGATCATCGCCATATTGTCGATGTCGCCGCCATAGCTGAGGATACGCACCGCCAGCTGTTTCTTGTCGCCCGCGCGGCGGAATGCCTGCCAGTCGAGGATCGTCGTCCCCATGTCGGCGATCGCGGTGACCCCCTGTTCGAGCAGCTTTTGCTGCGCCAGATACAGCGCGCGGTCGAGGTCGCGTGCGAGCGGCTTGGGTTTGGCGCCGTCGATCAGGCTCATCGCCGCGTCGACGAACACGCCGCTTGGCTTGCCCCCCGCCATTTCGATACGGCCGCCCTCGGGCGACTTGCTCGCCGCGGTGACTTTTGCGGCCGTCATCGCGGCGGTGTTCGCCCAACCCGCGTGGCCATCGACGCGCTCCAGCCACACGGGATGGTCCGGCACCGCGGCATCGAGGTCGGCGGCGGTCGGGAAGCGGCCCAGCCCCCATTTTTCCTGATTCCAGCCCGACCCGATAATCCACGGCATTTCGGGATTGTCGGCGGCGTATTTGCGGATCGCCGCCTGCGCTTCGGCGAGCGAATTGGTGCCGGAGAGGTCAAGCAGCATCAGCTGGAACCCCAGCCCCATGACATGGCCGTGCGCGTCGATCAGCCCGGGGATGAGCGTGCGACCCTTGCCGTCTTCCTTGAAATCGGGGCGCTCGGGGCGCTTGTCCTTGCGGTCGAGCAATTGTTTGACCTTGCCGTCCTTGTCGATGACGAGCCCGGTGAAGCGCACGAGCTTGCCGTCCTTGTCGAGGGTGATGCCGTTGACGTTATCGACCAGCGTATCCGCGTGCGCGGGGGCGGCGAGGGTGAGGGCTGCTAGTATCAGCAGTCCCCTCCCGCAGGCGGGAGGGGTAGCGAGACTTGCCAGCTTGCTGGCTAGTCGCAGCGGGGTGGGC
>JAFAGN010000064.1 GCA_023422695.1 Pseudomonadota bacterium
CCCCTAACCCCTCCCTTGCAGGGAGGGGAAGTCTTACGCCGCCTTCTCCGGCGCCAGATAACCGATCAGGCGACCCAGCGTCTCGGGCAGCTCTTTCCGATGTACCACCATATCGATCATCCCGTGATCGAGCAGATATTCGGCGCGCTGAAAGCCTTCGGGCAGTTTTTCGCGGATCGTATTCTCGATTACACGCTGGCCCGCAAAGCCAATCAGCGCCTTGGGCTCGCTGATTTGCACATCGCCAAGCATCGCGTAGCTGGCGGTGACGCCGCCGGTGGTGGGGTCGGTCAGCAGCACGATATAGGGCAGGCCCGCACGGCGCAGGCGCGCGAGCGCCACTGTCGCGCGCGGCATCTGCATCAGCGACAGCGTGCCTTCCTGCATCCGCGCGCCGCCCGCGGCGGTGATCGCAATATAGGGAACACCGCGCTTGATCGCCGTTTCGACGCCCGCGACAAAGGCTTCACCCACCGCAACCCCCATCGATCCGCCCATGAAGGCAAAATCCTGGACGCCGACCACCGCGCCCTGACCCGCAATGCGACCAAAAGCGTTCTGATAGGCGTCGCGGTCGCCGGTCTGCGCGCGCGCCGCCTTGATACGGTCGACATATTTTTTGGTGTCGCGGAATTTCAATGGATCTTCAGGCGCCGCGGGCGCGGCGATCAGCTCGTGCTGGCCGCCATCGAACAGCTGCGCGAAGCGTTCCTTGGCGCCGATTCGGTCGTGATGGTCGCAGCGCGGGCAGACGTTGAGATTATCCTCCCACTCCTTGACGAACACCATCTGCTGGCACTGACGGCATTTGTGCCACAGATTGTCGGCGGTATCGCGCTTGGCGCCAAAGGGCAGGGCGTTGCGAACACGGTCGAGCCAGCTCATGCGGCGATCTCCTTGGCGCTATGAATAGCATCGGCGAGGGTGCGGGTGAAGGCCTCGACATGCGGCGCCGCGGCGTCGCCATGCCTGGCGATGATGTCGATGAACGCCGATCCCACGACGACGCCGTCGGCGACCTTCGCAATCTCGGCGGCCTGTTCGGGCGTGCGGACGCCGAAACCGACCGCGATCGGCAGGTCGGTTTGGGTACGCAGCCGCGCAACCGCTTCGTCGATGCTCGCCTGCGCCGCCTGTTGCTGGCCGGTGATGCCCGCGACCGAGACATAATAGAGGAATCCGCCCGCGCCGTTCAGCACATCGGGCAGCCGCACCGCGTCGGTCGTCGGGGTCGCAAGCCGGATCAGGTCGACCCCCGCGGCGCGCAGCGCGGGACCAAGCTCGGGATCTTCCTCCGACGGAATATCGACGCAGATGATCCCGTCGACGCTCGCCTTGGCGCATTCGGCCGCAAACCAGTCGCCGCCACGGATCGTCATCGGATTGGCGTAGCCCATCAGGACGAGCGGCGTTTCAGGGTGGCGCTGCCGAAAGGCCGCGGCGATCGCGAAGATGTCCGCGGTGGTCGTACCCTTCGCCAAGCTGCGCAGGTTCGCCGCCTGGATCGTCGGCCCGTCCGCCATCGGATCGGTAAAGGGCATGCCAAGCTCGATCACGTCGGCGCCGCCCGCGACAAGCGCGTCGAGGTTCGCGGCGGTATCGCCGTCACCCGCCGTGATGAAAGTGACGAGCGCGGGGTGGGGCTTGGCAAAGGCGGTAGCGAAGCGAGTCACAGCTTCACCCCCAACGCCTCGGCAACCGTGAAGATGTCCTTGTCACCGCGCCCCGAGCAATTGACGATGATGATCTTGTCCTTGCCCAGTGTCGGCGCGATGCGTTCGGCGGCGGCGACCGCGTGGGCCGACTCCAATGCCGGAATGATGCCTTCCAGCTTGGTGAGTTTCTGGAAGCTCGCCAGAGCTTCCTCATCGGTGACGGGTTCATAACGTACACGGCCGATGTCGTGGAGCCAGCTGTGCTCGGGCCCGATGCCCGGATAGTCGAGGCCTGCCGAAATGCTATGCGCCTCGGTGATCTGGCCGTCCTCGTCCTGCAGCAAGTAGGTCTTATTGCCGTGGAGGATGCCGGGTTTGCCGCCCGCGAGGCTCGCGGCGTGCTTGCCTTCCAGACCCTCGCCCGCCGCTTCGACGCCGACGATTTCGACCTCGGGATCGTCGAGGAAGGGATGGAACAACCCGATCGCGTTCGACCCGCCGCCGACCGGAGCGATCAGCATGTCGGGCAGGCGGCCCTCGGCCTCCAACATCTGCGCCTTGGCTTCGTCGCCGATCACCGACTGGAAATCGCGAACGAGCTCGGGATAGGGGTGCGGCCCGGCGACGGTGCCGATGATGTAGAAAGTGTCGTGGACGTTCGCGACCCAGTGGCGGAGCGCCTCGTTCATCGCGTCCTTCAGCGTCTTGGCGCCGCTCTCGACCGCGACGACTTCGGCCCCGAGCAATTTCATGCGGAACACATTGGGCTGTTGCCGCGCGACGTCGACCGCACCCATGAAGATGGTGCAGGGCAGGCCGAATAGCGCGGCGACGGTCGCGGTGGCGACGCCGTGCTGTCCCGCGCCGGTTTCGGCGATGATCTTGGTCTTGCCCATCCGCTTCGCAAGCAGGATCTGGCCGATACAATTGTTGATCTTATGCGCGCCGGTGTGGTTGAGGTCTTCGCGCTTCAGATAGATTTTCGCCCCGCCGAGGTTCTCGGTCAGCCGCCGCGCGAACCACAGCGGGCTGGGGCGCCCGACATAATTTTTGAGCAGATCGTCGAACTCGGCCTTGAACGCGGGGTCGGCCTGCGCGGCGCGATAATGGCGTTCGAGGTCGAGGATCAGCGGCATCAGCGTTTCGGCGACATAACGGCCGCCGAATTGGCCAAAATGGCCGCGCTCGTCGGGGCCGGTGCGCAGGCTGTTGGGCAGGGTTGTCGTATCGGTCATCGTCATTTCCATCGGCAATGGGGTGGGCGCTCGCTCAATCCGGGGTTTGAAGCGATCAGCGCCATCGTCCGATGCGCGTGGGAAAGGGGAATGCCGTCAACATGCGGCGACCGCTTTAAGGAAAGCGGCGATCTTGTCCACATCCTTCACGCCCGGCGCGCTTTCCACCCCCGACGACACATCGACCAGCGGCGCGCCGGTCGCGGCGATCGCTTCGGCGACGTTGGCGGGCGTGAGGCCGCCCGCGACGCCCCAGTCCATGCTGTGGCGATGATTCTTGAGCAGCGACCAGTCGAACCGCGTGCCAGTGCCGCCGGGGAGCGCGGCAGCGGGGGCGTCGAACAGGATACGATCGGCGGCGCCGCGATATTTCTCGATCCGCTCCAGCGTTCCGGCGTCTTTCAGGCCGACGGCTTTCCACACCTGTGCCGGCGCGATCCGCTTGACCACGGCCAGCCATTCGGGGCTTTCGTTGCCATGGAACTGGATGATGTCGGGGCGCACCGCGGCCAGCGCCTCGCCGGTCAGCTGCTGCGACGCGTTGACGAGGAGCAGCGCGACCTGGACGTGGCGCCCGGCGCGCTTGCGCAGCTCGGCGGCGGTTTTGAGATCGACGTGCCGCGGGCTCGGTTCGTAATGGACCAGTCCGATGTGCGATGCCCCATGCTCGATGGCGGCATCGACGGTTTCGGGGGTGGACAGGCCGCAGATTTTTACGAGGCGGGGCATATTGAACACTCAAAAATGTCCGTTCGCATCGAGCGAAGTCGAGATGCCTCTCAACCATGCGCTGTTCTGACGGGCGTCTCGACTTCGCTCGACACGAACGGGAAATAGGATAACTCTTACAGCGTCGCTTCGATTTCGCGTGCCGCAAGGTCGGGGTCGGGCGACTGGCTGATCGGGCGGCCGACGACCAGGATCGACGCACCGTCGGCCATCGCCTGCGCCGGGGTGACGATGCGTTTCTGATCGCCTGCCGAGCCGCTGGCTGGTCGCACGCCCGGAACGACGAAGAAGCCGCCGGGCCATGCCTTGCGCGCCGCCTTCACTTCCTGTCCCGAGCAGACGATGCCGTCGAGCCCGGCTTCGCGCGCCAGCGCGGCGAGGCGGACGACCTGGTCGTGCGGGGTGCCGCCGACGCCGATGTCGTCTAGGTCGGGCGCGTCGAGGCTGGTCAGCACGGTGACCGCGACCACCTTGGTGTTGAGTCCCGCCACCGCCTTGGCTTCCTCCAGCATCGCGCGGCCGCCCGCAGCATGGACCGTCAGGATCGCCGGTTCCAGCGGGCGCAGCGCCTGGATCGCTTTGGCGACCGTGTTGGGAATGTCGTGCAGCTTGAGGTCGAGAAAGATCGGCAGGCCCAGCTTCGCCATTTCATGCACGCCATGATGACCGTTGGCGCAGAAGAATTCCAGGCCGAGCTTCAGCCCGCCGACATGATGCCGCACCTTTTGCGCCAGCGTCACGGCGGCGTCGAGGTGGGGGTGATCGATGGCGAGATAAAGCGGCGAGCTCATGGGATATCCAGTGGCAGGCTGGGCGAGGCGGTCCCCGGAACCGGGGCGGGAGTGACGGCGGGAGCAGGCTCCACCGGGCGATTGGCGAGCGCGCGCATGTCGGCCAGCTGGCGCTCGCTGGTGTCGAGACGGCGTTTGAGCGACCAGCGCGTGGTGCGCAGCGCGATCCACATCGGCACGCTGCCGATCAGGAAGGCGGCAAGGATCAGCACCGGCAATTTGGTATCAAGTACCTGCCCGGGCCAGATGGTGACGGTCACCGGCAACCAGTTCGCCATCGCGAAAATGACCAGCACCGCGGTCAGCAATACCCAGATGATCGTTCGCAGGATTCCCACTATCGTCTGCTCCTCATACGCTCGGGTCCCACGACCCTATGCGAGTTTCCAGCGGGTTTCCAGCCCGCGTTACGCGGGGCCGAACACCCGGTCGAAGATCGTATCGACATGCTTCATATGATAGCCGAGGTCGAAAAGTTCCGTCAGCTGCTCGGCAGACAGGCGCGCGGTCACGTCGGCGTCGGCTTTCAGCAGTTCGAGCAGCGACAATTGGCCGTCGCTTTCCCACACCTGCATCGCGTTGCGCTGAACAAGGGTGTAGCTGTCCTCGCGGCTCGCGCCCGCCTGCGTCAGCGCCAGCAACACGCGCTGCGAATGGACCAGCCCGCCCATGCGGTCGAGGTTCTTCCGCATCCGTTCGGGATAGACCAGCAGCTTGTCGATCACCCCGGTCAGGCGCCCCAGTGCGAAGTCGAGGGTGATTGTCGCATCGGGGCCGATGAAGCGTTCGACCGATGAGTGGCTGATGTCGCGTTCGTGCCACAGCGCGACATTTTCCAGCGCCGGGACGACGGCGCTGCGGACCATGCGGGCCAGGCCAGTCAGGTTTTCGGTCAGCACCGGGTTGCGCTTGTGGGGCATCGCCGACGAACCCTTTTGCCCCGGCGAGAAATATTCTTCGGCTTCGAGCACTTCGGTGCGCTGCAAATGACGGACTTCGGTCGCAAGGCGCTCGATCGATCCTGCGACGACACCGAGGGTGGCGAAGAACATCGCGTGACGATCGCGCGGGATGACCTGCGTCGACACAGGTTCGATCGCCAAGCCAAGCTTCGCGGCAACATGCGCTTCGACACGCGGATCGATGTTGGCGAAGGTGCCAACCGCACCCGAGATCGCACAGGTGGCCACTTCGGCGCGCGCGGCGATCAGCCGCGCCTTGCAGCGATCGAACTCGGCATAGGCCTGCGCCAGTTTCAGCCCGAAGGTGACGGGTTCGGCGTGGATGCCATGACTGCGCCCGATCGTCGGGGTCAGCTTATGTTCGAACGCGCGGCGCTTGATCGCGGCGAGCAAAGCGTCGAGGTCAGCAATCAACAGGTCCGCCGCCTGCGCGAGCTGGACCGCCAGACAGGTGTCGAGAACGTCCGAGCTGGTCATCCCCTGATGCATGAAGCGCGCTTCCTCGCCGACATTTTCCGACACCCAGGTCAGAAAGGCGATAACGTCATGCTTGGTGACCGCCTCGATCGCGTCGATCGCGGCGACGTCGATGACGGGCTTGGTCGCCCACCAGTCCCACAGGGCTTTGGCAGCGGATTTGGGAACGGTTCCCAGCTCGGCGAGGGCGTCGGTCGCGTGCGCTTCGATCTCGAACCAGATGCGAAAGCGATTCTCGGCCGACCAGATCGCGGTCATTTCTGGCCGGGCGTAACGCGGAACCATTGAATTTCCTTCCTTTTAGGGCGCTCCATCGCGGAATCCCTGCGGAACCGCGCCGGGGCGCCCCGTAGCAGGGACGGGGCGTTTCGCCAAATGCCCTGGACCGGCAACCATGCCCTGACCCGGCGGTTGCTTTGATGCCCCCATCAGAAAAAGGCGACGGGTCGTAGAACCATAAAGTCGCCTCGAAAGGAGAATTTCATGTTGAAACAAATGCTTTTGATCGGCGCGGCAGCGATAAGCTTCCCGGCTCTGGCGCAGACGACTGCTACGCCGGGGGAGGAATCCGCTCCCTCAAGCCAGACACCCGCACCGACCGATACCACGGCACCGTCGCCGGACACCAATCCCGCTGACGATCCCAATCCGTCGGATGGCACGGCCCCTACCGAGGATACCGCGCCGACCGATGCACCCCCGGCAGCCGAGCCTAACCCGCCGGCTGACCAGCCTGCCCCGGAGCCCGAACCGAAACCCGAACCGGACCCGGAATAATATCGCAAGACACAGAATTCAGGAGAATGATCATGTTGAAACAGATGCTTTTGATCGGCGCCGCCGCCGTGAGTTTCCCGGCGCTGGCCCAGACCACGCCGCCCGCCGCCGACCCGGCAGCCCCGGCCACGGCGGCACAGCCGGCGCCGGCGACGGACGCCACGATGCCGACGGAGACGGCCCCGGCCCCGGCACCCGCGACCGAAGCTCCGGCAACGACCGAAGCAGCGCCCGCCGGCACGGCGGCAACGCCGACCCAGATCGCGCAGATCGTCGACAAGGAATTTGCGACTTATGACGCCGATGCCAATGGCGACCTCAACGATGCAGAATTTGCGTCGTGGATGAAAAAGCTGCGCGCCGCGACCGAACCGAGCGTCGACACCGAGTCGGCCGAGGTGAAGACGTGGATCGGCCAGGCGTTTGCCGCCGCTGACGGCGACAAATCGGGCGCGGTCAACAAGACCGAATTGACCGGATTCCTTTCGCGCGGCGCCTAAACGGCTTCCCGCGGGGTGGTGCAGCCGTCGGAGCGATCCGGCGGCTGCATCTGTTTTGGCTTCGCGCGGCGGGACGTCGGCGCGTGGCCAATCCGGAACCTGCCGCTATGGCTGACGGACCGAAACGATCGTCAATCGATGGTCGTCGCCGCCGCGGTCGGGCCAATGGATCGATTGGCCTACGCTCAGGCCGATCAGCCCCGCGCCGATCGGGGTCAGGATCGATATCCGGCCAGCGGAGATGTCGGCATCACCGGGATAGACCAAACGCACCGTCCGCTCGGCCCCGCTTTTGGCGTCGAGGAAGGTGACTTCGGACCCCATCGTCACGACATCGGCGGGGATCGAAGAGTGGCTGCAAATGGTTGCCCGATCGATCTCGTCGAGCAGCCCTTCGTACAAAGTCGCCGAATCGCGTTGGTTCAGCAATGTAAGTTCGGTCAGCGTGTCGGCTTCGCTGTCGATCATATGAATTTGCGGCCTGACGGCCGATATTTTTGACATAGCGCGGACTTTCCGGCTGGAGCGCGGCGATCGCAATCGCGCGCATCAGGGTTGAGAAAGAATTTGCCCCGGGTTCGGGGCAAACGCGCCGGAACCCGGGGCTAGTTGCCCGCGAGAAGCTGTCCCCCGTGGAAACGGAAGCCGACAAGGCTGCGTCGATTCTGCATGGCGCAAATGATGTCGTACCGACGGCGGGAAGTCAAATCAGGCGCCCGACACGACGTCAAAGCAGCCCCATCGCCCGAAAGCTGCGATAATCCGAGCCGCCGATAATGATATGATCGTGCAGCGCGATCCCGAGCCTGCTGGCAGCATCGGCAATTTCCCGCGTGATCGCGATATCCTGACGGCTGGGTTCGGGGCTGCCGCTGGGGTGGTTGTGGACCAGGATGATGGCCGATGCGCCAAGTTCCAGCGCCCGCTTGATCACTTCGCGCACATATATCGCCGACTGGTCGATCGACCCCTCGCTGGCCAGTTCGTCGCGGATCAGCATGTTCCGCGAGTTGAGATAGAGGACGCGGACGCGCTCGACATCGATCGGCCCCATATCGGCGCGCAGCCAGTCGAGGAGCGCGTCCCAGCTCGACAGCAAGGGCTTATCGCGAAACTCGCCCTTGAGCAGCCGCAGGCTGGCTGTCTGCACAATTTTCAGCGCCGCAATGCCGGTGTCGCCCAATCCATCGACGCGGCGGAGCGACTCCGGGTCGGCACTGACTAGCTGCGCCAGCGATCCGAATTCGCGCAGCAAGGCTTTGGCCAGCGGCTTTGTATCGCGGCGCGGAATGGCGAGCGCGAGCAGATATTCGACCAGTTCATAGTCGGCCATGCCGTCGGCGTTGCCGTCCAGCAATCGCCCGCGCAGCCGGGCGCGGTGGCCCGCATGGTCAGGCGGCGATGCGGGCGTGTCCATCGCCACCGAATAACCGCCTTGTGAGGCGCACTCAACGGGCATAGGACACAGATGATGGCGATCCGGACCAATTTGTTGCAGCGAAACGGGTTTTCCGGCGTTGCCCCTGATGAACATGGACCGGGCCGAAGGACGAATGGACGCCATGACGTCATCCGCTGACAGGTCATTCTGCAGGCTTGGCGCCTCGTGAGCGAGCAGGAAGCTGGCCCGCCACCAAAGCTGCGGCACCGGACTTTGTTGTTCAAGAAACGCTGGATGACCGCTGGCGCGGTGATCCTTGTGGTTGCCGGTGTGTGGATCGCGCGCGAGCCGATTGCCGACCGCTTTATCAGCGACCAGTTGGGCAGCCGCGGCGTCCCGGCAAGATATCAGATCGACGCGATCGGGTTTCGCAGCGAACGCTTGTCGAATGTCGCGATCGGCGACCCCGCAAACCCCGACCTCACCGCAAAAAAGGTCGAGGTGCTACTCGGCTATGGCTGGTCGGGGCCCTATGTCACCGAGATCCACGCAGAGGGCGTCCGGCTTTACGGCCGCTTCATCGACAACCGGCTGTCGTTCGGAGCACTCGACAAGTTTCGCGATCCGACCAGCACCGATCCCTTTGCGTTGCCCGATCTGGCGGTTGTTCTCCGCGATGCGCGGGCACGGGTCGAAACGCCGTGGGGGGATGTCGGCGCGGCACTGAACGGCGGCGGCAATCTGCGCCGCGATTTCACCGGCAAGCTTGCGCTGGTGGCGCCGCGCGTCGCCGCAGCAGGGTGCAGCGGCCGCAACGTCAGTTTTTATGGCACGCTGCTGGTCCGCGACGTCCGCCCGCAGCTCGTCGGCCCCTTGCGCGGGCAGAGCCTGTCATGCGCCGACGGCGGCGTCACTGCGGCGTCGCCGCAGATCGCGCTCGACATATCGCTGTCCGAAGACCTGCAAAGCTGGAAGGGTGAGGCCGACGCCAGCATTGCGCAATTGGTAGCAGGCCCGGTGCAGGCAGAGCGTCTGGGCGTGCTCGCGCGGTTCGAAGGCACTGCCGCCGCTACGAAGCTGGACCTTGATGCCGATATGGCGCGGGTGCGCGGCGCTGACTTTGCCGCCGAGACGGTGAGTGTCGACGCCAAAGGCGTTGTCGGCCAGAAGGCGCCGACCCTCGCCGGGCAAGTTCGTTTTGCGCGCGCAAGCGGCAGTGCGGCGCTGCGCCAGACGTTGGTCGGTGGTATTGGCAGCCTGTCCGAAACGCCGATCGGTCCACTGGCGACCAAAGCCAGCGCGGCACTCAGCCGGATGCTGGCCGACGTCGGCGGCAGCGCCGATTTTGCTTTGGTCGGCGAAGGTCCGTCGGCGCGCGTCGACCTGATCGCGCCGCAGCTGGCAAGCGCCAGCGGTGCGCGCTTCACCGGCAGCGCCGACAGCCGCATCGCTTATCTCTATGGTAACGCACAGCCTGCGGTGCTGGCCTCGGGGCGCTGGACCTTTGGCGGCGGTGATCTGCCGACCGGATCGGTCACCCTCGATCGCCGCGGCGACGGATCGATCAGCGGACTGGCTAGTCTTGATCCCTATCAGGCGGGCGCGGCGCGGCTCGCGCTGGCGCCCGTGCGCTTTTCGGGCGACCGCAACGGCCTGCTGCGCTTTGCCACACGCGCCGACTTGTCCGGACCACTGGGGGATGGACGCGTCGAGCGGCTGAGTATCCCGTTGAACGGTTTCCTTGCGCCGACCGGCGCGCTGGCGCTCGACGGTGGGTGCAGCCGGGTGAGCGTGCAGCGAATCAGCGTGTCGGGTTTCCGGATCGGGGCAAGCGCAGTCGACCTGTGCAGCCGTCCCGGCGCGCCGCTGCTCAGCGCAGGTCCGGGCGGGCTGCGCGGGCAAATCCGCATTCCCGGGATCAACCTGCACGGCACCAGCGGTCGCTCGCCGTTCGCCGTGACCAGCGGCCCCGCGGCGATCGACCTCGCCGCGATGCGCTGGTCGCTGGCGCTTGCCGATTTCCGGCTGGGCGAGGGCGACAGCGTGACCCGCTTCGGCGCCCGGAGCGTGACCGGGCGCGCGACGGGGCAGGGCATGGCGGGTGAACTCGGCGGTGCCAGCGGCAAGATTGGCGCGGTGCCGCTGAACATGAGCGAGATCGCCGGCGCGTGGCGCTGGGCGGACGGCGCGCTGACGCTCGACGGCGGGCTGCTGATCACCGATGCCGCCCCTGAAGCGCGCTTTGCGCCGCTGATCAGCAACAACGCGGCGCTGCGCTTCGCAGGCGGTGTGATCGATGCCAAGGCCGGGTTCAACGAGCGGCAGACGGGCACGAAAATCCTCGATACGATTATTCGGCACCGGCTGGCCGACAGCAGCGGCTTTGCCGATCTCCAGGTCCGCGAACTGCGGTTCCATGACGGCTTCCAACCCGACCAGCTGACCAGCCTCGCGCTCGGCGTCGTCGCCAATGTCCAGGGATCGGTGGTTGGTGACGGGCGCATCGAATGGACCGCAGAAGGAGTTACCAGCCGCGGCACGTTTGCGACCGCTGACGCCAATCTGGCCGCCGCCTTTGGTCCGGTCACGGGCCTCACCACCACGCTGACCTTCGACGATCTGATCGGGCTACGCTCGGCACCGGGGCAGATCGCGCGGATCAAGGACATCAACCCCGGTATCCCGGTGCTCGACGGCGAAGTCGAATATCAGCTGCTTGGCGACAACCGGATACGCGTCGAGGGCGGCAGCTGGCCCTTTGGCGGCGGTCAATTGCTGCTCCATCCGACAACGCTCGACTTCGGCGCCGAACAGACGCGGCGGCTGTCGTTCGACATCGTCGGGGTCGATGCCGCGGTATTCCTGCAAAGTTTCGGGTTCGAGAATATCAACGCGACGGGCAAGTTCGACGGCACGTTGCCAGTCGAGTTCAGCGGGCTAGGCGGGCGGATCGTCGGCGGACGGATCGATTCGCGGGCGGGTGGCGGCACGCTCGCCTATGTCGGCGAATTGTCGAACCGCAATCTGGGCGCGATCGCCAATTTTGCCTTTGGCGCGCTGCGCAGCCTGAAATATGACGATCTGACGATCATCCTGAACGGGGACCTGGACGGCGAAATGGTGACCGACATCCGCTTTGGCGGCGTGGGGCAGGGGGAGGGCGCATCGCGCAATGTCCTGACCAATGCGGTCGCCAAAATTCCGCTGGTGTTCAATGTGAAGATCACGGCGCCGTTCCGCCAGTTGCTGACTTCAGCCAAGGGTTTTTACGACCCGTCGCTGTTGATCGAACAGAATCTGCCCGCGCTGATGCGTGCACAGGAAGAAGCCGAAGCGGCCGAAAAGGCCCGATCCGCCCCCGTTCAGCCTCCAGAAAGCGAGCCTATGCGATGAACACACCCAAGACAGGAGCAAGGAGGCTGGCCGTAACGGCACGCAATCTGGCGGTTCTGATCGGTGCAACGGCTTTGACCGGCTGTGTGCAGATCGAAACGCCCGACAAGCCGATCGAAATCAATCTGAACATCAACATTCGTCAGGAAGTGGTGTACAGGCTGGATGGCGATGCCAAGAAGCTTATTGAGCAGAATAGCGAGATATTCTGATGCGAGACATTCGGAAGACAGGGAATGAACAGATGCGTGTGAAGATGTGGAAACCGACCGGACTGGCGCTGGCCGCGATCGCGGCGACCGCCGCCGTTGCCCTCGCGGTGCCGTCGGCGATGGCGCAGCGCGATCCCGCTTATGCCGCAGCGCGCGCCGCGGGACAGATCGGCGAACAGCCCGACGGCTATCTCGGCTTTGCCAGCCCGCCCACCCCGGCAATCCGCGCTCTGGTGCAGGATCTGAACATCAAACGGAAGGCCGCCTACACCGAACGCGCGCAGGCGACGGGTAGCACCGTCGAACAATTTGCCTTCACCAGCGGTTGCAACCTGATCGCGAACACCAAGCCGGGCGAGAAATATCAGGCGCCCGATGGCCGCTGGCTGACGCGTGACGACAGCCCGCCGGTGCGCAACGCCAGCTGCCCGTAAGGCGAACGATTGTCAAAGGGTGCCTGCGGGCGCCACATGCCGCCGCGCCCCTAAACGCGGCGGCATTTTTGTGCATCGCCGCAATTGTGTGGGGGGCGGGCATTGACTTCATCGGGCGTCGTTCCTAAACGGACCGCGCCTTAGGGGTCCCCCGATTTTTCGGGCCTTTTTTCGCAGGCAGAATCGGGGCTTTCCGATGCTGTTTCAGGAGGATGGCGCAAGATGACGGGGAACGGCAGCGATCCGGAACTTGGCTCAGAGGATTCGCGCCTGGTCTCGCTCAACGAGCGATTGGACCGGGCCGAAGCCGCAGAGGCAAAGCGGACCGCGGTGAACGCCGGACCGGAATCCGATGCCAATTACCGGCTCGGCAACCGCGTTCTGGCCGAACTGCTGGGCGGATTGATCGGCGGCGCCTTGTTTGGCTGGCTGATCGACCGGTTCGCGGGAACGTCGCCCTGGGGTTTGTTGGTGATGTTGTTCATGGGCATAATCGTGGCCTTTCGAAACATCATCCGACTGTCCAAGACGCCGCGTGGCTAGCGGGGCGCAATAGATTTTTCAGCGAGACGGCGCCTTCGCCGCCTCGCCAGACGCGTGGAGTGAAGAGTGGCGGCGGAATCCGGCAAGATCGACCCGATGCACCAGTTCGAGGTGACCCCGCTTGGCGGCGGTTTTAACCTTGGCGGGCATGAAGTCCTGTTCACCAACAGCGCGCTGTGGATGGTGATCGCTGCGATCGCGCTCGGCCTGTTCATGTGGGGCGGCATGCGTCGCCAGCTCGTCCCCGGACGCTGGCAGGCCGCGGTCGAAGGCTTCACCGGCTTCATTTCGAACATGATGATGGCGAATATCGGCACCGAAGGCCGCAAATATACGCCCTATGTTTTCTCCCTGTTCATGTTCATCTTGTTCTGCAACCTGCTCGGCATGTTGCCGCTGGGCGTGCTGGGACTGCATCCCTTCACCGTCACCAGCCATATCGCGATCACCGGCGTGCTGGCGCTGATCAGCTTTGCGATCGTCCTGGTCGTCGGGTTCTGGCGTCATGGCCTGCACTTCTTCTCGCTGTTCGTACCGCACGGCACCCCGCTGCCGATGATCCCGATCATCGCGCCGATCGAGTTCGTGTCGTTCATGGTCCGCCCGTTCAGCCTTGGCCTCCGTCTCTTCGTTGCGATGACCGCGGGCCACGTGCTGCTGAAAGTGCTTTCGGGCTTCGTCATCAACGGCTTCAACGCCGAAACGCTGTGGCTCGGTTCGATCGTTTCGGTGCTCAGTTTCACCCTGATGATCGGGATCAGCGCGCTCGAGCTGCTGGTCGCCGGCATCCAGGCCTATGTTTTCGCCCTGTTGACCTCGCTGTACATCAACGACGCGGTCAATCTTCACTAAGTTACGTTTAATTTCAAACGATTATACCAAGGAGTAATGATAATGGACGCAGAAGCAGCAAAGCTGATCGGTGCCGGTCTGGCAGCCATCGGTGCCGGCATGGCCGCCATCGGCGTGGGCAACGTGTTCGGCAGCTTCCTCGAAAGCGCGCTGCGCAACCCGGCAGCCGCCGACGGCCAACAGGGCCGCCTGTTCATCGGCTTCGCCGCTGCCGAACTTCTCGGCCTGCTGGCGTTCGTCGTTGCGATGATCCTGCTGTTCGTCGTCTGATTGGACGATGATATGCGAGGCCGGTCCCGGCGGGATCGGCTTCGTAGCAGTTTTTCAGTAAGTTAAGGTTCGCCTTTCATGCCCCAAATAGCCCAGCTCACCGCTGACAATTGGTATCTCGCCTCGCAGCTGTTCTGGCTGCTGGTCGTCTTCGCCGGGATCTACCTGGTGATCGGCCGCGGCATGTTGCCGAAAATCGAAGCGACCGTTGACGCGCGCGACCGCAAGGTCGCAGACGATCTGGCGGCTGCGAAAGCGGCGCATGCTGCGGCCGATGGACTTGAAGAAAGCTATCGCCAGCAGAGCGACGCGAGCCGCGCCGCGGCGCAAAAGGCGGTTGTTGAAGCCAAGGACAAGGCCGCGAAGGACGCCGAAAAGCGTCTGGCTAAGGTCGATGCCGAACTGGGCGACAAGCTGGCAGCGGCGGAAGCCGATGTGGCAGCGGCTCGCAAGTCGGCGATGGCCGAGATCGAATCGGTCGCGGCCGAAGCGGCGGGCGATCTGGTCGCTAAGCTGTCGGGCGTGAAGGTCGCAGCGGCAGACGCCAAGGCGGCGGTGAAGGCGGTGCTCCATGGCTGATTTCCTGATGATTTTGGCGGAAGCCGCCGGCGAGGCGCATGCGACGCCGAAGGCGTTCGGCATGGACGCGACGGTGTGGGTGTCGATCGCGATGCTCGTGTTCCTGGGCATCCTCGTCTGGAAGGGCGTCCCCAAGGCGATCGGCACGATGCTCGACAAGCGCATTGCGGAGATTTCGAAGCAGCTGACCGAGGCCGAGCAACTGCGCCTCGACGCCGAATCGCTGAAGACGGAGTATGAAGCGAAGCTCGCAGCGGCGGCCAAGGAAGCCGACGACATGCGCGCTCGCGCGGAAAACGAAGCCGAAACGCTGGTTGCCAAGGCGAAGGCCGACGCCACCGCGTTGATCGGGCGCCGCAAGCAGATGGCCGAAGACCGCATCGCTGCGGCCGAAGCCACCGCATTAAGCGAGGTCCGCGCCGCCACCGCGAAGGCCGCGACCGCGGCTGCGGCAGCGCTGATCGCGGAAAAGCATGACGCCGCCGCCGACAAGGCACTGGTCGATCAGGCGATTGCGGGCGTCGCCAAGGCCTGACGCATTTCGTCATTGCCGAATACAGAACGCCCGTGGATTTCCGCGGGCGTTTTGTTGTGGGGTGCATGTTTGACCGTTATCGACCAGTTTTGGACATAAGTGATCCTCCCCCACCGGGGGAGGGGGACCACCCGAAGGGTGGTGGAGGGGCACAGGCGGTTTACATGGCGCCGGACAAAAAGCACTTCGTCAACGGCGACCATTCGGCGGTGCACTATCACATCGGCAAGGCAAACCGATGGTGCCCCACCACCAGCTTCGCTGGTCCCCCTCCCCGTTCCGGGGAGGATCGGCTTCGTCCGCTCCACCACCCCAAAGCTGAAACTCGGCTCAGTCATCGCTGCATCACCTAAAACACCGCCGTCCTTCAAAACTTGATCATGATCCGCCGCGCCAGCGCGGGCGAAATGCTGTGTACGAACTGCAATATCTTCACCATCCCGACGTTGACCTCGCTTTTGCCGGTGCGGATGCCGTGGACGATTTCGGCGGCGCAGTCGTGCGCGCTCATCTTCTTGCCGCCGCGGCCCGCGGTCAGGTTGGTTTCGACGACCGGCGGCAGCGCCTCGATCACCCGGACATTGCTGTCTTTCAGCAGATAACGGATCGCCTGCGTATAGCTGCGGAGCCCGGCCTTGGTCGCGCAATAGATCGATCCGCCGGGGCGCGGCGCGATGGCGAGGCCCGAGGTGACATTGACGATCGCCGCCTCCGGCTCTGCGCGCAGCGTCGGCAACAGGCGGGTGCATAGCGCGATCGGCGCGTCGAGGTTCGTGCGGATGCAATGAGCCGCACTGTCCAGCGTCGCGGCATCATCCAGCTCATAGTCGCTGCCAACGCCAGCGTTGTTCACGAGCAGCGCCAGCGGCTTGCCCGCGATCCCGTCAACCACCGCATCGACGCCCGCCGCCGTCGACAAGTCGCCCGAAATCGTGCCAAATCCCAGCGCCGCCATCGCTTGCAGCTTTTCCGTCGATCGCCCGGTGACGATGACTTTGGCGCCCGCCGCCTGCAATTGCAGCGCGATTTCGCGCCCGATGCCGTCGCTGCCGCCGGTGACCAGCGCAACCTTTCCCCTGACGTCCATGCGACCCCTCCCATGCTGTTTACCCTCACACACTATGGCGGGTCGCAACGTCCTCGCCTACATGCAAATCATGGCCCGCCCGAACGCTCCCGACCGATTCAATGAAGAGAAGGCGACCTACGTTATTCGGGGCAGCGACGCGGCGGATGACAAGCCCGACCTGGAACGCGGGGCGGAAGCGATCCGCAACGTCGTGCGCAAACTGCCGACGCGGCCCGGGGTTTACCGGATGCTCGATGCGCGCGGCGATGTGCTCTATGTCGGCAAGGCGCGCGCGCTCAAGAACCGGGTGACCAACTACACGCAGGTCGCACGGCTGCCGCAGCGGTTGCAACGCATGGTGTCGCAGACGCGCGCGATGGAGATCGTCACAACGACGAGCGAGGCCGAGGCGCTGCTGCTCGAAGCGCAGCTGATCAAGCGTTATCGTCCGCCGTACAATGTGCTGCTGCGCGACGACAAAAGCTTCCCCTTCATCCTGCTGCGGATGGATCATGACTTTCCGCGGGTACAGAAACATCGCGGCGCGCGGCGCGCCAAGGGGCGCTATTACGGGCCGTTCGCCAGCGCCGGTTCGGTCACCAAGACACTGAACGCCCTGCAAAAGACCTTCCTGCTGCGCAGCTGCACCGACAGCTTTTTCGCCAACCGCTCGCGGCCGTGCTTGCTGTATCAGATCAAGCGCTGCTCGGCGCCGTGCGTCGACCGCATCTCGAAGGACGACTACGCCGCGCTGGTCGGCGATGCGCAGGACTTTCTGGAGGGCCGTTCGACCGCGGTGCAAAAGCGGCTGGGCGATTCGATGACCAAGGCGGCCGAGGCTATGGATTTCGAGCAGGCAGCGGTCATCCGCGACCGGCTGAAGTCGTTGACCTTCATTCAGGGCAGCCAGTCGGTCCATGCCGACGGGCTGGGCGACGCCGACGTCTTCGCGCTGGCGGCGAAGGGCGGGCAGCTCTGCGTCGCGGGTTTCTTCATCCGCGGCGGGCAGAATTGGGGACATCGCAGCTTTTTTCCGGCACATGTTTCGGGGGTGCCCGAAGCCGAGGTGATGGCGAGCTTCCTGATGCAATTTTACGAAGGCGTGCCGCCGCCCAAGACGATCCTGGTCGATCGCGAGCCCGCCGAGATCGAGCTGCTTGCCGAGGCGCTGGGCGAAGTCGCCGAGCGCAAGATCGAGATCAGTGTTCCACAGCGCGGCAACCGGCGCCGATTGCTCGAACAGGCGGTCCGTAACGCGGGCGAGGAGCTCGACCGGCGGCTCGCCGAGAGCAGTTCGCAAGCCAAGCTGGGCCGTGAACTCGCCGAGCTGTTCGATCTGGACAACCCGCCGCAGCGGATCGAGATTTACGACAACAGCCATATCCAGGGCACCAACGCGCTCGGCGCAATGGTCGTCGCGGGGCCGGAGGGGTGGATCAAGGGCGCCTACCGCAAGTTCAACATCAAGCGCGCCGAGACGATGCCGGGCGACGATTTCGCGATGATGCGTGAGGTGTTTCAACGCCGCTTCGCTCGCGCGATCGAGGAGGATCCTGAACGAACGAAGGGGGAGTGGCCCGACCTGGTGCTGATCGACGGCGGGAAGGGGCAGGTATCGGCGGTGGCGAGCGTGTTCGCCGAGCTGGGCATTGATGATCTGCCGTTTGTTGGGGTCGCCAAGGGTCCGGATCGCAACGCCGGGCGCGAGACATTTTACTGGCCCGACGGTCGCGAATTCACTCTACCGCCGAATAATGCGGTGCTGTTCTATATCCAGCGGCTCCGCGACGAAGCGCACCGCTTCGCGATCGGCGCGCATCGGGCGAAGCGGGCAAAAGCGACGGGCAGCTCGCCGCTCGACGAAGTGCCGGGGATCGGCCCGTCGCGCAAAAAGGCGCTGCTGATGCACTTCGGCACCGCGCGTGCGGTGCGCGGCGCGAGCTTGGAGGATTTGCAGAAGGCGCCGGGGGTAAGCGCAGCGGTGGCGCAGGCGGTGCATGATTTCTATCATGCAGGGCGTGGATGAGCTTCCATATCCGTTTGTGCTGAGCTTGTCGAAGCACCGTCCTTGCCTTTGACGCTACCAGAGGAAAGAACAGCCCTTCGACAAGCTCAGGGCGAACGGAATTTTGATTGCCGCACCTTTGTTTGAGAGGATGAATATGGATTTCGCCGCAATGATGCCCCTGGCCGCCACGCTCGGCATCACTATCCACGAGGGCAGCAAGGACCGCGTCGCAGGCAAGCTGCCCGTGCGACCCGACATCTGCACCGCGGGCAATATCGTCCATGGCGGCGCGATCATGGCCTTTGCCGACTGCTTGGGCGCCGTCGGCGCGTTCCTGACCCTGCCCGAGGGAGCGAGCGGTACCACGACGATCGAGAGCAAGACCAACTTTCTCGGCGCCGGGCCGGTCGGATCGGTGCTGATCGGGGAAGCGACCCCGGTCAAGATCGGCAAGCGCGTGTCGGTGTGGCAGACGCGCATCGCTACCGAGGACGGCGCCGATGTCGCGCTGGTGACGCAGACGCAGCTGGTGCTTTGGCCAGCCTGACCGCCCCGGCGATCGTCTGCGCGGTGCGTGCGCATGGCGAGCATGGCGCGATCCTGCGCGCACTCACCGAAGAGGCCGGACTGGTTGCAGGCTATGTCCGCGGCGGGAAATCGACGCGGCTGCGCCCGATCCTGATCGCGGGCAATCTGGTCGCGCTCGAACTGCGCGCGCGGACCGACGAGCAGCTGGCGAGTGCGACCGCCGAATTGCTGACGAGTCGCGCGCCGCTGCTCGCCGAACCGCTGGCGGCGGCGGCGATCGACTGGGTGACCAGCGTCACGGCGACGATCCTGCCCGAAAGCCAGCCCTATCCGGCACTTTATGCGGCGTTGACGGGGTTGCTCGACGCGATCGGCGTCGCGTCGTCCGCGCGCCAATGGGCGGCCGCGCTGGCGCGTTATGAACTGTTGTTACTCGCCGAGTTAGGCTTCGGGCTCGATCTCGACGAATGTGTGGTGACGGGTGCGGTGAACGATCTGGCGTTCGTCAGCCCCAAGTCGGGCGGGGCGGTCAGCCTGGCCGCCGCGGTCGGCTATGAGGAGCGATTGCTGCGCCTGCCGCCGTTCCTGCGCGGCGCCGATGCCAGCCCCTCGTTGAGCGAGGTGCTCGACGGACTGACGATTACCGGCCATTTCATCGACCGCGACCTGCTCGACGGCCGCGCGCGCGATTTGCTGGCGGTGCGCGGACGATTGATCGATCGGCTGGGCAGGGCGGTTGCGTGACGCGCCGCTGCTGTCTAGAGCCTGCCCGGCAAACCTAGGTCATGCACCTGCTCCGTTTGTGCTGAGCTTGTCGAAGCACCGTCCTTTCTTTCGCGGTGTTGAAGAAGAACAGCGCTTCGACAAGCTCAGGGCGAACGGCTTATTTGGACGGAAGGGCGCGCGTTGAAAATCCTGCTGCTGGCTGGCGATGGCATCGGACCCGAGATCATGGCCGAGGCTGAGAAGGTGCTGGCCGCGCTCGCGCTGCCGGTGACGCTCGACCGCGCGCTCGTCGGCGGTGCGGCCTATGAAGCGACCGGTCATCCGCTGCCGCCCGAGACGCTGGCGAAGTCGAAGGCCGCCGACGCGATCCTGTTCGGCGCTGTGGGCGATCCGCGTTTCGACAGTGTCGAGCGCCATCTGCGTCCCGAGCAGGCCATATTGGGCCTGCGCGCCGAACTCGGCCTGTTCGCCAATCTGCGCCCCGCCAAGATGTTCGCCGGGCTGGAAGACAGCTCGGCGCTGCGCCCCGAAGTCGCGTCGGCGATCGACCTGCTGATCGTCCGCGAACTCAACGGCGACGTCTATTTCGGCGAAAAGGGCACCCGGACGACCGCCGATGGCCAGCGCGAAGGCTATGACATCATGGCGTATAGCGAGAGCGAGGTCCGGCGCATCGCGCATGTTGCGTTCCGCGCCGCGCAGGGGCGGAAAAAACGGCTGTGCTCGGTCGACAAGGCCAATGTGCTGGAAACGTCGCAGCTGTGGCGCGACGTGGTGATCGAGGTTGCGGCCGACTATCCCGACGTCGCGCTGACGCATATGTATGTCGACAACGCCGCGATGCAGCTGGTGCGTAACCCCGGACAGTTTGATGTCGTCGTCACCGGCAATCTGTTCGGCGACATCTTGTCCGATCAGGCGTCGATGTGCGTCGGGTCGATTGGCCTGCTCGCGTCGGCGTCGCTGAGCGAAGGCACGCAGGGGCTGTACGAGCCAATCCATGGCAGCGCGCCCGATATCGCCGGGAAGGGGATCGCGAACCCGCTGGCCATGATCCTGTCGCTCGCGATGCTGCTGCGCCATTCTGGCGGTGACGAGGCGAGTGCGGCGCGGATCGAGGCGGCAGTGGCCAAGGTGCTGGCCGACGGGTGCCGCGGTGCCGATCTGGGCGGGAGCATGGGAACAGCGGCTTTGGGCGATGCCGTTGTTGCGGCTTTGAGCGGTTGAGTGCCGCGCTTCACGCATCGTAGCCCTGAGCTTGTCGAAGGGCGCCCCACGGCGAAAAGCGCCCTTCGACAAGCTCAGGGTTACGATTTAGACAGATAGAAATGCACGGACGGCTGAGATGAAAAAGACCACGGGTTTCGACCGCAACACCACGCGCAACTGGCACCCCGCGACGCAGGCGGTGCGCGGCGGCACCTGGCGCAGCGAGCATGGCGAGACGTCGGAGGCGCTGTTTCTGACCTCGGGCTATACCTATGACGATGCCGAAACGGTCGCGGCGCGCTTTGCGGGCGAAGAACAGGGCATGACCTATTCGCGGCTCCAGAACCCGACCGTGGCAATGCTCGAGGAACGCATCGCGCTGATGGAAGGTGCCGAAGCGTGCCGGACGCAGGCGACGGGCATGGCGGCGATGACCACCGCGCTGCTGTGTCAGCTGTCGGCGGGCGATCATATTGTCGCGGCGAAGGCGGCGTTCGGCTCGTGCCGCTGGCTGGTCGACCAGCTGTGTCCCCGCTTCGGCATCGAAACGACGGTCATCGACGGGCGCGACAATGATGCGTGGGAACGCGCGATCCAGCCGAATACAAAGGTGTTCTTCTTCGAAACCCCGGCCAATCCGACGATGGACATCGTCGATATGAAGCATGTCTGCGGCGTCGCGCGCGCGCATGGTATCACGTCGGTGGTCGACAATGCGTTCGCGACCGCGGTGCTGCAGCGACCGATGGACTTTGGCGCCGACGTCGTTGCTTATTCGGCGACGAAGCTGATGGAAGGGCAGGGGCGTGTACTCGCCGGCGCGGTGTGCGGGACCGAGAAGTTCATCAACGACGTGCTGCTGCCGTTCCAGCGCAACACTGGCCCCAACCTGTCGCCGTTCAATGCGTGGGTGGTGCTCAAAGGCCTCGAAACGCTCGACCTGCGCGCGCGGCGGCAATCCGAAAACGCGCTGGCAGTCGGCAAGTTCGTCGAAAATCGCGTGCCGAAGATCCTGCACCCCGGCCTTGCCAGCCATCCGCAGCATAATCTGGCGATGAGCCAGATGGAGGCGTGCGGGCCGATCTTCTCGTTCATTCTTGAAGACCGCACACAGGCGATGGCGCTGCTCAACGCGCTCGAACTGGTCGATATTTCCAACAATATCGGCGATTCGCGCAGCCTCTGCTGCCACCCCGCATCGACCACCCATTATAGCGTCAGCGCCGAAGCGCGCGCCGACATGGGCGTTGTCGACGGCATGCTGCGGATCAATGTCGGGCTTGAAGACCCGCGCGACCTGATCGCCGATCTGGACCAGGCATTGACCAAGGTCGGGCTTTGAGCGAATTTGGCGCCACGATGATCGACTCCTTCTTTCCCTTTGCGGCGACCACCGGCCCCGTCACCGTGCGGGTATCGGTCAGCTATCTGCCCGAACAGTCGCATCCGGCACTGGGGCGCTGGTTCTGGGCCTATCATGTCCGGATCGAAAATCATGGCGACGTCGCGGTCCAGCTGATCAGCCGCCATTGGCGGATCAGTGACGGCCGCGGTCAGATCAGCGAAGTTGAGGGTGAGGGGGTCGTCGGCGAACAGCCGCTGATCGCGCCCGGCGGCGCCTATGACTATGTGTCGGGCTGTCCGCTCCCGACCCCCGAAGGATCGATGGTGGGCAGCTACGCGATGGAACTCGGCGATGGTTCCGAGATGCTGGTCGCGATCCCGCATTTCCCGCTCGTGGCCCCTGCGACCGCGGCATGAAGCGCACCCATCTGCCGCTGAACGCCTTGCGCGTCTTCGACGCCGCTGCGCGGCACCTCAGCTTCACGCGCGCCGCCGACGAGCTGGCGGTGACGCCCGCGGCGGTCGGCCAGCAAATCCGCGCGCTGGAGGATATGCTGGGCGTCGTATTGTTCCGCCGCACACCGAAGGGACTGGAGCTGACCGGCGAGGCCGAAGCCGGACTGGACGCATTGCGCCAGGGGTTTCTGCAATTCGAGGAATCGGTGCGCGCGATGCAGGCGGGGCAATCGTCGCAGTCGCTGACGATCGCCGCGCCGCGCGACCTGACCGCCAAATGGCTCGCACCACGGCTGGCGCGCTATAGCCAGCAGGCGCCGGATGTCCGCTTCACGCTGGTGTCCGCCGACAGCGGGATCGATTTTACCGAAGCCAATCTGGACCTCGCGATTTTCTGGACCGACGGAGCGGGCGAACATGAAGGTGTGGCGCTCGCTGAGGCACTGATGGTGACCGTCGCCGGGCCAGGCAGCAACAGCGACACGCGGATCGCCTGGCCGGGCTGTCCCGTCGCCGAGGGCGAACCGGCGCTGCGGCTGGGCGATGCCGGGCTGGCGATCGACGCCGCGGCGAACGGACTGGGCCATGCAAATGTTCCCGCCATGCTGGCCGAGGCCGACATCGCGTCCGGACGCGTGCGCCAGATCGGCGATGCGGTGACGGTGAAGCGCGGTTACTGGCTCGTCGCACCGACCCCGCAATGGCGGCAGGCCAAGGTCAAGGCGCTGGTTACCGCGTTGACCTCTTAGCCTTGTCGTCGCCCCCGCGACGGCGGGGGCCGTTGGCAACCATGCTTAAGCCCGATGGCGGCCCCTGCCTTCGCGGGGGCGACGTGCGTTGCTACTTCGCTGCCAGCGCTAGCAGCCGCGTCACCAGCCCGACGAGCGTTTCGGTGGCTACCGGCGCCTCGGGATTGTTCCAGCTCGCGGTGACGACAAACCATTTGCCATCCGATTTCCGTTGCCCCAGCAGGCTCATCGAAATCACCCCGAGTTCGGAGCCACCCTTGTAGCCGAGCCAAGTCCAATCCTTGATCGCGCCCGGATTGACCCCGGGGTTGATCGCCATCACCGACATCGCGGTCGGCGAATTGCGGCTACGCAAATCGATCATCAGCCGCGCAACGTCGTTGGGACTGGCGAACCACTCCAGACTATCGATGAACCGCGGACCGCCTGCGAAGCTGACACCATCAACATTGGCGAGGGTCAGCCGCTCGTGGTTCGCGTCGAGCAGCTGGCGCTGCGCCCTATCATCGCCCGCGGTAAACGCGGCGCGCTCGCTCGCGAAATTACTGCCCTTCAGCGCAAACGCCTCGACCGTCGTCAGAAACGGAATGTTGCGCGACGGATCGCCGTGACCCGCGGCGCGCATCCGCGCTTCGATCGCCTCGCGGCCGAGGAGGTGGATCAGCGTATCGGTGGCACTATTGTCGCTGACCGAAATCATCCAGTTGGCCAGGCTTTGCAGCGTCACCGGCGTGTCTTTCGGCCAGTTCGCGGTGCCCATCGACGAAAAACTGAGGTGCGACAGCGGCGCAACGTCGGACCAGCGGCGCTTCTTCGCCGCAATCTGCGCCGCCAGTTCATCAAGAATATAGAGCTTGAATGTCGACCCGACCGCAAATTGCCGATCGGGGTTGGCCGAGGCGAGGGGACGGATGTTTCCGTTGTCCAATTCGGCAACCAGAAACCCGCTCGTCCCTGGTAAGGTAGCGATTTCGGCGGCGACCTTGGCAAAACTGTCGTCGGCCATCTCAAACCCGGTCAGGCGCAGGCCGATGACCCGCGCATCGGCTCCCGTCCTCACATCGAGCAGGACCGCGGCAACGCCTTTTTCGAAACGGAGCGACAACGACCCCGACCGTCCGTCACTGGAAACAGCCTTATCGACTGCGATCGGCTTGCCATATTGTGCGATCAGGCTGGCGGTCATCGCCTTGAACTGCGCCTCGGGCAGCGCGGCCTGAAACGTCGGATCGAAATAGTCGGCAAAGGCGACGGAGCCATTGAGCATATCGACCAGCTGCGCCGCGCGTTGTTCGAACGGCGATGCCGCGGCAGCCTGCATTTCGGGTGACTGCGCCGCGGCCGCCCCGCCGGGGAAGACAAGCGCCAGCAAAAAAGCTCCAAAAACAGGCTTGCAGACCATCAGTACCTCCCGTGAAGACGAAAAGTCAGCGCAATCCTAAGCGTCGATCGCCGCCTCGTCGAGCGTCGCGGCGTTGGCCTGAATGAACTGGAAACGATGTTCGGGATGCTTGCCCATCAACCGGTCGACCAGATCCTTGACCAGATACCGCTCCTCATATTCCTGCGGCAAGGTGACGCGCAGCATCGAGCGCGTCGCGGGGTCCATCGTCGTTTCTTTCAACTGGTTAGGATTCATTTCTCCCAGCCCTTTGAAGCGTCCGACCTCGACCTTCTTGCCCTTGAACTGCGTCGCTTCCAGCTCGGCCCGATGCGCGTCGTCGCGTGCATAGGCCGACGTGCTGCCCGCGGTCAGGCGATAGAGCGGCGGCTGCGCCAGATAGACATGACCGCGGCGCACGATGTCGGGCATTTCCTGAAAGAAAAAGGTCATCAGCAACGTCGCGATATGCGCCCCGTCGACGTCGGCATCGGTCATAATCACGATTTTTTCGTAGCGCAGACGGTCGGCGTCGCAGTCCTTGCGCATCCCGCAGCCGAGCGCGAGCGCGAGGTCGGCGATTTCCTGGTTGGCGCGGATCTTGTCGGCGCTGGCGCTCGCGACGTTCAAAATCTTGCCGCGGATCGGCAGGATCGCCTGCGTCTTGCGGTCGCGCGCCTGCTTGGCGCTGCCCCCCGCGCTATCGCCTTCGACGATAAACAATTCGGTGCCTTCAGGTCCGTCATTCGCACAATCTGTGAGCTTGCCGGGCAGGCGAAGCTTGCGCCCGCTGGTCGCGGTCTTGCGCTTGACCTCGCGTTCGGCCTTGCGCTTCAACCGCTCGTCCATGCGATCGAGGACAAGGCCCAGCAGCGCGCGACCGCGATCCATATTGTCCGACAGGAAATGGTCGAAATGATCGCGGATCGCGCCTTCGGTCAACCGCGCCGCTTCGGGGCTCGACAACCGGTCCTTGGTCTGACTCTGAAACTGCGGATCGCGAATGAACACCGACAGCATCATTTCGCCGCCGTTGAAGACGTCCTCGGCAGTAATCTGCGCGGCCTTTTTTTGCCCGATCAACTCGCCGAAACCGCGCAATCCCTTGGTCAGCGCGGCGCGGAGCCCCGCCTCATGCGTCCCGCCAGCGGGCGTCGGGATGGTGTTGCAATACCAGCTGTACGATCCGTCGGACCATAGAGGCCAGGCGATCGCCCATTCGGCGCGCCCCTGATCACCCGCGAAATCCTGACGGCCGACGAACGGCTCGGCGGTCGCGCATTCGCGGGTACCGATCTGTTCTTTAAGGTGGTCGGCCAGCCCGCCGGGGAACTGGAACGTCGCCTCGGCTGGCGTATCATCGCCGATCAGTTCGGGCGCGCATTTCCAGCGGATTTCGACGCCTGCGAACAAATAAGCTTTGGACCGCGCCATGCGATACAGGCGCTGCGGCTTGAAGCGGCCATGGTCGCCAAAGATCTCGGGGTCGGGAACAAACGATACACTGGTCCCACGCCGGTTCGGGGTGGGGCCAAGTTCCTCAAGCCCGCCGACCGGCGTTCCGCGCGCAAAACGCTGTCGGTAAAGCAGCTTGCTGCGTGCCACTTCGATTTCGGTTTCGATCGACAGCGCGTTGACGACACTGATCCCGACCCCGTGCAGACCGCCCGAGGTGGCGTAGGCCTTACCCTCGAACTTGCCGCCCGAATGGAGCGTGGTCATGATGACCTCGAGCGCCGATTTGCCGGGAAATTTTGGGTGCGGGTCGATCGGGATGCCGCGGCCATTGTCGGTGACGGTCAGGCGATTACCCGCTTCCAGCGTCACCTCGATGCGGTTCGCATGGCCCGCGACCGCTTCGTCCATGCTGTTGTCGATCACCTCGGCAGCGAGGTGGTGCAGCGCGCGCTCATCGGTGCCGCCGATATACATGCCGGGGCGTCGGCGAACGGGTTCCAGCCCCTCCAGCACCTCGATCTGCGAAGCATTGTAGCTTTCGGTGGCCGGAGTTGCGGCGTCGAACAAATCGTGACTCATCGCTTGGCTATAGGAGGCAGGAAAGCCCGCTGGCAAGCGCGGTTTTTGCGGACGGATCGGCGTCTTTCACCACTCGGTCTATCTCATTTCCATGGCGCTAGGGAACTTTGCCCGCAGCGCGCGGGTTGGGGCGGTGACTAAAAAGTCATTCAAAAAGCGGAGTATAAAATGAAAACTCTCTCTCTCCTCGCCGTTCTGGCGGCCAGCACCGTTGCGGTTCCCGCCTTCGCGCAAGACCGCGATCCGTCGCAGGACTTCGACGGTCCGTACATCAGCATCGGCGGCGGCGGCACACTGCAAGGCAGCGATCGCGGCGAAACCGTCCTGTTCGATACCAATCGCGACGGCACCTTTGGCGACCAGGTCACCACGGTGGGAGGTGCCAACGCCTTTTCGACGGGTTTCTGTAACGGGGCCGCAACCAGCAGCGCGAACCTGAATTGTCGTAACGACAAAGATGGCCCGGAATATTTCGGTCGTCTTGGTTTCGACAAGCGCATGGGCAATTTTGTTCTCGGCGCGGTGATCGAGGGTGGCCGCAGCGTGGCACGCGACAGCGTCACCGCTTTCTCGACCACGCCCGCCAGCTATACGTTCAGCCGTGAGGCCGATTACCAGGCCAATGCCCGCCTGCGCGCCGGTTACACCCCGGGCGGCGGCGCGCTGTTCTATGTCACCGGTGGCGGCGCCTATGCGCGCCTCGACAACCGGTTCACGACCAGCAACACCGCAAACAGCTTTGCCGACAACGGCAAGACCAACGGCTGGGGTTACACCGCAGGCGGCGGTGCTGAAATCATGGTCACCAACAACATCGCGGTCGGCCTTGAGTATCTCTACACCGACATCAAGGACGATGATTTCGTGGTGAACGTCGGCCAGGGTACCGCGCCCGCGACCAATCCCTTCCTGCTCAATGGCGGCGGGACCGATATGAAGCGCAGCAGCGATCATTTCCGCACCCACAGCGTGCGCGGAACGCTGAGCTTCCGCTTCTAAGCCTGATTGGAAGTGCAATTCGGAAGGCGTCGGATCGAAAGATCCGGCGTCTTTCGGCTATTGGGGGGTGGGAGCCGCAAAAATCGCGAAATTGCCGTTGGCGCTGCTGACCAGACGGCCGTCCTGATAGAGTTTGGCGTCGATATTGGCGACACGCTTGCCGCGGTGCAGTACTACCGCTTCGCAGGTCAGCCGACCTTCGCCGACGCGAACGTGATAGTTGAACTTGATTTCCAGCGTCGCGCACCACCGGTCAGCATCGAGCACGCTGGTCAGCGCGCCGCCCATGGCGGTGTCCGCCAAAGAATAGGCAACCCCGCCATGCGCAGCGCCCTGCGGGCTGAAATGGCGCTCGCGCTCGACATCGATCGCCATCACGCAGCGACCATCGCCGCGCTCGACCATTTGCAGGCCGAGCGCACGCGCGAATTCAAACTCCTGTGCGAACGGCCTCACCGAACGCGCCTCAACGAACTCGCGGGCCTCCGAACGGCGGCGGCGGGGGCGGGCGGCGCGTGCCGCGCGGCAATTGCGCCTGATAGGCGCGGCCGCAATGTTCGACGCAATAGGGGAAGCCGGGATTGACTGCCTGTCCACAGAAATGGAAGTCGGGTTCACCCGGGTGGCCCATCGGCCAGCGGCAGATACGGTCGTTAAGATCCAGCAAGGTCGTCTTGTCGGCGATCTCGGGGCTCGGCTTGGCCGGAACCAGGCGGCGCGGCGGGGCAGGCGGAATCGGCGCCTGCTGATCGCCCGGTCCCTGACGAATAAAGCCGCCGGGGCCGATCGACACGATGCGCGGTTGGTCGGCCTTGGGGATCTGCTCGCCGACCGAACCATCGGCGGTCGGTGTATCGACCGTCGGGCGCGCCTCTGCCTTCGGCGGTGCAGCCGCGATCGGACGCGGGGCAACCGGGGCCGCGGCGCGCGGCGGCGCAGCCGGAGCGACCGGCTTGGGCGCGGCGGGCGCCGCTGCCTTGACCGGCTTGACCTTGTCGGTCGCCTTCACCGGCGAAGGGCGCGATTTCAGGCCCAGGCGATGCGCCTTGCCGATCACCGCATTGCGGCTTACGCCGCCGAGTTCGTCGGCGATCTGGCTGGCGGTCAGCCCTTTTTCCCACATGGTGCGCAGGCTTTCGATGCGCTCATCGGTCCAAGACATATTCATTCCTTGTCATTCCACGCCGCGGGCATTGTCGCGGTCATCGATGCGATCCTTGCGGACCGGCGCCACTGCCCAGCTTGCGGTAAGATCGGGGAGGCGATAGGCGAGAACGCCATGAACGACCAGCCCCAAATTTCGCGACCCGAATCGAGCAAATTCGCAGCAACCCCGCCCTTTGCCGAACCGGGAGTGCCGCATATCCGGACGCTCAACGTGCCCGGCATGCAGGCGCTATATGTCAAGGAGGTGCGGCGGTTTTTCAAGGTGCAGCTGCAAACAATCTGGGCACCGGCCATCACCACGCTTTTGTTCCTCGTTATTTTCACCGTCGCGCTGGGCGGCGCGGGGCGTGAAGTCATTGGGGTTCCCTTTGCCGATTTCATTGCGCCGGGGCTGATCATGATGGCGATGCTGCAAAACAGCTTTGCCAATTCCAGCTTTTCGCTGCTGGTCGGCAAGATCCAGGGGACGATCGTCGATTATCTGATGCCGCCGCTCGCGGTCGGTGAACTGATCATCGCGCTGGTCGGCGCCGCGATCACCCGTGCGATCCTGGTCGGTTGCGCGCTGTGGCTGGCGATGTCGCTGTGGCCCGGCGTGCATGTCGGCCCCGACCATCTCTGGGCGGTAGCGGTGTTCGGCGTACTGGGCGCATCGATGCTCGGTTTCCTCGGCCTTATCACATCGGTGTGGGCTGAGAAGTTCGATCATGCGGCGGCGGTGACCAATTTTGTGGTTACCCCGCTCGCGCTGCTCTCGGGGACATTCTACTCGGTCGACCGGCTGGCGCCGTGGTTCCAGACCGTCGCGCACGGCAATCCCGTCTATTACGCGATCATGGGCTTTCGTTATGGCTTTATCGGCACCGTGGATTCGACGATCCCCAATCCGGTGATGACCGCGATCGCGGTGCTGGTCGGGGTCAATATCCTGCTCGGGCTGCTGACCTATCGCCTGCTTGCCTCGGGGTGGAAACTGAAAGCCTGAATAAATTAGGGACAGTCCCTATTTATTCAGTGGCGGTGGATCGCGCGGACGCGGTAGCGACCGTCATCGAGGCCATCGAACATGGCATCGATCTGCGGATGGTCGATCGGCCCGCCGTCGGCGTCGGACACCAGATTCTGCTGGCTGACGTAAGCGATATAGGATGAATCGCCATTCTCGGCGAGCAGGTGATAATAGGGCTGCTCTTTCGCCGGGCGGATATCCTCCGGGATCGCCTCATACCATTCTTCGCTGTTGGCGAAGACCGGGTCGATGTCGAAGACGACGCCGCGAAAATCGAACATGCGATGGCGCACGATGTCGCCCGGAGCAAAGCGGGCGGCACCGACCAACGGCGCAGTTACCGCGGATGCACGCTCGGAAGATGAGTCGGAAATCATGCCCTTTATCTATGGCTATTCCCTGCTGTTTCAACCCTGTTACACTCGGTTGCCCGCCGGTGGGTCGAATCCCGGCTGTGATACGCGTTACAGACGATAACGCATGCCGAGCTAATTTGCCTGCTCGGCCGCCGGTTGTACCGGGCTGGATTGCGGGCCGTGTTGATTGCAACAGGGAAAGGCATAGCATGAACGACATTCCGACGAGCAACCCGACGCCGCCGCAAAGCCCCGCATCGGGCATTATCGAGCGGGCCAAGAACATCATCCTGAAACCCAAGGAGACGTGGGCGGTTATCGACACCGAGCCCGCGACGACCCAGTCGATCTATATGCCTTATGTGCTCGTCCTGGCCGCGATCGGGCCGATCGCCCAGTTTATCGGGGGGCAGGTTTTCGGTACCACCTTTGCTGGCATCACTTACCATCCACCGCTGGTCGGCGCGCTGGTATCGGCGATCGTTCTTTATGGTCTGGCGCTGGGTACCGTCTTTGCGCTCGCCCTGGTGATCGACGCACTGGCACCGAACTTCGGCGGACAGAAAGGCCAGGTCCAGGCGTTAAAGGTCGCTGCCTACTCAGCGACAGCGGGCTGGGTCGGCGGTGTATTCGGGCTCATTCCGGCCCTCTCGCTGATCGGCGTTTTGTTCGGACTTTACGGTCTCTATCTTCTCTACTTAGGCTTACCAGTGCTGATGAAGGCACCCGAGGACAAAGCAATCGGATATACCGCCGTCGTCGTTATCGTCGCGATCGTACTATTTCTGGTCGTTGGCGCGATCATCGGCGCGCTGGCGGCACCCTCGCTAATCAGCATAAGGGGTTAGCTTTTCCGGACCGTCCCGGCAGCAATGCCGGGGCGGATGTCCGCTGGTGGTCAAATCAGGGAAAAAATGGAGGAGAGTGAGGGAACATAACCGTTTCTCTCCCGAAATATCTAGAACTACCCTCAACGCCGCACTTGCGCGGCTTTCCCGTCGCACTATGCTATCTCTAACAATCTGGGACTATCCGGGTTGCTCAAGGATTCTGTGGGAACGGTTGAGGGAACATGGCGAAGCTGACTGCCAAGACTGTTCAGAGCGCGAAGGCCGGTCGCCATGCTGACGGCGGCGGGCTGTATCTGCTCGTCAAGCCGACTGGCGCCCGGTCGTGGCTACTGCGCGTGCAGGTCAATGGTCGCCGCCGCGATATTGGCCTTGGTTCTGTCGAAACCTCGGTGCTCGCCATGCGCAGCGATATAGGAACCGACATACCGCTTGAGGAAAAGAGCCGGTTGACGCTGGCCGAAGCCCGCGAGCTAGCAGCGCGGTTGCGCAATGCCGCCAAGGCGGGTCGCGATCCGGTTGACGAAAGGAAGAAGGACCGGAAGGCGCCGCCGTCGTTCAAGGAAGCGGCGATAGCGACACATAAGGCGCAGACGGCTTCCCATAGCTGGTCGACAAAGACCGCGGACGCTTTCCTGTCCTCTCTCGAAACCCACGCTTATCCGACCCTCGGTAAAATGCGGATCGATTTGGTCGAAGCTGAGCATATCGCCAACGCGCTCGCGCCGATTTGGACGGCGAAACCCGACATGGCGAAGAAGGTCCGCCAGCGGATCGCGACCGTTCTGGATTTCGCCAAGGCGAAGAACTGGCGGGCAACGGAGGCTCCCCGCAAGGCTGTCGGCGCTCTCACTGGCAAAACCAAGAAGGGCGGACATTTCGAGGCAATGCCCTATGCCGAAGTGCCAGGCTATTTCCGTAGCCTTATGAACGAAACCCCGACGAAAGGGCGCCTTGGCCTAATGCTGGCGATTGCCACCGTCGCGCGGTCCATCGAGGTTCGCGAAGCGTGTTGGCAGCACGTCAACACCGACAAGCGGGATTGGAACCGCCCCGCCGAACTGATGCGAAAGAACAATGAGCCCCATACCGTCACGCTGAACGATGCCGCATTATGGGTGCTCGCGCATATCGCTGAGATTTCTGACCCGTCGAAACCGGAATCCCTCCTGCTGCCGAACAACAAGGGCAAGCCACTCTCGGATATGACGATCAGCAAAGTCATGCGCGATGCGGGCCTGACCTACGTTCCCCACGGCTTCCGGTCGAGCTTCCGCGATTGGGCTGCTGAACAGCATCCGGAAATCCCCGATCCCGTTGCGGAGGCTGCGTTGTCGCATAGCGTCCCCGACGCCGTGATCGCCGCCTACAAGCGAACCAAGTTTTTAGAAATGCGCCGAACGCTGCTGGACCATTGGTCCGCATTCATTCTCAGCGATCGGAGCAACGTCGTTCAACTCGCCGACAGGCGGGCATGAGCAGGCGGTGCGGCTAGGGTAGCTCCCGAACGGCTGGCATCCGCCCAGCCTGCCGCGCCGTCATTCAAATGCGGATCGCCAGCGGAGGCGAGCATGAGTGATGAAATGATCCGAGCTGACCGAATCGCCGAACTTCTCGGGTGGAATGATATGAACTGGTTTTCCGGTCGGTTGCAGCTTCTCGACGGCCTTAAACATGGCCGCGTTTCGGCAGAAGCTGCCAATGGTAAGACGGTCACTGCGGCACGCGGCAAATCTGGCTACCTTGAGCGCGTTGAGACGCCACGGGTAGATTGGGCCGTGCCGGCTTCCCTCTGGCGAGACAATCCCCAGAGTTTGCACCCTAGCTCGCGTCGATACGCCTACGAATTGAAGCAATTGAAAGGCGTCAAGGAAGGGGATTGGATTGCTGTTGAACTGACAGGGCTTTCTTTTAACTTGGCCGAATTGACGAAGTGGTTCGATATCGACCCGCCGAAGGCTGTTGTCGGCGTTGAGCCCACGCGATCCAGCAATAAGGCCAAGCTGGAGTGCCTCGCTTGGTTGCGAGAGATATACGCTCGCGACCTGCCAAACAATCCGAAGAAGCCCGATGCCGCTGTGATGGCGGAGGAGCGCTGGCCCGACCTGAGCGGGCGGTCGTTCAATTGGGCATGGGGTGAGGCAAGGAAGGATAGTCGCCCTTGGATGGGTAGAGCAGGCGCCCCACCAAAAAAATAATCGCGGCACCTAATCGATTCATCAATAATTGGGGGCGCCCTTCTTTCCGATTTCGACCTGCCGATAGCTCCAGATGCACCGCGATAGTGCGGGAAATGATCTGGAGTATGCGATGACCATCAAACCTCTCGCCGTCACGCTCAAGGACGGCTTTCGAATGATCCCGGTAAGTCCAGCCACTGGCTACCGCCTTATTGCGGCAGGCGAGTTGGAAACCTTCAAGGTTGGCCGCGCAACCCGCATCACGGTATCGAGCATTGAGGGCTACGTGTCCCGCCAACTCGCGTCACGCCAGATTGCGGCGTGAGTGGTGCTTATCCTCGAACGGGGAACGCACCCTAAAACGCGAAACGCCCGCGCCGTTGGACCGGCGCAGGCGCTCACAAATCACTTCATCAACAACAGCGCAGACACAGATAGCACCGCATGCTTGAGGGCGCAATTCCTCGGGCGGCACGGCGTACCTTCTGCCCGGTGTGATCTGATCGCCGCGCTTCTTTTCGGAGAAGCTCAATGAACATCGCGGATTCCGCATGGGCGCTATTCGACGCTCACCGATCGGGCAAAGCTCCGCTTTCCCGACAGGCAGGCAGCTTCTGCGGCCAATGCGCTGTCGATCCTCAGCCACTTACCGAGAAACAGGCCCGGTGGTTCGGCAAACTGCTGGAAAGAGCCGAATTGCCGCAGATCGAGGAGGCGGCCAATGACTGACCATCGCCAGACCGCCAAATGGCTGCTCGTCCTCGCCAACACTCTCGGACCGCGCGAGCGCAATTTCCTCAATGCCATGCTGATGACGGGGAAGCCCTCGCCGACGCAGCAGGAGTGGCTCGACCGTATTGCCCGCCGTGTCGAGCAGAAGGCCGCGAAGGGGGTGCGTCATGCAGCATGATGACGATCTGCCGGAATATCCGGACGGCCCCGGCTATCAGCGCCACAGCGAGGCGTCACGTGACGGCGCCATTGCTGCGAAGCCCAAGAAGGCAACGCAGGAAAGCCGCTGCATGGATTTCATCAGGGAGCGCGAGCATAGCTATGACCATGGGGTCTGGGGCGCGCGCACTCTACTGGCGGGACGGGCAGGGGCTTCATCTCCTCCCGGACATCCTTCCTGCCATGATGACCGACCGGGCGGCAATTCCGGCGCTCGCAGCATGATCAAAGCAAAGAATTACAACCCCAAATTAATCGGGCGATTTTTCGCGGGTCGTTTCGACCGTTTTTTTCCGGGGAATATCGGCGACGCGCGCGGTTAAACCAACACGATAAAACGGAGACTGTCATGGACTACGGTAATGGGAAGCAGGGCTTCGGACGCGATCTCTTCATGCTGCGCTTTTGGCGCCTGCGCGTCAGCCAGGCACGGTTCGCCAAGAAGTTCGGCCTGACATGCGGGACGGTCCAGAACTGCGAGCAGGAACGGCACAAGCCGACACCGGCAATGCGGGTGCTGATCGCGGCAATCGATCTTGATCCGGCATTCATGGAGCGGGCGGCGAAGTCGGCCCGCGAGCGGTGGGGGTGACTGGAAGGACGATCAACGCGCAGCACAAATCGGCTTTTCTTCATGCGCCCTTGGGTCAGCCGTTAAAACAGCTGGAGAACAGGCGGGCTATGCGCGATGCGCGCAATTTTCGGTCACAGTAAAAGGGGCGTTCGGTTTCCGGTACAAAATAGGGCGATATATTCCGGGCAGCGGCGACAATGGCTGAAATCAGCTTTTTCGGAGTCCATACGCGCGGGGAATTTTTTCAGGCAGTCGTCGCGCGTCGGGCTGTGCGCGATCTAAGCAATTCTGCATTTTGCGAGGCAGTCATAGGTCAGGCCATCCCGACAGCGAGCCAACGCGCATCCGCGGCCCATCCAAAGTAGCAAAGATTAGCAATTGGTGGGCGACATCCCCGTAAAATAGGGCGATTTAGGGGTGCCTGCGCAAACTCACGTCAGCCCGCCCACGCCCCGGATTGGCGCGGCGCTGCATTCAACCTGTCGGCTGCGGCCTGTGCCGCCGCCTCGGTGTCGAACGCTTCGTCGAGGGTCGTTTCTTCGTCGCCGTCGATCTGGACCACAAACCAGTCATCATCGGGATCAGGGCCGCGGACTTCATAGGTCATATCGTTCCCCTTACGCCAATCGATCATTAGTTTGCGACTCCCGCATATATGCCGAGCATCGACGCGACGGTCGTTCCCGCCAACAGCAGCCACAGCCAGGTATCGCTTTCTGGCTCGTCGTTTTGCGGATCGGGCTGGTCGGGCCGCATCGATCGCCAAAGCCGGTCGCTACGCTGAGCTTTCCGGTTGCCCGCTGCGCATCATTCAGCGCCTCGCGGGCCTTCGTCCTCGTCGCCGCCGGGTCCAAGCTGTCCAGCTTCGTCATCATCGCTTCGCTCACCGCGATATGCGTCCATGTCGATCCGGCCAGAGCTTTCCATCTGGTTCATGTGATCGACGACATCTTGAACGTCGTCGGTCTGGTCGCCCGACTTCGGCTTATCGCTGTCGGCTAGCGGGCGCTCATTGCGGGCGGCTTCAGCGACGGACTGCGCCTGCGTGTCCTCGTCATCCTGCTCGCGGTTCACGGCTTCAGGCGCTTCGGTGTTTTTGGGATCGGCGGTCATGTGACTGGCTCCTGCGTTACACGACGGCAACGCAGGTCCAGTTCCTACAGTTCCGTCATTCGGTGGCGGGCGTGGCGGTTGCCGCAGGGGCCGGTACGGTCATGGGCGCCGCAGCTGCCGGAACTTCGAGCGGCGCGGGACCCGCGTTTGCAAATGACAGCTCGACGTCTTCATCAATGAAACCGCCGACGATTCCTCCCTTGGGCAAGACTGCGCTGGTGCCGGTGACGAAGAAGCCTGCCAGCGGCACGAGCGCGACAGAAGCGACCACGCCACCGGTGCCGGTGACACCCTTGTCGTCGAACGTGCCGGTCAGTCGGATCTGGCGACCGTTCACGCGAACGTACAGCGCACGCGCGTCGAGCTTGCCCGACTTGCCCCACATCCCCTTATTGCGGACGTTTGTGATTTCGCCCCAGGCAGGCGTTCCCGCGGGGATGACCGCCACGCTGTTGACGAAAACCGGCTCGGCAACTTCCATCATGAAGCGCTGACCCACGCGGGCAGCCTTCTTTTTGGTCGTGATTTCTTCCATCATGCGCAGCGAAACCGGCGTTCCTGCGCGTAGGACGGCATTGTTCGTCGGCGCTTGTGCAATAACGGGCGCGGGCGCCTCGCTGGTAGCATCTTGCGCGAAAGCGGCGGACGAAACGAAAAGAGCCGCAGAAGCGGCGAGAACAGCGATCTTCATTTTGATTTACTCCCCCAAATATGTCGCTTGTCTGGCAGCTTAGGTGCGGGCGCGCAATTGGGGGGCGCCTGATATTTCCAAAATGGATGTTTTTCCTATCGGCGCGGTTTTCAGGTCTAGGCGCCGCGAGGCTTGAACCAAGGTTCCGCCGTCCGATCGACCACCAACCGATCAGCGGGATATTGCGTCACCAGCCTCATGGCTTCGTCGGCGTCTGCGCGCAGCCAAGTCTCGTGCGCGTCCGGGTGCAGGATCACCGGCATACGATCGTGAATGTCGAATAGCTCCTCGGTCGCATCGACCATAACGCCGGTATAGGCGTTGCCCCATTCGTCGGTCGGTCGCCATAGGCCCGCCCATGCCGCGGTCGGCTGGTCCGCGACGCTAATCCATGTGCGCGTCATCTTGCCCTTCGGTCCCTCGGCCTCGGCAAAAGCGGTGAAAGGGATCAGGCAGCGCTGCGCCGGGGTGGCGAACCAGTGTTTCCAGAAGCCGGTGAGCAGTTTGTCGTCGCGGGCGTTGTTCACCGGCTTGGGTTTGCTGGTCGGCTTCATGCCCTTCAATCTGACGGGAAAGCCCCATGTCATCTGCTCAATCAGCCGACCGCCATCATGCTCGCGAACGATCAGGCCGGGATAGCCGGGGTAAACGTCGGCTGGCGCGTTGAAGCCGTGCGGCGCCTGCGCTTTGAACAGGTCGGCCATTTCGGCGACCGTGCTTTTGTTCGTGTAGAGGTTGCACATCGCGGTAGGATGACATCGCGAGCTGGTGAGTCAACTTGTGCGCCGCCGCGTTTCTTTGGCCACAAAAAAGGCCCCGTGCAGGGGCCTAATTCGTTGTATGGAGTGCGGTTTTTAGCCGCCGATGTCCTGTTCTAGTGCCATCATTCATCTCCTTCTCGTAGCCACAAAGTAGTTTATATCACTCCTATGTCAACGGGGGATGAACGAGATTCGTATGGGCGCAGGCTACAGAACATGGGACGAGCGCCGCAAAATTATAAGGGCGATCATAGCGGAAAAATGCCCCCAGACAGTTGATTCATTCAATTTATCTGAGAGTGAAGAGGTGTATTTCCGCGCCCGCACTGAGCGGGCGATAGACAAGCTTGCACGCGACACTTCTAAGTTCCGCTCCTATTATGCGCTGCCCACTGCAAAGCCATTTGGCTACGTCGTTGGAACGGTTGCGCTCATCGTTGTCGGCGCTGGTTTAGCCGCTGTATATCTGTGGCTTCGTTCGGAAGATGCAACCAAGGCTTACCCTCTCTTCGCCGCCCTCGGCGCTTCGATTGTTGCTGCAATTGGCTGGGCTGTTGCTGGTGGCATCAGCCACCGCAACACGGTTCGCCAAAATACCAACACGATGCTGTTCGCGCGGTTTTCTCACGCGCCATTTGGCGACGCCCTTAATCGGTTTCACGGCGGATTTGGCCATGGCGCGCTGCCGCAAATTACGAAAGCAAAAATGGATCAGCTTAGAGCCTCTGAGATAGAGGACGAACGCAAGTTAGCAGCGTCCGTTTCATACATTCTGAACTACTACGAGCTGCTTTCCTCTGGTGTCCTGCGGGGAGATTTGGATCAGAATATCGTCCGCGACAACGTGCGCGGCCTTATCATATACTATTTCGACAAATGCGCCCCGCACATTCGAACGCTAAACATGGCAAACGCGCGAACCTACGAAAACCTCATAAAAATGCGGACCCATTATCGAGAGCCGTAAGTCTATCGCCGCCGTCGTAGCTGCCGCTTCCATTCCGAAATATCCGGCATCGGCAACTGCCGCGTATGATCCTCTCGGCATAACTCAAGCGTCGCCAGCGACCGCTGCCGCTTAGCAAAATAGCATTGTAGGCATCGCATTCGCTTGCGGACCTCGGGAAGCCGATCATTCCAGCCCCGGCGCTCGAAAAGATACCACAGTGCGTGCGGGTCGAAGATGCCCACGTTCCCGCACCGACATGTGACCTTGATCGTCTCATGCCTGACCGCCGCGTCGAACAGGTCGCGGATCGGGTTTACCAGCTCTCTTGCCATCGCCGCCAAACGAGAACAAAATTGGAACATTGATGCAAGCGATTCGGAAGGCGCAAGATGACGACGGTGGATTTGCGAGGGCATAACGGCCATTCGGATTTGAACAGGGTAGCCGAATATCTCGACCGGCGCGCCGATCGCTTCCTTGCCTATGCAGCTAAGACCGGCAATCCTGACGCTCGGACGCGGGCCAGCGCGTTGCAGGTCGAGGCCGGGAATATCCGCGCCGGTCTGATCGAGGATTGAGCCAATGAACGACAACGGCACTCTCGCAATATACGGTCAGGATGCGCTGACACCCGCGGTGCGACAGGCTGCGCTGGTTGCGGCGCAGTCGGTTCTTTCACGCGACGGCATTTCAGCGCGCGAAGCGGTCGAGGCCTATGCCGTCGATTTGCTGCTCGCCGAGGGCTTGGACATCGCCGAGCGCACAGACGCGCACTACCGGGAGCATGGCAGCAGCTTGCGCGCCGCTGAGGCATGCAGCGCCGCGCAGGAAGCTGCCGAGGCCGAGATCGTGCGCCTCGATCCCGCATACGAGGGTTTCCGCGTCCTTTTCTCGTTAGCGACCTGACATGCGCCGGATCGATCGCCAGGACCTCAAGGACAGCTTCTACATCAAGATCAAAACCATGCGGCAAGGTCGTCATGGTCGCGGGCGTCACCCGATCCCGGAATTGAAGGACGACCTTGCGGCGGGCCAGCTTGCCGCCACGCTGGTGGATATAGTGGACAGCAATACGCGCATGGTCATCAGCACCGACGAAAAGCCCAACACCTATGGCGTTTGCGGGCGCTGGGGCGTCGATGAGCCTTGGCCGGAAGGATGTGAGCCGAAATGATCGCGGCGCTGATCCTTGCCGCGTCTGTCGTCCCTGCCGGTCAGTCGTTCGATTGCACGCCCACTGCGGTGTGGGACGGCGACGGGCCAATCTGGTGCGCTGAGGGTCCGCATATCCGTCTGTCGGGCATCGCAGCGCGCGAAATGGACGGGACGTGCAGCCCCGGACATCCTTGCCCCGCTGCTGACCCCATCGCAGCGCGCGACCATCTGGTGACATTGCTGGGCAAGCGCAGCGGCGTGCGACCGACCGGGCATATTTCGGTGACCGGCCCGACGATGCGCTGCCGATCAGCGGGCGGCGCGGGCGGCAAGCGCACGGCAGCCTTCTGCACCTCGCCGCGGTCGGGGGACATATCCTGCGCGATGGTCCGCGATGGATATGCGGCCCGGTGGGACCGCTATTGGCAGGGACACCGCTGCCCGTGAAGATGGACCCGAAATGGCGCGACAAGGCGCTCGCCATTGAATTTTGGATTGCGACGGTTCTTGTCGCGGGCGCGTTCTTGGCTGGGCTTTATGCCGCGGTGAAGCAAATTTTAGAGTGATTGGCCCCGCCGCCTGGGTCGCTCAACGGCGGGGTTGCCGCGCATCTGACGGAGATTCGTGAAATAATGGTGACGATGGCCAGTTGGCAGCGAACCTAAACCCGTGCGACATCTGCTCGGATGACCGATCGTGCACGATTCCGACAGGCTGATGTTACTCGCGCCCTGAAAGGCGCCTTTGCCGCGGGGTTCTCCGAACCTCGCCTGATAATTCATCCTGACGGGACCATCGAACTGATAACGGGGGCGAAGGGTCCCGACGCTGAAACCGATGATGAATGGGCGGACCTACGATAATGCGCGACGGCAGCAAGCTTCCATATTGGCCAGCCATGATGCTCCGAAAAACAGCAGCGGCCTATCTCGACATGCCAGAAACCGCATTTGAGCGCGAGGTGATGTCAGGGCGCCTCCCGATGCCGGTTCTGCTTGGTGGCAAAGAGCGATGGAGCCGCGACCAGATCGACGTGTATCTATCGAACCTGACGGACGGCGGCGATTGGCGGGCAACGAGCAAGCTCTACGCTGGCCCCGGTGGCCCCAATGACTGGCGAAGCAAAAGCCCTGTGTATAATCCCGACCTTGAGCCCCCTAAGCAGGGACGACACAAAAAATAAGGCGGCGAGCCGAAACCCGCCGCCTGTTAGCAAATGTTAGTATTGCGCTGCATTTCAGCTCACACGCCACCGCGTAGGCTCGACCCCCCGTGGCGCTGGCATGATGACAAAGGACTGATCCTCGCCGTCCAGCGTGGGCGCCAGCCTAGTGCGATTGCTCGCTTCGCCCGCGTCAGCAATCGGACAGCCTGCGCCCATGTCGATGCCGTGGCAACGCCCCGGGTCGCAATCGTCCTCACTGCCGGTGTAATCGCCCTCGTCGCCGTTCGGTTCAACATCGGTGTCGCCGTCCATGTCGTCCAGCCGATCGATGATTGATTGCGCCAGCCGTTCCAGCACCGGACGCGGCAGGCTGGGTATCAGCGCCAGGGCGATGTCGGCGGGGAGCCGCGAAGCCCCCCGCCCGATCCTGATCGACAGCGCGTTCATGGCAGCACCTGAAACGCAAGGTCCACAATCTGCATCGCGAACCACGACACTGCGAGGCAAACTGCCCAGCCCTTTGCTGTCATCACCGGGCTATCGGCTCCCCGGCGCGCGCTCATGCCGCCTGCTCCGCCAGCAAGGCATCCCATGCCGGTTTGCGCTCGCGGTAGGTGGTCAGAGCGCAACCCGCCCCACCGATGCCTTGCGCGACCTTGCGCATCATCTTTCTGCGCTCTGCGCGTTCGACCTTGCCCGAAACAGGAAGCCGCACAAACTCGTCGAACAGGCGGACCATTTCAACTGCGGCAAGTTCATGCTCGCCCGCGAGACGAATGGCGTCGGCGTCATCTATGCCGAATTTCATTCGCTCGTTCAGGGCACGATAGGCGCGAGCGCAGCTATCATGATAGGCGGCGAGCAACCGAACGCGCAGGTCAAAGTGACGATCCCGCGCTGCTTGGCGGAAATCGCGCCGCGCTTTGGCGGTCTTCTCGGCTTCGCGCTCGGTCGGGGACCGAAAATCGAAGGTGATGCCCTGCTGCTCGCGAAGGGCCGCCCCCGCGGCGCGACTCCCCTTGTTGTGCGGCTGCTGGACCATGCGGCGGGCTGCCGTGGGCAGCTTGACGACTGCGGCGCTCATGACACGCGCCCTTCGCGCAGCGTAGGCAGCAAGCCCCGCGCATCGATCGCCAGCAGCGCCATAGCTTCCTCGGCGCACCACCAGCCGTCAGCGACGTTGTTCTGCTCCATCACCTCGATCTTGAGGCGCACGTCTGCGACGCATTCGGCGGGCATCAACAGGATCGCGTCGAGCGCGGTCGTGAAGGCGTCATTCTTCGCCTCGCCGTCCTCACTGTCCAGCGCGTTCGTCATTGCCAGTTCGGCACGGGCAACGGCATAGTTATGGGCAAGCGTCGGCCATACGCCGCGCAGCTTCATGGGAAGGTCGCGCTTCATGCCGCACCCCCTTGCGCGCGAAGCGAGCGAAGGGCTGCGATGACCAAGCGGTCTTTCCAGTCGCGGCGGTCGGCCTGTTCGGTGAAGTACGCGAGGTCAGCGCGGTAACAGGGTGGTTCGTCCTCGGCGCTGTCGAACAAATAGGTCGAGGCGGTCCAAAGCTGCAATTCAGCCCCGCGCGCCGTGCTGGCAACACTGGTGCAGATTTCGGCCTCTGCCACGTCGATGATTGCCCACAAGGCATTCTGCTCGTCGGTGCCGGTGCCGGTCGTTGCCGGATCAGGTGCGCCGCGAAGTTCCGCAAAGGCTGCGGCCCTGCGATCCCATGCGGCGATGATTGCCGCGTCGTTCGTGCTTAATGTCGTGGCGCTTTCGGGCGCACTGGTGCTATTGATAGCCATAGTCGTTTCCCTCGTAATCAGGGTTTCGATCAGGGCCGGGGCGAAGGGTGCAACCAACGCTCTGGCCCGCCTTGGGACGTTCCCTAGGTGAAACGATAAGTACCAGCGTTAACGGGCTTGCGCAAGCCCCTAAATGAAACTATCAGTTTCACTATGACGCCAACCCAATCCCGCATGGCGCGCGCTGCGCTACAATGGTCCCTTCACGATTTGGCCGCTGCCGCCTCGATTAGCCGGATGTCTTGCGCTCGGTTCGAGCTTGGCGAAACTGTCGCCGTCGATACTGTCGATGCAATCCGCAAGGCGCTCGCTGACGCTGGCGCTGACTTTACGCGACGCGCTGGTCGCGTCGGGGTGACGGTGCCAGAGTAGGGGGCAGTCCATGGTAATGGAGGTAGGGCCGTATCAGGAATGGATGCAGGCATTTGACCGTCACGAACATGCGAAGCGGCGATGGGAAGCGGCAAACGCACTCGGCGATCAGGGTTTGATCAATTACACTCGCAGTGATTTGGATCAGGCCGCTCAGGTTCTCCGCGCTGCAATTCGTGCCCTCAAATCTTAGGCGTCCAGTTCAATATCTCAAGCCAGGGCGATCCTTGACGCGCCTGTTGGTATCAGCGACATATCCCGGCCTAGGAGGGCGTGGGGATGTGGGAAGCGTTGGGGAGTGAGACGCTACAGGCGGGCCGCGATCTGGCCGTGGCTGGCCTCGTCTATCTCGCGTACAAAACCGCAAAGGCTGCGGGGAACAATCAAGGCCGTCGCGCCGCGCTGGGCAAAGGCTTAGCTTACTGCCTTGGTATTGCATTGCTCGCGGCTGTGATGGTCGGGCAGCCGTCCTGCGAGGAAGGCGACGCCCTGTTCGGCGGATGTTCGCGACACGCCGATAATGGCTTTGCGCCTAGCGGCGACCAGCGCGCCGCAACCTTTCTATACTGGCTGCTGATCTTCGGCGTTCCGGTGACGATGGGAGCAATGGCGGCGCTTCCCCATGCCTCTAATCCATGGGCCAAGCCCGACCGGACGCGCATGTAGGCGATTACCGCCCCACCGCTCGCTTCCGCGCGCGTTTGAAAAACAATCGAAATAAATCATGTCGATTTAGTGCGCGAAACGCGCAGTAATCCGTCACTTTTCGCTCCCTCTGTCATGTCGGTTGCATTACATTGCGGACTATCGAAGCTCGATTGAGCTTTAGATTGTTCGCGATGGGAGTGACGACATGCGACAGGAAGTTCATAGCCAGTTGGCACAGTTCCGGGTCAACCCAACTTTGCTGTCGGCAGCCAAGCAACAGGCCCGCCGTTCGGGCATGACGCTGAGCGAATATCTGCGCGCCGCCGTGCGTAGCCAGCTACGAGAAGCGGCGTGACCGCGACACTTACCCCGGCAGCGGTGCTGGAAATCACCAAGCCGAGCGCAGGCCTAGGGATTGCCAGACCGCTGATCGTAGGGGCCGCGAATGGGGATGCTCAGGGCCAGCGCGAAATCCGCGATGCCTACTTGCGGCTGTCGTTCGATACCAAACTGCCTATCGCTGCATTGGTGGCAGCCGCAGAGTGTGCCGTGATAACTGCGCGCTTCGCCGCCAGCCATGGCGATCTGAACGACGTCGTTATCCTTGCGGATGCGCTTTGGCGCTCGGCGGTACTTTTCGAGAGCGCGGGCATCCCTTCCCAATGCCAATCCCGGCTGATTGAATCACTCAGCCTCTATAAGCGTCTGAGCGCAGCGGGTTACGACGGAGCAGAGGAGTTTTACCAGCGCACGGTCGCCGCGGTGCCACTCGAAATTGTCGCGCTCGTCGAAGAAGAAAACCAGCGTTTTGCAGACGAAGGCGGCAGCGCTGCGTCCATCGCCAGCACAAGGATTCACTGATGGCCATTCATCCCGGCATTGTAACAGAACTGACGCAGCCACAGGCCACCGGCTCCCCCTTCACATGGGGCAAAGCCGGTCGGCGAATGACGGCGGAAGATATCGCACGCGAACGCGCCCTTGCGGCGCGACAGATGCAGTCGGACTATTCGCCGGTCCAGCATTGGACGCAAGGTCTTGGTCGGGTGGCCGACAACGTGCTTGGCGCATTGCGGGACCGCGACGCGCAAAGAGCGGCTGCGACCAACGCAGCGGACACCATGCGTATTGCCGGGTTGCTGACTCAGCCCCCTTTAGATGCGAGCATGGCGCCCGAAGTCGCCGCATCTGGTATCGTGCCTATCGACCTGGCGCCCAGCGACGCCGCGGCTCCTGAGTCCGCTATGGCTGCGCCCGATGCCCCCCCGTCAATCGATCAGGCGCCCGCGCCGCCCACTGATTGGCGCCAAACGGTGGGCGGCGATCCTGTGGCGGAAGCGCTGATTACCGAAACGGAGCAGGACAATCAGATTGCTCGCGCACTTACAGCCCGCCCGCAAAACGGGGCGACGCCGACGCCAATGTATCGCCCGAGCGACGCGATCGTTGAGGCTCTGACCAATCCCTACGTCGATCCGGCGTTGCGCTCGTTCGCGTCGAGCCTGTGGCAGCAAGAGTATGACCAGAGCAAGCCGCAGTTCTTCATGTCGGGGGAGGACCGGGTGAGCTACAACCCGCTCAGCGGCGAAAGTCAGGTGCTTTACGACGCCCCTGAGGATTTCCAGCTCTACGCCGACCAGATGGGGTTTGAGCCGGGGACCGAAGAATATAACGACGCCATGGCGGATTATGTTCTGCGCACGGCTGGGCCGACCGCGAACGATGGCCGCCAATTCCTCGAAAACCTGCGGCAGCAAAACCGCCTGTCAATGGAAGGCGAGCGGCAGAAGAACCGGATGCAGCTTCGTCAGACGCCCACCTATTTGCAGGCCAATCCTCGCCCGTCCGGTGGCTCGCGCGGTAGTGGCAAGCCGACAATCGCTGGTGTCATGGCTCCGATCTACGCGAAGATCGCTGCGGGCCAGCCTCTCACCGCTGGCGAGCGCGAAGCGCTCAACACTTATCAGCGTCGCTCCGGCAAGGGTGGGGCATCCGCAGCTCCATCTGGCGGCATGACTGGCGGGCAGATCATTCGCAATCCACAGACCGGCCAGCGCATGCAGTTGCAAAACGGAAAGTGGGTGCCGGTTAAATGAGTGACAGCCGTCCGCCGATTCCTCCCGGCTGGGAAGTTGAACAGCCCGACCCAAAAAGCGATCTGATGGACTTCATCGCGTCGGGCGGCGTGGTGGACGGCGACACGCTGCGCTTGCAGGGCGGCCCCAACGCCCGCCTCTACGGCTATGACGCTTTCGAGAGCGACCAGCTCGGCTATCGTCCCAATGGCGGCACGGTCCCGCTTGGCCTGCTCTCCACGAACGCACTGGACGAATTAATCACGCCGCAGACATCCGTTAGCGGCATCGGCAAGCAAACCTTTGGGCGCCCCGTCGTGGTCACCGAAAACGTCGGGTTTGACAATGTACTGCCGCTGCTGTGGCAGGGTCAGGGGCTGGCGGCCCCCGACTATCTGGGTGACGATCCCGCGCGCCGTGCGGAGTATCTGGAAGCGGAACGGCTGGGCCGTCTGAACAATCAGGGCGCCCACGCTACACAGCACCTATCCCCTGAGGTCCACCGCAAGGCCGACCGCTGGAACCTCAAGCTGCGCCCCGATGAACGGGTGGAGTTTACCAACGATCTGCCCGAACTGCGCCCGGAATTTCAGCGCCTCACCGACGAGGAGGAACGGGACTTCTATGGCTTTCTTGCCAGCAAGTCGGGCGATCAGACGTTCAGCCAGGTCGATCTTGACGCGTACTGGAAGTCAAAGGGGCGGCAAGCCTCGGAAGCGGCGGACCCTGAGTTTATCGCAAGCATCCGGTCGGGTCAGAAGTACGGCAATCTGGACTATTCGGCGTGGGACGCCGCCACGCTGGCCGACTTCAAAAAGCAAAACGCCTTCGCCGGTATGCGGCCTGAGGTGCAGGACGCCTTCGGCTCGCTCCTATCATCGCCCGACGCCACACCCGAACAGCTTGCGCAATTTGCGGAAGTGAACGGCATGACGTTCGATCCCCGCGATGTCGCTGCCTTCTTTGAGGCTCGCAAGGCGGGGCGCACGGCGCCTATCCCGCTGCCGCTGATCGATCCCGGCGACGGGCGCACTGGCGCTGCTGCTCGCGGCTTTGGCGACCCCTTGGGCTTCCTCGACGAAATGGGGGCCGTGCCGGATGCGCTCGGCCTGACGGGCTACCGCGAAAACATCTTCAACAGCGATCGGTCGTTCGGCGACATCTACGAGAACAACCTACGCCAGAACCGCGCCATTATCGATTATGACGAAACCAATCATCCCTACATGCGGGCTGCCGGTCAGCTTGTCAGCGGGGTTGGCTACCGCGCGGCGTGTCGCCAGTCGCGACGCCGTCGATAGCGTCACTTTCTCGGAAGTCGGCTCGCGCGCCGTCGGCATGTTGCAGGGTGCCAAGGAGGGCGCGCGCGAATTTGCCCGCGCGTTGCGGACAGGCGAGGCGTCCGATTTCGTGTCAAAGGTCGAGGATCAGAGGCAAAAGGCAATTAGTGGCCTCAAGGGCGAGATTATCCGCACCCCCACGCGCTTGCTGACCGCAGAGGACGAGCTGTTCAAGGGCATGGCGCGCCGAATGGAATTGACCGGGCTTGCGATGCGAAAGGCGCACGCCGAGGGATTGAAGGGCGATGCGCTGCGCGCTCGTTCGGCTGAGCTTCTCGCCAACCCGAATGACGACATGATCGAATCCGCGTTGGACTATGGGCGTTACGTGACGTTCCAGCGGCCCCTCGGTGAAATTGCCGGTCCTGTTTCCCGCGCCACGCAAGCTGCTCCGATCCTCAAACTGATCCTGCCGTTCGTCCGCACACCGACCAATCTCTTTAAATTTGGCGTCGAGCGCTCTCCTGCCGCGCCACTGCTCAAGGAATGGCGGCAAGACTTTGCAGCCGGTGGGGCCAAGCGCGATTTGGCGATTGCTCGTACCATGGTGGGTTCCGGGTTCGGGGCTGCCTTTGCGGAGATGGCTGCGAACGGGCTTATCACCGGCTCGCCGCCGTCCGATCAAAACCGTCTGCGCCAGCTGCGCGCGTCGGGCTGGCAGGAATATAGCGTGAAGCTTGGCGACACCTATTACAGCTACAAGCGGCTCGATCCCTTCGCGCTGACCATTGGCGCCGCCGCCGATATGGCGACGCTGGGCGACGGGATGACGGAAGCCGAGCGCGAGGAAGGCGCGGGTCTGATCGTCGCCAGCATCCTCGGTAACCTGTCGAACAAGACGTGGCTGTCGGGCGTGTCGGATATGATGGAAGCGCTCAGCGATCCCGAGCGTAGCGGCGGCACGTTCGTGAAGCGGCTTGCCGGTTCCTTGGCCGTGCCGACCGGGGTTTCTCAGGTCGCGCGGTGGATGGACCCGACCATGCGGGAAGCACCCGACACCATGAGCTATATCCAGTCGCGCATTCCCGGCCTGTCCGACAACCTGCTGCCTCGCCGGGATATGTGGGGCCAGCCGATTGTCAGCCAGGGCGGCGTCGGGCCTGATTTCCTCTCGCCGGTATGGACGTCGAAGGAAACGAACGATCCAGTTGTTGACGCCCTGCTGGCCGATAACCTGAAACTTGGGAAGCTGAGCCGAAAGGTCGGCGGGGAAAAGCTGTCGGATGCCGAGTATAATCGATATCAGGCGCTCGCCGGTCCCGTCCTTCGCGATGAGATTGCCAAGCTGCTGTCTGACCCTTCGTGGTCGCAACTCGATCAGGAAGATAAGCAGGACGAATTGGACAGGACCGCAAAGGCGGCTCGATCGATAGCCCGCGAATTGATGGGTCGGGGCAATACACCGCCGATACCACAGGGCTTCGTTCTGATGCCCCCGATCCCTGAGGGGTTTGAGCTGGGGCAGTAAAGCCTTTGTCTTACGCAATCAAAGTTTGCTGTTTCTTCGCGTCCGTTCGATAAGTCCCTATCGAATGAACAGACGGGGCGGGGGCTGGTGCGATATCTAGGTCAATTCAGAATGCTACCTGTTATAGCAGTAGTTCTCTCACCTTCACTTGTGTCGGGTTGCAAAGACGCGCCAAGTGGCGGGCCCGACTACACAGCGGCTGAAACGGCAGCGCCTATTCCGGCACCGCCCGCACAGCCCCAATCACTGTCTAACGGCCCCTCGCTGCCTGATCACAATTATGACGAGAGGCGAGGTTGGAGCTATTACTATGTCGCCGCAATCTCAGACGAAGAACGTAAAAATGGGCGGGCGGCTGGAGGAGTGGCGGTTTATCAATACCTCGGCCTCAACGATGATGGGCAGCATGTTCTCGCAAATATGAATCCGAATGGTTCGGTCGGTTTTACAGCGACGTGCTCGTCGCCATGTCGGATAATCGATCACAGTTTCGGCGGGAATATCGCATATTCCCCCGAATCCATCATCGGCGCCGCATTTCAGGATGCCATGCGGGGCAAGCTCGTCGTCGCGGATTGGGCGAAAGATCGCATAGTCGAGAAGTCTCCAACCCCGGCTCAAACTCCGATAAACGAAACTCGGACGGCGACAGAGACCGAACCTGCCGACGACGAACCCTGGGAGGGCGATGCGCCAGTAGATGACGGGGCAACGGAGTGATTCCTATCGGGTGAGGGAAGCGCCGCAACGATCGGGCGGAGTGGTTCGGCGCAGCCGATAGCCAGCGGGAGCCTTCTTCGGTTGGCACAACGCTTCCCCTGCGGCATCTCATAGCGGTGCAACAACTTATTGGCAAATGCGATCAAATTCAGCGTAACGTTCTATCGTGTCGATCAATCGCGATTTCTCCGCACCTGGGCCGTCGAACGCCGATCACAGGCATAACGAAATCGTTATGTGGTACCGAATGGGGGAACGAATTTGGCTGCCCGGTCGAAAAGCTAGCGTTTTCAACCCACTAGGGAAGAAAAATGGAGGAGAGTGAGGGATTCGAACCCTCGGTACCGTTGCCGGCACTTCGCATTTCGAGTGCGACGCTTTCGACCACTCAGCCAACTCTCCTCGCTGAGAGGTGACGCCCCTAGCGGTGCGCCGCCCGGCTTGCAACCCTCTAGTCACAAAAGCCCCGTCTATTTCGTCATCCCGGCGCGCGCCGGGATGACGGACAGATAGCTCAGGGTTTTTCGGCCTCCCACCAATAGGCGGCGCGCTTGCGATTGCCGGTGGCGACCTCGTTCATGGTCAGCGGATCGTACAGCCGCCCGCCGAGCATGACGCGGTGGATTTTCTCGGTGTTGCGGATGTCCTGCGTCGGATCGGCGTCGAGAATCAGCAGATCGGCGAGCTTGCCCGCCTCCAGCGATCCAACGTCTTTGCCATAGCCCAGCGAGGTCGCGGGCATGATCGTCGCGGCGCGCAGCGCATCGATATTGCCCCACCCGCCGCGCACGAACGACCAGATTTCCCAATGCGCGCCGAGGCCCGCCTGCTGGCCATGCGCCCCGATCGACACCATCCGGCCCGCCGCGGCGATCTTACCCGCTTCGCGCGCCGAATCGTCATCGACATAGTCACCCTCGGGCGCGATCGTGCGGCGCTTGTTGTTCGCCGCCAGCTGTGCCGGAGGAATATGTTTGGTCAGGATCGGATGTTCCCACACATTGGTGTGGGCGCGCCAATAGGGATCCCCGGCAGGGCCGCCATAGGTCACGACGAGCGTTGGGGTGTAATCCACCTGCGTCTGGCCCCACAGCTGGACCAGATCCTTGTAGAAGGTGTGAAGCGGGATATTGTGCTCGACGGTCGAATTGCCGTCCTGGATCAGCGACACGTCCATCGTATAGAGCGAACCGCCCTCGGGAACGACGAGCATATTTTCGGCCTGCGCGGCCTTGACCACCATCTGGCGCTGATCGCGGCGCGGTTGGTTATAATTTTTCACGCTGTGCGCGCCCTGCGCCTTCAGGCGGCGGACATGGGCGAGAGCGTCCTCATAGCCGTTGATCTCGGCATAGACCCCCGCCGCCTTGGCGCCATAGATGATCTCGCCGGTCGAAAAGATGCGCGGCGCTAGGATCAATCCGGCGCGCTGCATTTCGGACGACACGAAGATTTCCGAAGCGCGAGACGACGGATTGTGACTGGTCGTCGTTCCCATCGCAAGGTTGACGATCTCCGACCAGTTCTGCTGCGGCACCAGCTCGTCATCGCCGTGGCTACCGTGCGCGTGGGCATCGACGAAGCCCGGTACGATGGTCTTGCCGGTCGCATCGACGGTGACGGCGCCCGCGGGAACGCTGACCGACGCCAGCGGGCCGACCGCCGTAATCCGGTCGCCCTCGATGACAATCGCGCCGTTATCGATGATGCCGCCATCGGCGCCCGCCATTGTGACGATCCGCGCTCCGGTGATGACTACGGTGCCGCGGCGCTTCGCGGTCGCCTGCGTCATCGCCAGCTTAACGCCATCGGTGGGCGGCGTGAACTTGGGCGCCTTGTCATCAGCCGGGGCGTTGGTGAACAGGCGCGCAAGGTCGGCGCTGAACAAGGTCGCGCCGCGGCTCCAGTGGAGGCGGCGGCCGCCGTCCGACCAATGGATATACTCCGCCCCGCTGCCGCTGACGCGGGTGACCGGTAACGCGCCGCTCTTGGTACCGAGCGATACGTCCTGCCCGCCGGGCATCAGCGGGGTCACATAGGCGTCGTAATTCTGGCGGAATGCCAATGTCCCGCCATCGGGCGAGATTTCATAGTCGCTGACCAATTCGCCATTGGCGTGGGTGCGCTTGTCCTGACCGCTGAGATCGGTGCTGACCAGCTGGCTCTTGCCATCACCGGCGGTGACCATGAAGATGCGATCGTTGGTCGCCCCATATTGCGGCTTTGCACCATCGCGGCTGACGAGTTCCGCGGTGCCGCCGGTTGCCGCCATACGATAGACGCCAGTGTCCTCGCTCCACCGCGTCGAGGTCAGCCCGCCGCTGCCGCGCCGTTCGAACACGATCGTCTTGCCGTCGGGTGAAAAGCGCGGTTCGGCATAGTGGCCGGGAACGGTCGTAAGTTTGCGCGATGCACCGCCGCCCGCGCCGACGACATGGATTTCGCCAAGGCCGCTATCGGTCCAGCGTACAAAGACGAGCGATTTGCCATCGCGCGACCAGCTGGGCCACGCCTCCATCGCATCGTCCTTTGCCGCGGTCAGCCGCCGCGCGGTGCCACCGCTGGCGGGCTTGACATAAAGCTTGCCAAGCGTTTCGAACACGACGCTGCGGCCGTCGGGCGATACCTCGGCCCAGCGCGGCATTTGCGTCGTAAAGCTGTCGGGCGCGACGTCGACTGCGGGGTGCGTGGCATCGACGATGACGCGGTCGTCGTTGATGCTGAACGGAATGAGGCGCGCTTCGCCGCCCTGACTGCTCACACGGCGCAGCTTGCCCCCGGCCCAGAAAAGAATGTCGCGGCTGTCGGGGGTCCACGCCATGTTCGAATAGACGCCGGTGACCGCCCAGGTTTCCTGCACGTCCTGATCGAGCGCGTCATAAACCTTGCGCTCGATCCCCGACGCGAGGTCTTTCACATAGAGCTTCGATTGGGTCGCTTCACGGCGCACAAACGCCAGTCGCTTGCCGTCGGGGGAAGGAGTGGGGCGCACCGCACCGCCGTCGCCCGACGCCGCGGTGGTGACCTTCGCTGCTTGCAGATCATAGCGTTCAATGTTGAACAGGTCGGTGTTGCTATCCTGCGCATATTCAAAGATCGGGCCGGGGGTGACATTTCGGGTGTAGAACACGCTCTTGCCATCGGCGGCAAAGATCGGCTCGCCGAGCTCCTTCTGGTGCCGCTCGTTGGGTTTCTTGACCAGCGGCACGCCAGCGCCGCCCGAGACATGGTACAACCACACCTCGCCGGTGCCGAGCGAGCGGCCCGTGGTGAAATGCTTCTTTGCGACGATGAATTGGCCGTCGGGGCTCCAGCTCGGCTGGTTGAGCAGGCGGAAATCTTCCTTGCTCAGCTGCACCTTGCCGCTGCCGTCGCGGTTCATCAGCCAGATATTGTCGCCGCCGCCGCGGTCCGACACGAACGCGATGCGGCTACCGTCGGGCGAAAAGCGCGGCTGATGCTCGAACGCCAGCCCTTCGGCGATGCGGGTCGGGGTGCCGCCTTCGATTGGCATCGTATAGATGTCGCCGAGCAGGTCGAAGGCGATGGTGCGGCCGTCGGGGGCGACGTCGACGTTCATCCAGCTGCCTTCGTCGACCGCGATCGGTACCTTGCGCGTAGTCATTCCCGGCGGTGCGTTGACGTCCCATTTTTCCGGCTTTGCTTCCGCAGCGGGCGCGGGTGCCGCCTGCTGCGCAAAGACCGACGTCGAACAAGCCAAAGTCGCCGCAAGGGCGAAAACAAAGCGCGCCATGATATTATCCCCGTTTGAAATTATGTGCCGACCATATGGCTCTGTAACGAACATGCAAGCGACAGGTTTCGACGAAGGCGCTGGCACGCTCGACAGGCGGCTGCTAGCCCGGGGCCAAAGACAATGTTGGGAGAGCAAGGCGTGCCGCTGAAGGGAATACGAGTCCTCGATTTCGGCCGCTACATCGCAGGTCCCTATTGTGCTGCGCTGCTCGGCGACTATGGCGCCGACGTCATCCGGATCGAGGCGCCGGGCGGAAACGACGACCGCTTTACGGTACCGGTCGCCGACGACGGATCGGGGGCGATGTTCCTGCAGATGAACCGGAACAAGCGCTGCCTGACACTGAAGCCGGGCAGCGTGGAGGGACGCGACATCGTGCGGCGACTGGTGGCGACCGCGGACGTCGTCGTTGCCAACCTGCCGTACGATGCGCTGGTCAAGCTGGGGCTCGATTTCGCCAGCCTGTCGGCGATCAATCCGCGGATCATCTTGGCCACCGCGTCGGCGTTCGGCAGCGAGGGACCGCTGGCGCAGAACGTCGGCTTCGATGCGGTGGGACAGGCGATGTCGGGGGCGGTCCATCTGACCGGGACACCCGACCAGCCATATCGCGCGCAGGTCAATTATGTCGATTTCGGTACTGCGCTGCACACCGCCTTCGGTGTCATGCTGGCGATACGCGAGCGCGAAACAACAGGGCAGGGGCAATGCGTGTCGGGGTCGCTGCTCGGTACCGCGCTCGCTTTCTCGAATGCGCTGGCGATCGACCATGCGCTCAACGGCATCGAACGCCAGCCGATCGGCAATCGCAGTTACAGCTCGGCACCGACCGACATTTTTCGGACCCGCGATGGTTGGATCGTGACGCAGATCGTGGGCAACGGCATCTTCGCCCGTTGGGCTAATCTTGTCGGGCGGGCTGACCTCATCGACGACCCGCGCTACGCCAGCGACATCTTGCGCGGCGACAATGGCGAAGCGCTGAGCGTGATCATGCAGACATGGTGCATCGCGCGCAGCAGCGCCGATGCGATTGCCGAACTGGGCGCCGCCCGCGTCCCCGCGGCACCAGTGCTGCGCGCAAGTGAGGCGCTGGCGCAGCCGCAGGTGGCCGCGATGGGGCTGGTCGAACCCGTCAATTATCCGGGCGCTCCGGCATCCGCGCCGATCATCCGCGCACCAATCACTTTGTCGCAAAGTACCAAGGCTGCGCCCGGTCGCGCGCCGCAGGTTGGCGAGCATAGCGAGGCCATCCTGACCGAGCTTGGTTATGGTCCCGCAGAGATCGCAGCTTTGCGGGCGGCAAATATTATTTGACCGACGGGGGGTGGACGGCGGTGCCACACATCATTAAATACCGGTCAGTATGAAATTGAGCCGCCCCGCAAACAACCCAGGAGTGCCAAGATGAGCGATCAAGCCGAATATGTGCCGCCGAAGATCTGGACCTGGGACAAGGACAGCGGGGGGCGCTTTGCCAATATCAACCGCCCGATCGCGGGACCGACCCACGACAAGGATCTGCCGATCGGCAAGCATCCGCTTCAGCTGTACTCGCTCGGCACGCCGAACGGCGTCAAAGTCACCGTGCTGCTCGAGGAACTGCTGGCCGCGGGTCACGGCGGCGCCGAATATGACGCCTGGCTGATCAACATCGGGGAGGGCGATCAGTTCTCGAGCGGCTATGTTGCCGCCAATCCGAACAGCAAAATCCCCGTGCTGGTCGATCATAGCGGTGCCGAGCCCATCCGCGTGTTCGAATCGGGTGCGATCCTGATCCACCTCGCCGAGAAATTCGGCGCGTTCCTGCCCACCGACACAGCGAAGCGCGCCGAAACGCTGTCCTGGCTGATGTGGCAGATGGGCAGCGCGCCGTTCTTGGGCGGAGGCTTTGGCCATTTCTATGCCTATGCGCCGACGAAGCAGGAATATCCGATCAATCGCTACGCAATGGAAGTGAAGCGCCAGATGGATGTGCTCGACCGGCGACTGGCCGAAAGCGAGTATATCGCGGGCGCCGATTACACGATCGCCGACATGGCGATCTGGCCCTGGTATGGCGCGCTGGCCAAGGGACTGGTCTATGATGCGGGCGAGTTTCTGCAGGTGCATGAGTATAAGAATGTCCAGCGCTGGACCGATCAGCTCGCGACGCGCCCGGCGGTGAAACGCGGGCGGATGGTCAACCGCGTGACCGGCGATCCGGCAAGTCAGCTCCGCGAACGGCATGACGCATCGGACTTCGACCTCAGGACCCAGGACAAGCTGGAGGCCACCGAATAGTCGCAAATTGCGATCCAGGTCGATGCCGCGCGATTAGCATCTTGGTCATGATCGCGATCGCTACGCCGAATTGCGTGCGTTTGCCGAGCGCGAGCAGCGGCGCGTCCTTGTAAATTACGCAAAAGCGGCGTCGATCATTTTCGACGCCGCTTTCATTTCGGCGCGCCATGCTGATGGGCATGACGGCTCCATCTCCATATCCCAGGCATCGCGGACGAAAGACCCCGAACGGACGTGCATTGGCCAGCGAGGAGCGCGCCGCCGCCATTGTCGAGATGGCGCTGGTGCTGCCCTTGCTGCTGATGCTGCTGATGGGGATGCTGGTCTATGGTCAGTATTTCATGCTGGCGCACAGCGTGCAGCAGGCCGCCAACGACGGCGCGCGCGCCGCGATCGTCGGACTCGACGCGGCGGATCGCAGTGCGGCGGCGACGCGCGCGGTCGCGCGCAGCCTGCAGACGGTCAGCGGAGCGCACAGCGTCGCGGTGTCCGAAACGAGCGAGGCAATCACGGTCGCGGTCACTTTTACCGCCCCTGAGGACAGCTTTCTGCGCTCGGCGCTGGTGCCGTCGCCGACCAATGTCATTCGCTCGCGCGCGACCTTTGAATTGCCGATGGATTGATGATGATTTTGGTCGAAGCCCTCCGCACCCTGGTCCGCGACAGCCACGCCGGGATCAGCATCGCAACCGCCTTTGCCATGACGATGCTGATCGGCGCTGCGGCCTTGGCGGTCGATATCGGCTCGCTCTATCTCGACCGCCGCAAACTGCAGGGGATCGCCGATGCCGCAGCCATGGCGGCGGCAGGCAGGCCGGGCGAGGAGCAGACGGCCGCCCTGCGGATTATTGCGGCCAACTGCGATTGCGGCATCCAGATCGCGGCGCTCACCACCGGCACCTATACCCCCGAAAAGACGGTCGCAGCCGAGCAGCGCTTCGTGCCCGGCGGTGCTTCGGCCAATGCGGTGCAGATCAGCCTGACCCGCGACCGCCCGCTCTATTTCGGACGGTTTTTGACCGGGAAGAGCAAAACGGTCATCCGCGCCACCGCGACCGGAGCGCGGCGCGGTTATGCGGCTTTTTCGCTCGGATCGCGCGTAGCAGCGGTAAACGGCGGCCTGCCCAACGCGCTACTGTCGGGGCTGACGGGCAGCGAGCTCGGCCTGTCGCTGATGGATTACAACGCGCTCGCCAGCACCGACATCGACCTGCTCGCCTTCTCCGACGCGCTGCGTACCGAAATCGATGCCGATGTGCTGACCTTTGGCCAGACGCTCGACAGCCACGTCACACTGCCGCAGGTCGTTTCGGCGCTCGCCAGTGCCTCGGACGGGCAGGCGGTCGGGGTGCTCGAACATATCGCGGATCGCGCCCTGCCGCGCAGCCTGCTGCCTTCGCGCGCGATCGATCTGGGGCCACGATCATCGAGCATCCGCATTGACCCCGCCAATCCGGTCAAGGTCAACGCCTTGAGCCTGCTGCGCGCGATGCTGTTGCTGAGCAACGCCAACCGCCAGGTCGATCTGTCGGTTGCCAGCAGCCTGCCCGGCGGTTCGGGGATCGATATTGCGCTGCTGATTGGCGAGCCGCCCGTCCATTCACCGCTCATCGCGGTCACCGATACCAATCAGGTTGTCGTGCGCACAGCTCAGGTGCGGCTCAAGATCGATGCCCGGGTGCAAGCGCCGCTTGCCAGCGTCCACGTCCCGGTGCTGGCCGAACTGGGGTCGGCGTCGGCGCGGATTTCGGACATCGATTGCGGCCCGAACAGCAGCGCAGCGGTATCGCTCGGGGTGGTGACCTCACCCGCGATGTTGGCGATCGGCACCGTCGACGCCGCCGATTTCCAGGACATGAAACGCCCGCTCGATCCCAGGCCGGCGCGGGTCGTCAAACTGCCGCTGGCCAGCGTCGATGCCGAGGCCGAACTGGTGCTGTCGGACCTGGCCGAAAAACAGGTCGCCTTTTCGCGCCGCGATATCGACGACGGACAGGTGAAAACCGTGTCGAGCAGCGGCATGGTCGCGGGCGCCGCCAAATCGCTCTCCGACCGCATGGACCTACGCGTCAATGTGCTGGGGATCGGCCTCAACCTCAACGCGCTGCGAACCACGGTCGGGGACAGCGTTGCGCTCGCGGCGCCGGTGCTCGACACGATAATCGGCGACCTCACCGGATTGCTCGGCATCCACCTTGGACAGGCCGATGCACGGGTCAACGCGCTGCGCTGCGGCAAGGCAAAGCTGGTCTGATCCGTCATATCGGCGCCGGACCGGAGGCAGTTTTTGGCCAACCGCTGCACGAAGCTCCCAAAATGGTCGCAAGGTAAACGCAACAGGGGAGGCGAGGGTGACGACAGCCCGGGAACCAGAGCGTGTTTCGGCGGCCGATTTCATTCGCGGCTTTGCCAACTGGCGCCTGCAATCGGCGCGCAGGCCGGTGGTGGTTACGCATCACGGCAAGGACGCGCATGTCCTGATCTCGCTCGATGACTATCGGCGGCTTGATAGGGACGAAGCGGAGGTCGCCGGGACCGCCAACCGGTTGCAACAGTCGCTCGCCGGGCTGGTCGAATCGATCCGTGACGGGGTGATCCTGATCGACCGCCAATGGCGGATCGCCGCGGTCAATCCGGCGGCATCGGATCTGCTCGAACGGTCATGTGCCGATCTGATCGGCGTATTGCTGACGACCGCCCTGCCGCGTCTAGCCGGCAGTCTGCTGGCGCAGCACCTGGTCCGTCTGATCGATCATCGCGAGCGATTTTCCGGCGAAGTTCCCGATATCTTGCGGCCGCGCCAGTGGCTGCGCATCGATTTGCTACCGACCCCGATCGGTGGCGCGCTGGTCCTGCGCGACGTCAGCCAGTCCATCGACGACTTCGCGGTGAGCGACGCGCGGCAGGCGCTGCTCGACGCTGTCGAGGCCGAGGGGGCGATCGGACACGCGCGCATCTCGGTTCGCGAAACGGTCGAGGCGGCGAACGGCACCTTGCTGAACATGCTCGGAGTGGATGCCACTGCGATCCGGCGCGTGCGCTTTTCCGCCCTGCTCGGCGTCGGTCAGCGCGCCATGTTTGCCGAGGCGCTGGAAGCCGTGTTCCGCTCCGGCCAAACGGCGCAGATCGCATCGCAGCTTGTGACGCGCGACGGCGCCGCGATCGATGTCGCGCTGACGATCGCCGAAATACGCGGTCGCTACGCCAGCGATGGTGCCGTCGTTCTGGTCACCCGAAGTACCAACTAAGCCACCCCCATACTGGACAAGGCGCGCCGACTGGCGCAATCATCGGGAAACGGCGAGTTGCAAGTCGCAACTTGCCGTTTACGTAAAGGTGAGCGCGCAGTATAAGCGCGGCATTATCCGATGGGAGATTCGTGATGGACATGGAATTCAGCCCCGAAGATCTCGCCTTCCAGCAGGAAGTGCGCGACTTCATCGCCGAAAATTACCCCGCCGAGCTGCGCGCAAAGCAGGACGAAGGCGAAGAGATGTCCAAGGAGGATTTCCTCGTCTGGCATAAGATTTTGCACAAAAAGGGCTGGATCGCGCCTGCATGGCCGGTCGAATATGGCGGCACCGGCTGGACCCCGACGCAGCGTTTCATCTGGTCGGAAGAAACTGCGCGCGCGGACTGTGTCCGCCTGATGCCCTTTGGCCTCGCGATGGTCGGGCCGGTGATCTACACCTTTGGCACTCCCGAGCAGAAAGCCCATTTCCTGCCGCGCATCCTGTCGGGCGAGGATTGGTGGTGTCAGGGTTATTCGGAACCCGGCTCGGGCAGCGATCTTGCCTCGCTCCGCACGACGGCCGTCCGCGACGGCGACGATTACATCGTCAACGGGCAAAAAACGTGGACCACGCTGGCGCAGCACGCCGACTGGGGCTTTTTCCTGGTCCGCACCGACAAGGATGCCAAGCAGCAGGAGGGCATTTCGTTCCTGCTGATCGACATGAAATCACCCGGCATCACCGTGCGCCCGATCATCACGCTGGGCGGCGAGCATGAGGTCAACGAAGTGTGGCTGGAGGATGTTCGTGTCCCCGTCGCCAATCGCGTTTACGAAGAGAATAAGGGCTGGACCTGCGCCAAGTTCCTGCTCGCGCACGAACGCACCGGCATCGCCGGGGTCGCGGCGTCGAAGCGCGGGATCGAGAAGGTGAAGGCGATCGCCCGCACCGAACTTGACGGCGACAAGCCGCTGCTCGCCAATGCGTTCTTCAAGCGCAAAGTTGCCGAGCTGGAAGTCGATCTCGCGGCGCTCGAATTCACCGAACTGCGCAGCCTGGCCGGTCCGAACGCCGGACGTGGCCCAGGGCCGGAATCGAGCCTGCTCAAGATCAAGGGCTCGGAAATCCAGCAGCGGCTGACCGAACTCAGCCTGGAAGCGGTCGGCCATTATGGCGCCCCCTATTTCCGCGGTTTCGGCGAGGGCGATAACGAGCATCCGATCGGGCCCGACTATGCCCATCGCGCCGCGCCGACCTATTTCAACATGCGCAAGACGACGATCTATGGCGGATCGAACGAGATCCAGCGCAACATCATCGCGAAGATGGTTTTGGGTCTTTGATGAGCGCGTCGCCCCCGCAAAGGCGGGGGCCGCAATCGGCCTTGCCTATCACCGCAGTGTAAAACGACAGCGGCCCCCGCCTTTGCGGGGGCGACGAGGACATAAAGATGGATTTCACCTACACCGAAACGCAGGACATGATCCGCGATACGCTCGCGCGCTTCCTGAGCGACACTTATGATTTTGAGACGCGCCAGAAGTTCATCAATTCGGACAGCGGCCGCGATCCGGCGATCTGGACCGCGCTGGCGCAGGAACTGGGCATGTTGGGCGCGCCGTTCGCCGAGGAGCATGGCGGCCTCGGTGGCGGCGCGCTCGAAAATGCGATCGTCATGGAAGAACTTGGCAAGGTCATCGGGATCGAGCCCTATCTGCCGACCGTCGTCATCGCCGGCGGCGCGCTGAAAGCCGTTGGCGGCACGCAGGCCGACGCGATGATCCCCGAGATTATCGCGGGCAATGCGATCATCGCCTTTGCCTATGCCGAGCCGCAGGGTCGATACGACCTCGCCAATCTCCGCACCACGGCAAAGAAGGACGGCGCCGGCTATGTGCTGAACGGCCATAAGGGCGTTGTGTATGCAGCGCCGTGGGCAACGCATCTGCTCGTGACCGCGCGCACCGGTGGCGGCCAGCGCGACCGGGAAGGCGTGTCGCTGTTCCTGATCGACGCCAATTTGCCGGGCATCGTCCGCCGCGACTATCCGACCGTCGACGGCAACCGCGCGTCCGAAATCTATTTCGAAAATGTCGCGATCCCGGGCGACGCACTGCTCGGCGGCGAAGGCACCGGCCTGTCGCTGGTTGAACAGATCGTCGACGAGGCGACTGTCGCGGTGTGCGCGGAGGCGACCGGCGTGATGCAAAAGCTGCACGAAGGCACGCTGGAATATACCCAGCAGCGCAAGCAGTTCGGGGTACCGATCGCCAAGTTCCAGGTACTCCAACACCGCATGGTCGACATGTTCATGGAAGTCGAACAAGCGCGTTCGATGACGATCATGGGTGTGTTGAAGCTGGGGCTTCCCGCGAACGAACGCATGGCGGCGGTATCAGCCGCCAAGGCCAAGGTTGCGCGCGGCGCGAATTTTGTTGGGCAGAATGCGATCCAGACGCATGGCGGCATCGGCATCACGCAAGAGCTGGCGATCGGGCATTATTTCAAGCGCGCCACGATGATCGAGGGCCAGTTCGGTAGCCACGACTATCACATGGACCGTTACGAACGGTTGGTGCTGGCGGATTGATCCGGCGAGCCCCTCTCCGACGGGGAGGGGCGTCGAGGATGATGGCAGATTGCGACCAAAACCAGCCGTCGCCCCCGCGAAGGCGGGGGGCGCTGTCGTTCTACCCAGCAACGCCGGATTAGGCCGATGG
>JAFAGN010000163.1 GCA_023422695.1 Pseudomonadota bacterium
CAGCGCTTTGCGCTGCCACCTCCCCATCGCTACGCGACAGGGAGGATCGACGGCACTTCCGACCGTGCAATTTCGATCGGCAAAGTGTGAACGGCGCAGGCCGCCCGACAAGTCCGTTACGCTGCGCTTGTTTAAGCCCCCATGCCGAGCCTCTCGCTTCTCAGCGCGTCGACGGAAACGGCATGCCGTGCATCCTGAAACAAGTTCGGGTTGGCGAGTGTGTCTCGCACGTTTCGGACCAAACCCCCGCAAACACCCGAACTCTCTTGCTCTTTTGACGCGAACGAGTCGCAATAGCATATTGACCTGCTGATTTTGCATCCCTAGAGCGCAGCTATTGCGAATCAATCGCAATCAATCAGGGGAAGCAAATTGAATATCCAGCGTCTGCCGTCCGTATCCCGCCTTGCCACGGGCAGCGCGCTGGGCCTCGCGCTCGCCGTGACGGCTGCTCCGGCCTTTGCGCAGGACAATGACGGCGAATATTGGGCGGCGCGCAAGAACCAGATCGTCGTAACCGCGACGCGCACGGCGGTGAAGATCGAGGACATCCCGGTCACCGTGACCGTCAAGGACGCCGAGCAGATCGCCGACGAACTGGTCACCGACATCCGCGACCTCGTCCGCTTCGAACCCGGCGTCAGCGTGCAGCGCCAGCCGGCGCGCTTTGGCGCCGCGCTCGGCGCGACGGGCCGCGCGGGCAACGACAGTTTCAATATCCGCGGGATCGGCGGCAACCGCGTCCTCATCCAGGTCGATGGCGTGCGCGTCCCCGATGGCTTCAGCTTTGGCGCACAGGCGTCGGGGCGCGGCGATTATGTCGACCTCGGCCTCGTCAAATCTGTCGAAATCCTGCGCGGCCCGTCGTCGGCGCTCTATGGCAGCGACGGGCTGGCAGGCGCAGTCAGCTTCATCACCTCGGACCCTTCGGACTTCCTGGAAGAAGGCAAGAATGTCGGCGGGCTTGTCCGCGCCAGCTACAGCAGCGCCGATGAAGAGTTCAGCGAAACGGCAATCCTCGCGGGACGCAGCGGCGACTGGTCGGTAATGGCGGCCTATACCCGCCGCGATTACAAGGAGCTCGAAAATCAGGGCAGCCTCGGCAGCGCGAACGGCATCGGCGCGACGCGTACGCTGGCCAACCCGCAGGACGGCCGTTCGGACGCCGCGCTGGCACGCATCGTCTATGATCCCGCCAGCGGACACAAGCTGCGGCTGACTGGCGAATATCTCGACACGCACCTCTACACCAACGGTCTGTCGGGGCGCAGCGCCTCGGTCGATCGCCTCGAAGGTTTCGACACCGGCACCCGCAAGCGCGTGTCGCTCGACTGGAGCTGGGAAGGCGAGGGGGCGATCGATTTCGCCCGCGTCGCACTCTATTGGCAGGACGGCGAAGACCGCCAATATACCGAAGAAGATCGCACCCCGCTTCCCGATCGCACCCGCCTCAATACCTTCGAGAACCGCGTGTTCGGCGCCTCAGCCGACGCGCGTGCCGATTTTGCCACTGGCGCGATTACCCACCGGCTGGTGTTCGGCGGCGACATCAGCCAGACGCGCCAGCGCGGGCTGCGCGGCGGCACCGTGCCGCCCGCGGGCGAAACCTATCCGACGCGTGCTTTCCCCAGCACCGACTCCACCCGCGCCGGCTTGTTCGTCGGTGACGAAATCGCGGTCGCGGGCGGGCGCCTGTTGCTCTACCCGGCGCTGCGTTTCGACTGGTTCGACCTGTCGCCCGACAACGACCCGCTGCTGCCGACCTTCCGCGGCGCCAAACAGGACGGCTCGCGGGTTTCGCCCAAATTCGGTGCGGTATGGAAGGTGACCGATCAGGTGCGGCTGTTCGCCAATTACGCGACGGGATTCAAGGCGCCCGAACCGGGGCAGGTCAACCAGTTCTTCGAAAATCTGACCTCGCCCTTCTCGTCCTACCGGACGCTGCCCAACCCCGATCTTGGGCCCGAGCGCAGCGAAAGTTTCGAGGGCGGGGCGCGCTTTTCCAGCGCTGCGGTCAGCCTCGACCTCACCGCCTTTTCGGCGCGTTACAAGGATTTCATCAGCCAGGAACAGGTGGGCGGCGTCGGCTCGATCGCCAATCCGATCCTCTTTCAGTTTGTGAATCTCGATCGCGTCCGGGTCAAAGGGGCCGAGGCGCGGTTCGAGGGGCGAGCGTCGTCCGGCCTGTATACGACGCTCGCCCTATCATGGGCGAAGGGCGACATCATCGACCCCGACGGCGTCCGCTCGCCGCTGTCGTCGATCGACCCGCTCAAGCTCGTCGCCGGGGTGGGCTATCGCGAGGCGCAGGGGCGCTTCGGGGGCCAGATCATCATGACTCACGCCGCGCGCAAGGAGGCATCGCGCACCACCGACCTGTGCACGCCGACCTGCTTCCGCCCTGATGGCTTCACCATTCTCGACGCGACCGCCTTTGCGCGGATCACCGACGGGCTGACGCTGCGCGCCGGGGTCTTCAACATCCTCGACAAGAAATACAGCTGGTGGAGCGACGTTCGCGGCCTTGCCATGGGCGGCACCGCCGCGGCGCCGACCGTTCCGGCGAGCGCCGACGCCTATACCCAGCCCGGCCGCAACGCGAGCGTTTCGCTCAGCTTCCGCTTCTAACGTCAAAGAAGGACTGCACCCATGAAAACCTATCGCAAGATCGCAGCCAGCTTGATGCTGCTCACCGCGGCGCTGCCCGTCGCCGCCTCCGCCCACCCGCCGATCGCCGCCGATGCCGCCGCGGCCAATTTCGAACAGGACCGCGCCGACATCCTCGCGATGGCAGGCAATTACCGCGTCAGTTTCAACATGCAGGAATCGACGCGCTGGGATCCGAGCTATGAAGTGCTCGAACCCAAACGTTCGGGCGGCAACGAGGTCGTGCGCGTGATCGAGGACACGGGCCGCAAGATCAGCCTGCAGCATATGCTCGTCATCACCGGCGACGACGACAAGAGCATGATCATCAAGCATTGGCGGCAGGATTGGGAATATGAGCCCGCGAAGGTGCTGGTCTATTCGGATCGCAATGCGTGGACGTGGGAAGATGTCCCCGAAAAGATGCGCACGGGCCGCTGGTCGCAGACGGTGTATCAGGTCGACGATAGCCCACGTTATGGCGGCTGGGGACAGTTCGAAACGCAGGGCGGTATTCGCCGCTGGCGTTCAAGCTGGACGTGGCGCCCGCTCGCGCGCCGCGATGCCGTGCGTAATCCGGTCTATGACCGCTATCTGTCGATCAACCGCCACCAGCCCAGCCCCGATGGCTGGGTGCACTGGCAGGACAATACCAAGATGGGGACGAAGGATGGCAAGCTGGTCCCGATTGTCCAGGAATATGTCCTCAACACCTATATCAAATATGACCAATATGATGTGAAGGCCGCCGACGATTATTGGGCCGCGACCAAGGACTATTGGGCCGCGGTGCGCGCCGAATGGGACCGCGTCGCGGCTACCAAGGGCGGCATCGCGATCGACGAGGAAGCGCAGACGGGTACCGTGATCAGCGGCCGCCTGCTCGATATGGCGAACGAGATTCAGGACAAGAAGCTGACCACCGCCAAGGCGATTGCCGAGGCGAAAAAGCTGATCGAGGCGAACACGCGCAAGCTTTAGCCAACGTCACCATGTGAAGCCCGTGATTGGGGGCGATCCGCGAGGGTCGCCCCCGTTTTGTGGCGCTGCGATGCGATGTCGGCTTTGGGGTGAGGAAGCGGACGCACCAACAC